>NZ_JBGCCU010000006.1:0-300000 GCF_041261445.1 Catenulispora sp. EB89
GCATGCAGTACCGACCCGGACTCCTGGCCGGACTCCTCGCCAAGACTGGACTTGATCCACTACCCCCGTAACACCCGCAGCGAGAACTCTCTAGCCGACGCGGTCTCGCCGAAGCCGTGGCGGCAGCGGAGTAGGCGGTCGAAGCCCGCTGACGAGAAGGTCAGGCTTCGGCGTTGTCGCCGCGGCGCCGGAGCGAATCGGCTGAGCGGGGCGGCTGGGCGCGCTGGTGGTCGCCGACCCGCGTCATGATCTCGGCCAGCTGGGGCAGATCGTCGCCGGTCAGTGCGTCGAACAGGAGGCGGCGGGCCAGCTGCACGTGCCCCGGCAGGACGTCGAGCAGCACCGCGTGGCCGGCGTCGGTCAGCGCGACGGCGGTGGCGCGGGCGTCGGCGGGGTCGGGGCAGCGGGTGATCAGGCCGAGCTTCTCCAGCAGCGAGGCCTGGTACGTCATTCCGCTGCGGCTGTAGACGACGCCGTCGGCCAGCTGGGTCATCCTCTGCGTCCCACCCGCGTCGCGCAGCCGGACCAGGAGTTGGAACTGCACGAAGCTGATGTCGGCCGTGGCGCGCAGCTGCTGTTCGAGGCGGAAGTGCAGCAGGTTGACGGAGTCCATGAGCGCGATCAGGGTCTTCAGCTCGACCGGATCCAGCGGCCCGTCGTCGTCGTGCCGGTCGCCGCGCCGGGCCTCGGTTCCGGGGTCCGGGCGGCTCTGGCTCATCCGGCCAGCATAGCGCTTCGAACTCAAACCATTGCTATGGCGTGAGTCTCGCCGGAGAGCACTTTGCTTCGCGCCCGAAGTAAGTTAGGGTCTTGATTGCTTCGAGCACGAAGTATTTTTGGAGGAGGACCCATGCCGTTCCACGTCCAGTCCACCGCCGCGGCTCTGCGCGACGGCTTCCCCGTGTTCGCGCACCACGAGTCGGTGTCGGCGCTGTGGTCACAGAAGTGGCGTCAGCCGTGCGCCGCCGGGATCTACCCGTTCGGCGACGGACGGCTGCAGGACTTCGAACCGATCTTCGCCGAGCTGCGCGCGGTCTCCGGCGACGACCCGGGCATCCTGTACCGGCCGGACGACTACGCCGCGCCGTTCCTCCCGGTCGGCGACCGTCTCACCCTCGCCGCGCAGGAAGCTGCGAAGCAGGGCTCGAACGAGCAGGCGCGGGAACTGTTCCTGCGAGCGGCAGCCGTCTACCGGATAGCGCGGGTCCCCGTCGTCCGCTCACCGCTTGGCCGGCAGGCGTGGGAGAAGGGCAAAGCCGCCTACGAGCGGGGCACCGAACTGCTGGACCCGCCGAACATCCCCGTCGCGATCCCGTTCCGGCACGCCGACATCGCCGCCGGCGACCGCGCCGGCGACATCCCGGCCTACCTGCGTGTGCCCGGCGGGCCGCGGCCGGCCGCCGGGTGGCCCGTCCTGCTGTACATCTGCGGCCTCGACGGCTACCGGACCGACCAGACCGCGGCCATCCAGGCGCACGTCGACCGCGGCCTTGCCACGCTCACCTTCGAGATCCCCGGCACGGGCGACTGCCCGGCGGCGCCGAACGACCCGACGTCGGACGGCCGGCTGATCAGCAGCATCCTCGACTGGATCGTCGCCAGCGCCCCCGAGTTCGGGTTCGACCCCGGCACGATCCTCGCCCGGGGCGTCAGCACCGGCGGGTACCATGCGGTGCGCATCGCGCACACCCACGCCGACCGGCTGTTCGCGGTAGTGGCGCACGGCGGCGGATACCACCACATGTTCGACGCCGAGTGGATCAGCGCACAGAACCAGATGGAGTTCCCGTTCGCTCTGGCCGACGCGCTCGCGCACAAGTTCGGCTACCGGGATCCGGACCCTGCGAAGGCCGTCGCCGCCTACGCCGCCGAAGCCCACCGGTTCAGCCTCGCCGACGCCGACGTGCTGGCCTCGCCGGCGTGCCCACTGCTGGTGATCAACGGAGTGGAGGACTCGATCTTCCCGATCGAGGACAGCATCCTGGCGGGAACCCGGGGCGACGGCACGGACCTGATCGTGCTGGGCGGCCGCGCGCACATGGGCGAACCCGCCGCCGAGCCGGCCATCCACGCCTGGATCGAGAAGGCGCTGGCGGCACGGGCCTGAAGCCCGGAGTCGGCAGGGTTAGGTTCCCAACAAACTTCCACGACTCGATCGCCGCCTCGTCCCGCTCGACAGCGCGACGCGCCGAAGTTTGCCAGGACCAGCCGTTACGGCGCGTCAGGCCCCGCACCCCGCGGATCGTGGAGGACTTGTGAACTGCGCCGAGACTTAACTTCGGCAGCGACGCCGGTCCCTTGGAGTACAAGCCCCGCTCGCCGTTTGACACCCGCAGCGCCTTGGCCGCGGCCTTGTTGTCGTCACCGGTCTGGAAAAAGTCGATCGCGGACAACCGGACCTGCTCACATCCACGACGTACCGCAGGGATCAAGCCTGTCAGTACACGTTCAAGGTCAGTAGCCTAGCCGGGACCCTGGACGCAGGTATTTCTGCACGGCGGCTGGCACGATCCTGCGAGCGCGCCCAGGAAGAAAGCCAAAGCCAGCACGAATGCGGCAACAAAGATCATGGCCAGGCCGGGCGACCCTTTGAACAGCCAGCTGACCGGTCTGAAGAAGAACGCCACGCGCTTGCGCCGCTTCTCCTGCCGGCGCCACTTGCGCAATAGCTCCTCGGTGCCATCGCGGTCCCACTTGGCCATGCCGGGCCTCCAGGATCAGGCGGCCCACCGGACGATCGCCACCCCGCCCAGGTTGATACCCGCCCCGCACCGATGCAGAACCCTGCCACCGGTGCCACCCTTGCTACCGGGGACGTCTGGTTTCTTCTTCGTTCCACAGCAAGATCCAGTGGCCCTCGCCGTACTCCTCGACGACCATTGCTTGGGCCTCGCGTTTCGGAGTTTCTGGCTCGGTGTTAATAACGTCCCCCAAAGCTCACACAGGCGATGACGAGAAGAGCGCCATGGCCTGCAAGCACGACGCGCCACCGGATCCGGCGCAGTCGTCATGATCAATGCCGGACGCAGACGCTCGGACGCCGTCTGGTCCGCACCGCGGGTGCCGTCGGACTGACCGGCAAGCGTCGTTTGAGGCAGAAGCGACGGGGCAGGCGGAGGCCTCGTTGCCCTCGGTGGTCGCGTACTGAGGCCGCCGTCATCGGCGAAGAGAAGGAGTGTGACCTGTGAGCACCGTTGAAGCGTCTGTGGAAGTCGCCGTCCCGATCGACACCGCCTACAACCAGTGGACCCAGTTCGAGTCCTTCCCGCATTTCATGAACGGGGTGGAACAGGTCCGCCAGTTGGACGACCTGCACAATCATTGGGTGGTCAAGGTCGGCGGTGTCACGCGCGGGTTCGAGACCGAGATCACCGAGCAGCGGCCCGACGAGCGCATCAGCTGGAAGACCGTGGCCGGCGAGGTCCAGCAGGCCGGCAACGTCAGCTTCGAGCGCATGGACGACACCCATACCCGCGTCACCATCCAGTTGGGGTGGGAGCCGACGGGACTGGCCGAGAAGGCCGGCAGCGCCGTCGGACTGGACACGCACCAGGTGAAGGCCGACGCCCAAAGGTTCAAGGACTTCATCGAGGACCGCAACACCGAAACCGGTGCCTGGCGCGGCGAGGTCGGCCCGCAGACACAGCACAGCTCGACCGGACGCGACCCCATGTGATCCGTCTCCGGTAGCAGCACATGGAGAAACCTTCGGGCTCGGTCGCCCCCGCTGCGGGGGTGACCGAGCCCGAAGCGTGTCTGCTGCTGTGGCTCGGGGCGTCATGCGTCATGCGTCATGCGTCATGCCCTGGCGGAGGCCAGTGCTGGCGGCTCAGCAGGTGGAGTGTGGTGAAACCTCCGCGCCTTGTTCGGAAGCACACCGTGTTCGACCGTTTCCTCCGTCTTATCCGGGGCATCAGCGAGTGCATGATCAAGATCGGCTACACGATGATGACCGAACAAGCCGGTCCTCGACAGCTGGTCGAGGACCTCGTCGGCGCCGAAAGGGCGGGCTTCGACTTCTCCGTCGCGTCCGACCACTATTTCCCCTGGCTGGACGAGCAGGGGCACGCGCCTTACGTGTGGAGTGTGCTGGGCGCCGCGGCGCAGGCCACCTCGCGGATCCCGCTGATGACGTATGTGACGTGTCCGACCTTCCGGTACCACCCGGTGGTGGTGGCGCAGAAGGCGGCGACGGTGCAGTTGTTGTCGCAGGGGCGTTTCCGCCTGGGACTCGGTTCGGGGGAATACCTGAACGAGCACGTGGTGGGGCGCGGCTGGCCGGCGGCGAGCGTACGCCAGGAGATGCTGACCGAGGCGGTCCAGATCATCCGGCGGTTGTTCGACGGCGGCTACGTGACGCACCACGGCGAGCATTTCCAGGTCGAGGCCGCGAAACTGTGGGACCGTCCTGACACCCCGCCGCCGATCGGCCTGGCCGTGTCCGGGCGCAACTCCTGCGAGCTGGCCGGCCGGCTGGCGGATGTGATGATCGCGGTGGAGCCGAAGTCCGACCTGGTGTCGATGTTCGAGGCCGAGGGCGGCCGGGGCAAGCCGAAGGTCGGCCAGCTCCCCGTGTGCTACGACACCGACCGGGACCGGGCCGTGGCCCGTGCGCACGAGCAGTTCCGCTGGTTCGGCGGCGGCTGGAAGGTGAACGCCGAGCTGCCCGGGACCGCGGGGTTCGACGCGGCCAGCCAGTTCGTCCGCCCCGAGGACGTCGCCGAGTCGATCCCGTGCGGGGACGCGGTGGAGGACTTCGTCGAGGCGGTGCGGCCGTACGCCGACGCCGGTTTCACGGAGGTGGCGCTGGTGCAGGTCGGAGGCGACGCCCAGCAGCCCTTCCTGGCCTGGGCCGAGAAGACACTGATCCCGGCATTGCGCGAGCTGTGAGGCGACTGTGACATCTGCTTCGAAGACGGCCACGGCCGCACTCCTCGACCTCGACGGAACCCTCGTCGACACCAACTACCAGCACGCGATCGCCTGGTACCGGGCGTTCCACGACCACGGGATCGTGCTGCCGATCTGGCACCTGCACCGGCACATCGGAATGGGCGGTGACCAGTTCGTCGCGGCCGTGGCGGGAGAGGACGCCGAGCGTGACGTGGGCGATGAGGTACGCGAGGACCACAGCCGCCACTTCCACGAGCTCATCGGCGAGGTCGAGCTGATGCCCGACGCGCGGCGTCTCGTGCGGGTGCTGCACGACCGGGGTACCCCGGTCGTGCTGGCCAGCTCGGCCGGCAAGGAAGACCTGGAGCACTTCCGCTCGATGCTGGATGTGGACGACCTGCTGGCCGGGGCGACGTCGAGTGCCGACGTCGAGGCCGCCAAGCCGGAGCCGGACATCATCTGCGCGGCGCTGGAGAAGGTTCCGGATGCCGGGAGGTCGGTGATGATCGGCGACTCGACCTGGGACTGCGAGGCCGCCCGCCGGGCAGGTATCGCCTCGGTCGCGCTGCTGACCGGCGGTTTCTCGAAGCAGGAGCTGCGTGAGGCCGGGGCCGCCGCGGTGTTCGCCTCGATCAGTGAGCTGCTCGACGGGCTCGACCGGACGCCGTTGGCCTAGCCGGCGCTCCTGCTCACTCAGGTGGGTTATCTATAAGCCACGTCCCGCCAAAACAGGCGCCTCCAGCGCCCGAAGACCGGATACAGGATGCAGAAAGAATCAGCGTGCCACCGCGCGATCACGATTCGCGCTTCAGTGAGTTGATGATCGCGGCGTGACAGCAGGTGACCGGCGTGACGCGTGGATACTGCTGACCCCGCAAGAACGAGACCTCGGCAGCTTGCCTCCGATCCGCACATGACGCCGTTTGCCGGGTATGAGGCGGTCATGCTTCAAGATCGGCACGACACGCCCCTCGAGGTCGAACCGTACTCGGTGACCGCGGAGTTCTACGACATCCTGCAGGCCGAGTCCGATCGCCGCTTGGCCGAACGCCGGTTCGCCGCGGCGGCGCGCAGCGCGCGGGTCGGCGTCGTGGACGTCGGCGCCGGCACCGGGATCGGCACCGAGGTGCTCCTCGCACGGTCGGCGGCCCCGGTCCACGCCGTCGAGCCGTCGGCACCCATGCGGGTGGCGCTTCTGACGCGCCTGGCCGGCCTTGGCGCCGACGTCCGCGCCCGCGTGACCGTGCATTCGGTCCCGTTCCAGGAAGCCGGCCTGGTCCAGGCGGCGGATCTCGTGGTGTGTTCGAACATCGCGGGCGTCGTCCCGCCCCCGGTACGACGAGCGCTGTGGCGCGCCGCGGCGGCGGCGTTGGTCCCGGGAGGACTCCTCCTGCTCGAACCGCCTCCGCCGACGGTTCCGGATGGCCCGACCATCGAGGACTTGCCACCAGTACGAGTCGGGCCTGACATCTACAGCGCACAAGTCTGTATGCGTCCGGAGCGTGGATTGACGTCAGTCACTTACTCCTATCGAGTGAAGCGCGACGACAAGGTCGTCCGCAGGGCATCCGAGGAGTTCACGATGTGGCCGGCGTCGGCCATGGTGGTCCAAGCCGAACTGCGTGAGGCCGGATTCTGTGTGAGCGCGACGACGGACGACCTCGTCCACGCAATGCTCGATGCGACACCGCTCAGCCAATGACCGGGCACGCCTGCACCAGGACCTCATCTCCTCATTGCCCCACGCCGACTGGCGCAGGGGCGTCCACGGCCCGGTCGTCCGTCACCTGTTGAGAAAGAGGTCAAGCCATGGTCAGTACCCAGCGATACCCGCGGTGGTGCCAAGTCGTGCTCGACACCCCCGACGTGCGCGGCCTCGCAGAGTTCTACCGAGAGCTCCTGGGCTTCACCTACCGCCCCGGCGACGAGCCGCCGGCACCCGGCGAGCCCGATCCGCGCGGACAGGACTGGCTCGTCCTGAACGATCCGCGCGGTGCGGCGGCCATCGCGTTTCAGCAGGTCGACGAGCTGCCGGCGACGACGTGGCCGGAGGAGGGCGTGGCGCAGCAGTACCACCTGGACCTGGACGTCCCGGCGTTGGAAGACCTCGAAGCACAGCACGAACGCGTACTGGCACTCGGGGCCACCCTGCGCTACGACAGGTCGGACGACCAGGAGGAGCCGCTCCGGGTCTACGCGGACCCTAGCGGCCACTTGTTCTGCATTTTCGTCAGCGGCGACGCCGCAGAATCCGCGGAGACAGGAACCACAGCGTGAAAACGCCTGCTCCTGTTCCTAGGCGGCGAGACGGCGAGGCGGCGAGACGGTCCCGCAACTGCCCAAGGACCCGCACAACCGCAGCCAGCCCTCCACCGCCTACACAATCAGCCTCCCTCTCCCACCTCCGTCTTCGGGAGCCCTCCCGACCCAGCCTCCGACGCATCAAGCTGATCGCGCAGCACCGCCGCGGCCCGCTGCGCGGTTCCCGCGCAGCACGTGTTCACCACGACATGCACCTCCTCGGCGGCCTCACCGAGTCGGCGGCTGCGCTCGGCCCAGGCGGCCAGTTCGGAGGCCGAGTATTCGTAGCGGTAGCGCTCCTCCTTGCCGCCTCGCGACCAGGCGGCGCTGTGGCCGTGCAGCCGGATGACGGCTCGGTTCGCGGTGACGGCGAGCAGCGGAGGTACCGCGGCGGGATGCGACTGGGACATGTCAGAACACACATACGCGGCGCCGTGGTCGCGCAGCAGCTTCCATGTCTGTTCGCGCTGCTCCGGTTCCAGCCAGGAGGCGTGCCGGAACTCCACAGCCGCCGGCAGGGATCCGCACTGCCGCAGCGCGGCCCGGACCGACGCCAAGCCGGCGGGGTCCGCTCGACAGTTCGGGGGGAACTGCAGGAGCACCAGTCCGAGGACTCCGGCTTCTCGCAATGGCCTGAACGTCTGGTGGAATCGACGCCAGAGTTCCGCGACGAGCTCGGCCGGGGCCGACGACGCGGTCAGCCATGGACCCCGTATGCGGGTCCTGAGATCGGCGGGCAGGGTCGCGACGCGGGTACGGTGGCCGGTGAGCAGCGAGTAGGCCTTGACGTCCATGGTGAAACCGTCCGCCACCGCGTCGATCCATCCGGTCACCGTCGCCGCGCTCGGCAGTGCGTAGTACGGCGCGTCGGCCTCGACGAGGTGGAACTGGCTGCCGTAATAGCGCAGCCGGCCCGCCGCGGTCCTCGTCCCCGGTGGGTACCAGCCGCTTCGTATCAGACTCGCGTCGGCCCATCCGGCGGTGCCTGTCAGGATGCGCATACTCCATAACCTCCCGGTCGCGATGGCCTCGCGCTATGTCCAGCAGGTCCGGTGTCAAACGCGCGCCGTGACCATTGGTGGTGCCGTAGCCTCGTTGTTCAGGACGTCCGATCGGAGACGGACGAGGTTGGCAGAGCTCTGCCAGCGATCCCCTATCCGGTCTCGACCCGTACTACTACCCGTCCGACGAGAGCGCCTCCTACGCCTGAGAACCCCCTGCCACCGGGTGAGCGCCACCCGAGCTCTCGCGGACGATGAGCTCGTACGGCGCCCACAACTCCACGGGCCCGCTGTCCGACCGCTTGCCGAGCCGGGCGATCATCCGATCCACTGCCAGCCACGCGATGGTCGCCTTGTTCGGCGAGATGGTCGTCAGCGACGGCGTGTTGTACCGCCCCGCCTCGATGTCGTCGAAGCCGACGACGGCGATGTCCTCCGGCACCCGCACGCCGTGCGTGAGCAGCGTGCGGATCGCGCCGAGGGCGAGGAGGTCGTTGTAGCAGAACACCGCGTCCGGCGGGCCCTTCGGGTGCTGGAGCAGGCCGGCCATCGCCTCGGCGCCGTTGAAGCGGTGGAAGCGCCGGGTGGTGACGATCAGCGACTCGTCCACCTTGCGTTTGCGCGCCTGGTGCGCCTCTCGGTAGCCGCGGGTGCGGAGCTGGGCGGTCTCGCCGGTCTCCCAGGGCTGGTCGCCGACGGCCGCGATGCGGGTGCGGCCGAGGTCCAGCAGGTGCTCGGTCGCCGCGCGCGCCGCTTCGACGTTGTCGATGGCGACGTGGTCGTAGGCGCTCTCGGCGATGCGCTCGCCGAGCAGGACCAGGGGGCGGGAGCTGGTCGGGTCGCGTTGGGCCAGGTCGGCCTGGGACAGGGCGAGCGGGCTGAGGATCACGCCGTCGAACATGGCCGCGAGCGAGTCGCCCATGATGAGCTCGCGCTCGCGGTCCGGTTCGCCGTCGGTCTGGTCGATGACGACGGTGTACCCGTGCTGGCGGGCCTTGGTGACCACGGCGCGCGCCAGCTCGGAGAAGTACGGCACGTCCAGTTCCGGGACCACCAGGGCCAGCATCCCGGTGCGGCCGCTCTTGAGGTTGCGGGCCGTCAGGTTCGGCCGGTAACCGAGTTCGGCCACCGCCGCCTCGACCCGGGCCCGCTTCTCGTCCGACACCGGGGCGTACCCGTTCACCACGTTGGACACGGTGCGGATCGACACGCCGGCGCGCTCGGCGACGTCGCGCAGACGAGGGGTGGTCATCGCGGTTTCCTCCCGTGAAGCGTGATGTGGCGGTTCCAGTTCAACGATGCATCGATGCAGAGCCGGCCGGCTCGGGACGCGGCTTACCCCGTGACGTCCACGACGGTGCTCCCGATGATCCGTCCCGCCGCGACGACCAGCAGGTGCAGCCGCGCGGCGGCGCGGTCCGCGGGCATGGTCTCGGTGATGCGCAGGGGCTCGCTGAGCCGGAAGGGATGCACTTTGACAGTATTCTGCAACCAGGGCCCTCCTCCGCGCGCGATCTCGGAAACGGCGTCGGCGTCGTAGTCCCCCAGCGCCGCGCTCCACGCCGGCAGCACCGCCGCCTCGACCGCCGAACCGCCGTGATGCGAGATCCGCACGTCGAACGCCACCTCGCCGCCGGGTCGGACGCCGACCACGTCCCGGCCCGGCGCGACCGGGCTGAGCTCGGGGACGACGACGGTATCGGCGTTGGTCGCGTCCGGCCGGTTCGCCCCGGTGTCCTTGTCCTCGCGGTGGAAGGTGTGGATGCCGGCCATCTCGTGTTCGATGTCGTAGAGCTCGGTCCACACGTAGCCGGACAGCATGTCGCGACGCCGCAGCTCAAGGGTCTGCCAGCGCAGGTTCCACCCGCGCTCCACGCTGGTCTTGCCGCCACCGAACTCGCTGTTCAGGTTCGGCAGCTCCGGCGTCGGACCGGACTTCGCCGCCATCAGCACCTTGTCGACGACCCGGCCGGGCCCGAGCCCGACCGGGAAGCTCTCCGCGCCCTCGTCGAGCAGGGCGCGCATCTTGGCGGCCCAGCCGGCCGGCGTCTCGTCGTAGATGTGCCAGTCGACCAGGTCGGTGGCCACGTGCGACCAGCCGGAGTTGTCGACGGCCGGGCGGCTCGGGTCCAGCTCTTTGAGCTGCTCGTACGCACGCCGGACCGCCTCCTGCTTCGCCGGGTCCGCCACGACGTCCCAGTCCAGCCCCCACTCCTCGTTGTACAGCCCCCAGATCACGATGCTCGGGTGGTTGCCGTCGCGGCGCACCATCGGCTCGATCTGCGCCTCGAAGCGGGCGACGGAGTCCGGGGTGAAGATGCCGGTGCTGGCGGGCTCGGCCCACACCAGCATGCCCAGCCGGTCCGCGTGGTGCAGGAAGCGGGGGTCCTCCAGCTTGAGATGCTTGCGGACCAGGTTGAACCCGTCCGTGCGGGCCAGTTCGAGGTCGGTGACGAAGGCTTCGTCGTCCGGCGCGGTGATGCCGGTACGCGGCCAGTAGCCCTGGTCCAGCACGCCGCGCACGTACAGGCGCTCGCCGTTGAGCAGGATCTGGTCCCCGCGCACCTCGACGCGGCGCAGCCCGGTACTGGACGCCACCCGGTCGGTGCCGTCCGCCGACTCCAGCCGCACTTCGACCTCGTACAGGTGTGGATCGTCGGGGCTCCACCGGCGCGGTGCGTCGATCGGCAGCGTCACCTGGAGCGGCGCGGTCGGGTCGGTCACCTCGACGGTGACGGACGACGCGCCGACGATCCCGGAGATCCCGGAGATCCCGACCTCGACCCGAGCGCCCACGCTGTGCGGTCCGGCGACCGAAACCGTGGCCGTGATCGCGTCGAGCGTGTCGGCCGGGGCCAGGGCGACTCCCGACACGTGGGTCGCCGGGCGGGCCTCCAGCCACACCGGCTGCCAGATGCCGCTGCTCGGGGTGAAGGCGCAGTCGTCGTAGTCGTCGCGCGGGATGCTGCGCTGCTTGCCGTGGACGATCTCCCGCTTGTCCGCCGGCGCCCACACCCGGACCATCACCATCGCGTCCGACCCGCCGTCGAGCGCGTCGGTGATGTCGAACTCGAAGGGGGTGTATCCGCCCTCGTGCTCCCCCACCGACACGCCGTTCACCCACACCGTGGCGAGGTGGTGCACCGCGCCGAAGTGCAGGACGACCCGCTGGCCGGCCCAGTCCCGCGGCACCGAGATCTCGCGCCGGTACCAGCCGTACTCCAGCCAGTGCGCACCCACGCCCGAGGCCTCGGTCTCCCAGGCGAACGGCACGACGATCTGCTCGGACCAGGGCCCGCGCTCACCATCCCGAGCGAAATCCCACGCGCCGTTCAGGCTGGTCCAGGCGTGCGAGCGGTCGAAATGCGGCCGAGGGTACTCGGGGCGGACGAGAGACACTTTCCCTCCAACGGGTTTTGCGACATACGAGTGATGACAAAGATCGGTGTGCCACAGCTCAGCCGGTGACGCTGCCCTGCAACGCCCCGCCCCGGAAGTACTTCTCCAGGATCAGAAACAGCGCGATGAGGGGCAGCACGGTGACCAGGCCGCCGGTGATGAGGACCGGGACCAGCTCGGCCTTCGTGCCGGTCTCCGCAGCCTGCGACAGCGAGGACAGGCCGACGGTCAGCGGGTAGAGGTCGCTGCGGCTGAACAGCATCAGCGGCAGGAAGTAGTTGTTCCACACGGCCACGACGGTCAGCAGCAGGACCGTGAGCAGTCCGGGCACCATCAGCGGCAGCGCAACCCGGCAGAAGACGCGCACCTCGCCCGCCCCGTCGATGCGTGCCGCGTCGAGCAGGTCCTGGGGCACCGTGGCGTCGATGAACGTGCGCATCAGATAGATGCCCACCGGGGAGACCATGCTCGGCAGGATCATGCCCCAGACCGAGTTGACCAGGCCGACCTTCGCGTAGACCAGGAACAGCGGCAGCGCGATCGACGTGATCGGCACCAGCAGCGTGGACATCACCAGGTAGAACAGCGCGTTGCCGCCGCGGAACCGGAACCGGGAGAACCCGTAGCCGGCCAGCGCCGACAACACGGTGGCCCCGACGGCGCCGACGACCGCGTACAGCAGCGTGTTCTCCAGCCAGCGCAGATAGACTCCAGCGCCGCTGATGTTCTTGCCCAGACCGGCGAGGTTCTGGAACAGCCGGAACGGGCGGGCGAACCAGAAGCCGGAGCTCTGGTAGACGTTGGCCTGGGTCTTGGTGGAGTTGATCAGCAGCCAGACCAGGGGCGCCAGAATGAACACCGCGAAGCCCGCGCACACCAGGGTCAGCAGCGTCGTCGTTCCACGGCGCAGCCCGTAAAGGCGCACCGGCACGCTCTCTCGGGCCGCCGCCGCTCGCCGAGCGGCCTTCCGCGCCGCGCGGGACGCATCGGGGGAAGACGCGCTACCTGACGAGACAGCGCGTGCTGCCGTGTCAGTGCTCATCGGAACTCTCCATTCCTACGGCGCACCGCGAAGGCACCCAGCGAGATCGCGCCGATGATCATCGCCAACAGCACGGCCGCCGCGGCGCCGAGGTTGTACTCGCCGCTGCCCACCGCGGTGTTGTACACGTACAGCGAGGGGGTGAAGCCGTACGAGATCGCCTGGGGCTGGAAGGCCGCGAGGATCGACGGCTCGGTGAACAGTTGCAGGGCGCCGACCATGTTCAGGAACAGCAGCATCACGATCGTCGGCCGGACCATCGGCAGCTTGATCCGCAGGATGATCGTGGTCAGCGAGGCCCCGCCGACCACCGCGGCCTCGGTGATCTCCCGGGGGACGGCCTTGAGGGACGTGTAGAGGATCGTCATGTTGTAGCCGGTCCACTCCCAGAGCACGATCAGGACGATCGTCGGCAGGATCATCCCCGAGGAGAAGAAGTCGACGTGCCCGAACCCGAGCCAGCTCATCGCCTTGGAGTACGGACCGAAGACCGGCAGCAGCAGGAACGACCACATCACGGCCGCGACGACACCGGGGACGGCGAAGGGCACGAAGAACACGGTGCGGAAGAAGCGGCTGAACCGGACCACGCCGGCCTCGAAGATCGCCGCGAAGAAGAACGCGACGGCGATCGTCAGCGGTACCTGGACCGCGGCGAACACCAGGACCCGCCGCACACCGTCCCAGAACTCCGGTGAGCTCAGCACCGTGCGGTAGTTCGCCAGGCCCGAGTAGCGCGTACCGCCGATGAGCCGGCTGGTGTACAGGCTCGTGTAGATGGCGTAGATCGTCGGGACGACCATGAACAGGGCCAGCACCACCATGTGCGGGGCGATGAAGACCGCGCCGGGCCACTGGCGGCCCCGCCCCTTGCCGCCGGTGCGGCCGGTGCGGCCGGTGCGGCGCGTGGGGCGCAGCCGCCCGGTCCGGACGGATCCGGCCGGCACGGCGTGCCCGGCGTCGTCGGCGGCGACCTGGTCGTCGGCGCCGACAGCGCGGGCGGGAGCAGGCCGCGCCTCGCGAATGGTCTGCCGACCCATGGGCTCGTCCTTTCCTTCCGTCGGAGGTCGTGAGGTGTGTGGGAGGTTTCGCCGGGCCTCGCGGGTCGCGCCGGCGCGGTGCGGGCCGCGCCGGCGAGCGGTGTCCGGTCAGCTCCCGGTGACCTTGAAGCCCTGGTCCTTGGCGTACTTCACCATCTGCTGCTGGAAGGTCTGGAACGCCCGCGGCAGCGTCTCAGTGCCCTTCGTCACCCCGGCGAACGTGGAGGTCCACTGGGTCGCCGCCGCCGTCATGATCGGCGGCCACTGCGCCGCGGTCATGTTCTGCGCGGCCGTGGCGAAGACCGCGTTCGGCTTCGAGCTGCCCGAGATCGGCAGGGTGGCGTCCTGCAGCGCGGGCGAGTTCAGCAGCGGCAGGTAACCCGGGAAGGCACCGGCGACCGGACCGCTGAGGATCTTCCAGGCGTCGGCCGAGCCGCCGAACCACTGCACGAACTCGGCAGCGGCCTTGGCGTGCTTGCTGCCCGCGATCACGGCGAGGGAGGAGCCGCCCCAGTTGCCGGACATGCTCTGACCGGCCTGGAGCTGCGGCAGCGGCGCGGCGCGCCAGTCGCCGACGGTCTGCTTGATGCTCAGCTGCATGCCCACCGGCCCCCACGCCGGGCTCAGCCGGGCGGCGTTGGCGCCGCTGTCCAGGTTGGACCACTGCGCCGGGGAGAAGTCGGCGGCCGTGGTCACCTCGTGCTTGTCGATCAGGCCCTGCCAGTAGTTCGCGAACGCCGTCTGCGCCGGGCCGGTGAAGTTGACGCCCAGGGAGTCCCCGCCGCTGTAGGTGAACGGGAACGCGTTGTACTGCTGCATCAGCGCGAGCACGGGCTGGATGTCGGCCGGGTCGAAGTTCGTGATCGCCGCCTTCGGGTCGGCGGCGTGCAGCTTGTCCGCCGCGTCGGCGAACTGCGCCCAGGTCGTCGGCACCGGCACGCCGGCGCCGGTGAGCTGCTTCTCGTTGTAGTACAGCGCGAGCGGGCCGAGGTCGACCGGCATCGCGTAGACCGCCGAGCCCTGCGACACCTGCGACCAGGCCACCGGTGCGATGTCCTGCTGCGAGGAGCCGACGCCGTACTGCGACAGGTCGACCAGGCTGTGCGTGATCTCGAACGACGGCAGCTCGAAGTACTCGATCGTGGCCACGTCCGGGGCTCCGGTGTGCGCCTTGAGCGCGTCGTTCAGCTTCACGTACTCGGCGGTCGTGGCGCCGGCGTTCTGCAGTTGGACGCAGACGTCCGGGTGCGTCTTGTTGAACTCGGCGACCGCCAGGTCGTAGCCGGTGGTCCAGCTCCAGAACGTCAGCGGGGTGGCGCCGGCGGCGCATCCGGCACCCGACGCGGCGGAGCCCGACGTACCGCCGGACGCGCCGCCGGACGCACCGCCGACGGAGCCGCCCCGGGCCGCGGCGGGCGACGTGGAGCCGCCGCACGCCGCCAGTGGGACCACCGCGAGCACCGCGGCCGCCAGACCGATCGCACGACGACCGACGATGCCGGCGCCGCCTCGGGACTTGCCCATCGCAACCACGCTCTCTCTCACTCGATAGATGGAGGTTTTCCGGCACCTCTGCAACGTTGCAGAGAGGCTATCCCCGTCCTTGCCGACGTTGCAAGGGAATGACGATCACATTTCGGCGGCGAGTCCGCGCGGTGGCGCTCGCCGGCCCGAGGACCGGCAAGCGCCACCGGCTTGTTTCTCCGATTCCAGCTCAGACGGCTCAGACGGCTCAGACGGCCGGGGTCCACTGCTGGGTGGACAGGCCGTTGCAGTCGTAGATCTGGAGCTGCGTGCCGTCGGCCGTGTTGCCCTGCGGATCGTCGAGGCAGCGGCCGGACTGCGGATTGCGCAGCGAGCCGTTCGCCTGCGGAGCCCACTGCTGGCCGCCGCTGCCGTCGCAGTCCCGGAGCTCGACCTTGGTGAAGTTCGCGGTTCCGTTCCCGACGATGTTCATGCACTTGCCGTAGGCCTGCAGCGTGCCGTTCGGCATCACCGACCACTGCTGGCCGGGCACCCCGTTGCAATCCCACAGCTGGATCGCGTTGCCGTTGGTCGGGGTGTTGGTGTTGTCGTCGACGCACTTGCCCGTCGTGCCCGGCCCTGTGATGGCCGCGGTCGGCGCGCCCGGCATCGTCCACTGCTGCGTGGACAGGCCGTTGCAGTCGTAGATCTGGAGCTGGGTCCCGTTGGCGGTGTTGGCCTGCGGGTCGTCCAGACAACGGCCGGACTGCGGGTTGAGCAGCGAGCCGTTGGCCTGCTCGCGCCACTGCTGACCGAGTGCGGGACCGCAGTCCCAGAGCTCGACCTTGCTGAAGTTGGCCGTTCCGTCGCCGACGATGTCCAGGCACTTGCCGAACGCGCGCACGGTGCCGTCGGGCTCCACGGACCACTGCTGCCCCGGGATGCCGGTGCTGTTGCAGTCGTACAGCTGGGCCGCGTTGCCGCTGGTCGAGGTGTTGGTGTTCACGTCGAGGCACTTGCCGGCGGTGCCGGGACCGGTGATCCTGCCGGTCGGGCCGGGCGCGACGTCGGTTCCGAACTGGACCTCGCACTTCCCGTTGCTGATGTGCGTCCCGGCCAGGTACAGGATCGTCGAGCCCGAGACGGACGGCAGGATCGGCGAGCTGTAGCCGGCGCAGCCGGTCTCGCCGGAGTCGTAGCCGCCGGTCGGATTGGTGCTGACCGGGGCCGTGGTCTCGGTCCAGGAACCGGAGCCGAGGTTGGTGTTGGCCAGCAGGACGATCCCGGACTCGTCCTGGTTCGTGATCGAGCCGTCCGCGCCGGAGACCAGGCGCTGACCGGACACCAGGAGGGTGCCGTTCGGACCGCCGATCGGGGACCAGGCGAGTTCCGGGGTGTGCAGGAAGTGCCGGCCGTCGGCGGTCTGGACCAGGGATCCGAGGCCTGAGACCGGCGACCAGTTCACCCCGTCCGGGGAGGTCTTGAAGTAGACCGAGCACGCCGTGTCCGGGTCGAAGCCGGCCTTGCAGTCCTCGAAGGTCATGCCGTAGGTGCCGTTGGGCAGCTTCACCACGGTCGTCATGCCCGGGCGCTGGACGCCGTCCTGCACGGCCACGTCGTAGACCTCGCTCCCCCAGGTGGCCCCGCCGTCCGTGCTCACCACGTGCGCCAGGACCTGGTTGTAGCTGTTGGTCGAGGGCCGCTCGTCGGAGAAGTAGCAGACCAGGCTCCCGTCCCCGGCCACCGCGAAGTCCGGCTCCCAGATGCCGTGGCCCTCGGTGTTCGCCATCCCCGATTCAGACGTGCAGGAACTGCGGTAGGTCCAGGTGGCGCCGTGGTCGGTGCTGACGAAGACCTCGATCGCCTGCTGGGTGAAGTCGTTGTGGTTCCACGCGGTGCCCGCGGCCAGCAGCGTGCCGGCCGGCAGCGAGCCCTCGGCGCGGGGCAGCTCGTACAGGGTCGGTCCGTCCAGGTCCCAGCCGTGCACGGTGTCCGTCACCGTCCCGATCGGCGAGGACGACCAGGTCTGCCCGTTGTCGGTGGACCGGTAGATCGGGAAGTTCGCCTTCGTCGAGCCGACGCCCGAATGGGAGAAGGTGGCCAGCACGGTGCCGTTCGCCGAGCCGCTGTTCGCCAGCCGGATGACGCGCGGGTAACTGGCGTCCTCGCTCGGATTGGCCGAGGTGTTCGGCGCGTACAGCACGCCGGTGGTCGCCGCCGCGGACGCCGGGGCGGTCACCAACGCCGCCTGCGCCCCGATCAGACCCAGGACGACCAGCAACGCGGCCGCCGCCGCGGTCAGGCGGCGGCCGAGCAGTCTTGTTCTGCGAACCATGCGGACTCCTTCATGACACCGGAGATGCAACGATGCAAAGAGGCGATCGGGGTTAATGCAACGTTGCAGAATGGGTAGGCGTGACAGTAGCGGCGTGCGAGGCGAACCACAATGGGTCGCCTCACGGGAACAGGACGGCGCAGCACGCGCGGACGGCGCCGAAACCAGGCCTGCCAGCGTTGGCCGGCTACCCAGCCAGCATGGTTGACCTGCGGTTTCGGCGCCGTCAGGAGGAGATGTTCTCCGGGTCGTGCCGTCGGTCTACGGCAGCGACAGCCCGGGCGGTCCGGCCGGACTCGGCGCGGGCTCCGGGAGCGGATCGGGGCTCGGAACCGGGCCGGGCGTCGGCGGGGTGGGCTCCGGGAAGGGCTGCGGCGGACCGGGCGTCGGGCGTGGCGTCGGCGGCACGGGCGCCGGAGGCGGAACCGGCTCGGGCCCGGGGCCCGGAGGACTCGGCACGGGAGGCACGGGATCAGGCATCGGATCGGGGCGGTCGGGGCGCGCCGGGGGTGCCGGGGGTGCCGGCGCCGGCGGGACGGTGTCAGCGGCTGGGCTGTCGGTGAAGTGGGCCGAACCGGGATTCCCGATGCGGGTCGGTGCGGTGATGGACATGATCGTTCCTCCTCGCAAGCTCGTCCCGTCCGGCTGCCCGGGATCATGGAGGTGAAACGGCGCGCAATCCGACGATCAGTACCGGGAGGAACGTCATGCTGACTCTCACCGACCGGGCCGCCGAGGCACCACACAACGGCCCGGTTCTGCGGCGCCCGCCTGCGATAGCAACTCGCATCCTCAGATATCCGCTGATCACAGGCGCCCCGTGCTACCCGGCGAACTGCCGCACCAGCTTTTCAGTGTCCTCGTGGGAGAGTGCGCGGCCGGGCCGGAGGACACTCCCGGCCCGGCTGTTCTAGTTGTCGGTCAGTTCTGGCGGCGTCGGATCCGCCAGAAGCAGGTGCCTGTCAGAGCTGTGGTGAGGGCGAGGAAGATCCCGGTTTCCGTCCACTGGAGTGGCCAGTAGTGGCTTCCGGGCTGGTAGGTGACGCTCTGGTGCAGGTCGTGGTCGGCGAGGCAGGCGCCGATCTGGGAGACGTCGAAGTTGGCCTTGGTCGCGCCCGGAGCCGGGTGCGGACTCGAGCCTGGGCCCGGGAAGCAGCTGCTGTAACTGTCCATGAAGACCACCTGGCCGGCGGAGTTCTCCACCGGTGGGGCCGACAGCACCCACGCACCCGGCGATGCGCCCACGCCCTCGAAGTGGAAGTTCCCGGCCGTGCCGGTGATACCGGTGGCCTGGCTGGTGGTGGTCTGGTTGATAGGGAAGGTGGTCGTGGTGGAGGGCAGCAGGTTCGGCCGGATGGCGGCGGGCACGAGGATCTGGATACCGACGAACACCGCGAGCGTCACCGCCATGGCCGGGATGGTACGGCGCAGCACGAGTCCGGCCGTGACGCCCAGGGCGAAGGCGAACGCGGCGTAGGCGAGCGGGACGATGTCGCGCGAGGAGAAGGTCATCGCCGCGAACCGGTTGCCGGTGATGTGGTCCAACGGTCCGGCCCACCACGTCACCAGGTAGCTGAGCACCCCGGCGACGGCGATCGAGGCGGCGCCGACGCCGGTGACTTTGAATGCAAGCCAGCGAGTGCGCGTCATGCTCTGGTTCCAGGCGAGTTGGTCGGTGCCGGTCTCCAGTTCGCGGGCGATCAGCGGGGCGCCCCAGAAGATGCCGATCAGCGCCGGGGCGACGATCACCAAGAGCTCGGTGAGGTTGAACGCGGCGTCATAGTGGTACTGGAGCTGGCCCAGCACACTGTCGCAGCTGCTCTGCGGGGCACAGGAGGCCAGGTCGGCGGTGTAGGTGTGGCGCAGCTGGCCGCCAGCGATCACGAAGTAGACGGCGGCGGCGGCCAGGACGGCCACACCTGCCAGGGCTTGGGCGCGGAACTGGCGCCAGGTGAGCCAGATCATCGCACGCCTCCGGCCGTGGGGGCGGTGGTGGAGCGGCCGGGGCCGGCGGCACGTTCCATGTAAGTCAGTACCAGGTCTTCCAGGTCGAGGTGTTCCGCCACCCAGTCCCCGGGCGGAAGCTCGGTCTGGTGGCGCACGATGAACGTGGATTGCCGGTCGGTGTGCTCCGCGGAGATCACTTCGAGTCCGGGAGGCAAGTCAGTGTCCTCCCGTCGGGTGCACACGATCCGGTAGTGCTGGGCAAGCAGGTCCTCACTCTCGCCGGCGAGCTGGACCCGGGAGGCCACCAGCACGACCAGGTAGTCGCAGACGCGTTCCAGGTCGGATACCAGGTGGGAGGACAGGATGACGCTGGTGCCGTTCTCCGCCACCGACTCCATCAGGTGACGCAGGAACCCGCGGCGGGCCAACGGGTCGAGACTGGCGACCGGCTCGTCGAGGATGAGCAGCTCCGGCCGCTTGGCGACGGCGATGGTCAGGGCAAGCTGGGCGCGCTGCCCGCCGGACAGCCTGCCCGCCTTCTGCTTCGGGTCCAGATCGAGCTGCTCGATGCGGGCTTGCGCGAGTTTCGCATCCCAGCGGGGGTTGAGCTTGACGCCGAGTTTCAGGTGGTCGGCGACGGACAGGTTCGCGTACGTGGGGGTGTCTTGGGCGACGTAGCCGACCCGCGCCAGCTGCGCGGGGCCGGCGGCGGGCTGCTCCCCGAGCACCTCGATCCGTCCCGTTGTCGGCGCGAGCGTCCCACAGGCGATCTTCAGCAGGGTCGACTTGCCCGCGCCGTTGGGCCCGACCAGTCCGACGACGTGCCCCGGCGGGATCTCCAGGGTGCATTCAGCCAGTGCCTGGCGCCGGCCGTATCTCTTACCCAGCCCCTGGGCATGCAATATGGCGCTCATCTCTCCTCTTTCTCCCCTTCGGCGCTGTCACGGAAAGTGCTTTGGAACATCGCCTCGATGCCCGGTCCGGTCAGTCCTGCGGCGCGGGCTTTAGCCAGCCACGTGCGCAGCTCCTGCTGAAGCGGGCCGTGCTCGGCGAGCGAGGCCTGGCCCAGGGACCGGGTAATGAAGGTGCCCACCCCCGGTTTCGGCGCGGCCAAGCCCTGATGCTCCAGTTCGCGGTAGGCCTTGCTCACGGTGTTCGGGTTGATCGCCACCTTGGCAACCACCTCCTTGACTGTGGGCAGCTTGTCGCCCTCCGAGAGCAGGCCGAGCAGCAGCGCCTGGCGCACCTGCCCGACGATCTGCAGGTAGGGGGCAATGCCGGAGCGCGCGTCGAGATGGAACTCGATCACCCTTACTCCCATTCAACTAGTGTCCTAGGGGAATGGGACCACTCCAGGTGGAACGGTGTCAACCACCCTGGTAAGGCGGGCCCGGCGGAGTCGACTGCCCGGCGTTCGCGGTTCAGTGAACTGCGCGATCCCGTCGGGCCAGCTCCGCGGCAAAGCCGGGTCGGGTCTTGTCCGCGGGCCAGGCCAAGCCAGTCGCGCGGTCAAGGCTGCTCTCCAGCAGCCGCGTAATCGCAGCGGACGGAGTCGCTACGTCCGTCATCACACCGTCATCTGCCTGTCCTACGGCTGGCTCTGCACAAGAGCGGAGGCGGTTCATCTTCTGCTGTACAACGCGAACTGCTCGGCATGTTTGCTCAGCACGCGCAGAGAAGGTTCAGAGAAGGAGTCCTCAGCCGCGCTTAGGAACGTCCACCTCCGGGCGCAAGCAGAGGTCGGCACTGGCGGTTGAACGCTGGGCCAGAAGGTACCCTCGGCACGATTCGAACCTGCAGCTATCGGATCAGACCCGGATTTCTTTCAGGAGAACGCCACCTCCCGGAGTCTGTCCAGATCGTTGATGCGTAAGCGTCGGTAGCCGGTGGCAATAACCCCGGCTGCCCGCAGATCGCGCAGCGCCTTGTGCACGGTGGGTTCGGCCGCCCCTATCAAGGTCGCCAACTCGGGTTGGGTCAACGGCCAGGCGACGAACGCCCCGTCGCCCTCTCGGGTGCCGTAGGTCACTGCCAGGTCGTACAGAACGCGGGCGACGCGGGTGCGGGCGTCGCTGCCGGCGAAGTCGATGCGGCGGCTGTTGGCACTGCGAAGCTTGCCGACGACTGAGCGCTGCACGGATTCGGCAACGCGGGGGTTCTCGCGAAGGCACGCTATGAAGTCGTCGCGGGTCACCAGCCGACCGACGACGACCCCGCAGCTGGTGACCGTGGCGGAGCGGGGCCGGCCGTCCAGCACGCCGAGTTCACCGACCAGGTCGCCGCCGATCCGGACGGCGAGCAGCGCGTCCCGGGTGTCCTGGGCACGACCGGTGGCTTTGACCACACCGTCCAGGAGGACGAGAACGAACGTTGACTGGTCGGTCTCGCGCAGGATGATCCGGTCGGAGGTGTACTGGACCATCTTGCCCAGTGTCAGCAGGAGGTCCCGGGAGTCCGGATCGAGCCCGCCAAGCAAGGTGTTCGCCGGCCACACCCAGGTCCCCGAAGGCGTGCCGTCCGCAGCGTGCGCCGTGCCGTCTGAGCCCATGGTTCTCCCTTCGGATCGCTGCCCATTGTGCGCCAGCGGCAAGGGTGAGGATGACGGTCCGAGCGAATCACGCCAGCGAATATCGCAGAACCCATACTTCGACGGTTTGTCGGGCCCAGAGCCGCGCGATTCTTGTCGGCGGGCGGAGGGGAAGGCTCGGCCCGGAACCGACAGGAGGGTTTGCATGGAGGACGGCTCCTCTGAGGACGGTACGAGCCTTGGCACCCGGCGGTTGTGCGTCGCCGTCGCCGGTGCGGAGCCGGGGCTGCTGGCCTCGGCTGTGCATTCGGCAGCGTTCGACCGTCTCTACGTGGCGGCCACCTCGGACGGCGAGGTGGCCGTCGCACCGCCGGGGATGGACGATTTCCACCTCATCAGGGACCTCATCGCAGTCGTGTACCTGAGTTCGCTGGGGACGAACAGGCGGTTCCCGTTCATCCTGCTGGCCCTCGACGTCGGGCTCGTGTGGATCGTCGGCGACGGGTTCGGCGGCGCAGGCTTGCGCCGCGTGCGGAGCCTCGTGTCACACCCCGCGGTAGCCGAGGCGGCCTCGAGATTCGTGCCCGGGCACCACCACGGCGACCCGGGGCTCATGGTGGTCGTGCCGCCGGGCTTGCACAGTGAACTCCTCGCCGAGGGGCTGGCGGGAGCCTGGCACCACATACCGGACGCAGATGCCTGGTTGTGGCCGGCCAACGAGGTGATGGCATTCCCGGAGCACGACGAGCCAAATCGCCGGGGTCACACCGGATAAGAGTGGAGGGCACAAGACGATGGGAATCCTGGCCCGAGAGCCACTGCTGTCGGGGTTGCCTCCGGCTGATCGCGCGGCGTTGCTTGCGGTGGGTACTCGCCGCCACTTCGACGCGGCTGATCGCCTGATCCAGCAGGGCGTCACCGACGACTTCGTGCTCGCGATCTCAGGCGGCTGGGCCGCCGTCCGGGCTGACGCCGCCAACGGCCGAGCCTTCCTACTCGCGCTCTGTGGCCCAGGCGACGTCGTCGGTGAGCTAAGCGTCTTGGACGGAGGTCCGCACAACGCGACGGTCATCGCACTGACCCCGCTGGAGGCGCATGTCGTGTCCAGCGCGTGCTTCCACAGGTTCCTCGCAAACCACTCCGCCGCCGGCGTCGCCCTGCTGAGGGGTATGGCGCTGCGCCTGCGAGCCATCGACGCACACAGCCGGGATCTGGCCACGCTCCCGGTGGCGCAGCGACTCGCCCGGCTGCTCGTCACCCTCGACCAGGACGGACCACGCCGCACGCCGGCCGTCCGGCTGCCCCAGCAGGAACTCGCCGCGGCAATCGGCGCCACAAGGGAATCCGTGGCCAAATGCCTGGCGGCCCTGCGGTCCCGCGGCGTACTGGTCACTGCGGGCCGACAAATCACCGTCGTCGACCGCGCGGCGCTGGCGGCGATCGCGGAACTGTGAATTCGGCTACTGCGACATTGTCACTCGGGCCGCAGGATGTGGTCACCGGCTGCCATCATCAGAGATCTGACATAGGGAGGCCTCATGCCGGCATCGACCGGTTCCGCCGCCGCGGCTCTGCCGTCGGCTCCGCGGTACCTCATAGAGCAAGCAGAGAACGCGATCGACCGGGCCGACCGGAAGGCTGCCGCGCTCGGTGCCGCCTCGATCGCCCTGGTAGCCCTCCTGGATCCCCGGCGAGCGGTACACCATGGCACGTTCCACGCTGCCGTCGGCACGTTCGTCGCCGCGGGCCGGCTCAGCTGGGTGGCCGCGGTGCTGGCACTGGCCGCTGCGGTCCGGCCCCGGCTGTGTTCTGCGGCGCCGGGAACCCATGCGGTCTCCTTCTACGACCTGCCAGAGGAGTACGACCCTGATCGACTGCGCTCCCTGGTGGACGCCGCTGCCGCGGACGGCGAGGACTGGCTACTGGCGCAGGGCCACGTCCTCGGGCGGATCGCCGTGGCGAAATTCCGGATGATCCAGATGGCGATGGCGCTGCTCGCACTCAGTGCTCTGATGAGCGCGCTCGGCTCGGCCCTGTCATAGAAAGACCCACAAGCAAGGAGACGAACATCATGTCCACCGAAGAAGCGCTGCACCACCTCGTTGTGGTCTACGACATCCAAGGCTCGGCCGGACTGACCAATCCGGAGAAGATCGTCGCACGCCAGACACTGGACGACTGCTGCACCGCGGCGCTGGAGACCGCCGCCATCCCGGCAGGCCAGGTGCGAGTAAAGGACCTCGGCGACGGCGCCATGCTCCAATTCGGCGCCGAGATCGCCAAATCCCGGGTGCTTGGGTCCTGGCTCGGCGCCTTCCACAACCGGCTCCGGCGCGTGTACGAGCAGGCCGAGCGACCTGTTCAGGTGCGGCTTGCCGCCCACGCCGGCGAACTGCACCCCAGCTTGAACGAGTACACCGGGGTCGCGCTGGACTTCACTGCGCGGCTGGCCGACGCCCCGGCCGCTAAGCGGGTACTCAGCGCCACGCCGTCCGCCCCGCTGGCGGTGATCGTGTCCGAGGTCGTCTACGACCAGGTCGTCCGGCACCGGGGTGGGGGTCTGGAGCCGGCCTCCTTCTCCCGGATCAGGCTTCAGGTGAAAGAGACGGACACCACGGCCTGGCTGCACCTGCCGGGGTGGGCCCGAGTGCCGATGTCACAACACACTGAGACGGCGCCGGGCGACATGCCGAGCCCCCGTACCGGGGCCGACCGTGTTGGCGACGACGTCGGCCAGCAGAACATCACCGTCTCAGGCGGAAATGTCGGCGTCATCGGTGAGGCCACCGTGCACGGTCCGTTCACCGTCGGCGGCTCGGGCAACTCCCGATGAGTGACGAAGCCGAGGCGCCAAGCAAATCCGACGGCGGCGGGGCCAGAGACGACGACGCTGCGGAGCAAGAGGCAGAACACGTCGAACCCACCCCGGAGGACAAAGTCCGCGCCGCCCGGTCCGACCCGCTCTTCGAAGCGCGCGATGCCCCGGACGCCATAGCCGCCAACCGGGCCTTCGAGAGTTTCCAGCGCAACGTGTCGGCGGCCGGCTCAGTCGGCGTGATCGGCGGCGCGACGATTTCGGGCGGCATGCACATATACGCCGCCACGCCGACCAGGCGCCAACTCATGTCCGGACCCGTCCGCACCGACTACCTCGCCCACATCACGTCCTGGTACGCCGACGCCCCCAACGACCCGGAAATACGCAGCACCCTGATCGAACGGCACGTCGTGGTCGTCCGAGGTCTGCCGGAAAGCGGCCGCACGACTACCGCCCTGAAACTGCTCGACGAGATCACCTCCGGCCGGGTCGCGTGGCTTGCCGCAGACAGCTTGCCCGACACGAGCGGCGACGGAATCGAGGGCGGGCACGGCTATCTCGCCGAAATCCAAAGCCCGGATCACCGACTCGACGAAGCCACCCTCGACCGGCTGTCCGCGACGATGCGGCAGCAGAATGCGTACTGCGTCCTACTGCCACCTGCCTGGATGGCGGGCGACAACACCGTGTACATGCACGACCACTTGGCACCGTCCAAAGGCTCGGTCGTGACGGCGCGCATCGAAGCGGCTTGCCGCGACGCGCGGCGGACCGAAACCGACCTCCGCAAGGCCATGACCGCACTGAGCCGGGACCCGGAGCTGTGGGACCTGCTCGGGACCGATCCCGGTCCGGCTGAGGAGGTGTGGCTGGCCGACCTGATCACCCGGCTGGCGGACGGTGCGTGCGATCGCGAGCAGGCACTGGCCTCCTGGAGCGAACTGATCGACACGCGGATCGAAGACTGGCTGAGGGATCTGCCCCAGGGAGTGGATCTGCACCGCAACCGCGCCCCGGTCGAGGAGTTCGCCTTCCGGGTCAGCCTGGCAGTGCTGAACGATTCGCCAGCCCATCTGGTCGCCGAGGCGGCGGAACGTCTGGCGTTCGAGCTCTTCACCACCGCGAATCCGCGCCTGGAACCGGGCCGGAACGTCTTCGTCCCGATCGACGAGCACCGGATGGCCGCCACGCGGGCCCGGCTGCGGGACGGCGTGCTGTGGTTCGGCGACGCCGCAGTGCCGGCCACGTTCATCACCTACCGCGACGACCGGCTGCCGGTGCGGCTGCTCGCCGCGGTCTGGAGCGACCGTCCGAACCTGCGGCGCCCCGTCCTGTCCTGGCTCCAGAAGCTGAGCCAGGACCGGCGGCCGGACCTCTGGATGCGCGCGGCTTTGGCGATCGGCCTGGTCACCAGCTGGGACTTCGCCTACTGCTACCACGAAGCGATCGAGGTGTGGTCCAGGTCCAAGGACGTCAAGCAGCGCCTCGTCGCAGCAACCGCCCTCAACCAGGCCGCACGGGACGAGAACACCCGCGCGGCCGTGAACACGGTCTTGCGGACGTGGGCCCGCACCGACAGGGCGGAGGTGATGTGGACCGCCGCGGTGGCTCTCAGCTACGGCACGTCGGACGTGGCATCCGTACTGCGTCTGGTCTACCGGATCGGGGTCTGGGAGGACGGCAAACTCGTCCTGATCGCCAGCCAGTCGGTCGCTGATCTGTTCAGCCGTGGCTGGTTCACCGAGGTGGTGTCCGCGGTGGACGGCTGGATCGGCGACCGGAGGATCGGCGCACGGTTCCTGGGCCTGCTGTCGATACTCCGCCTCGGCGACCTGCGGGTACGTCAAGTTCCGGCCATCGAGGACCTCCCGGTGCCGCCGGCGGCGCGCGCAATGCTGGCCGACCAGTCCCGGGCCGACTGGCCACTGCTCGTCGCCGTCGCAAGCGTCGACAGCGAACTGGGACGCCGGCTGGTCGAGTGTGTGTGGCAGGCATTGTCGTCGACGCTGGTCTCCGCATCGATGCGGGACGAGATCGGGGACTGGATCCGGGCCGCCGAGAAGTCCACCGAACTACTCGCGCCGCTGTGCGCGTTCCTGCAAGCCCTGATCGACGACGAGGACGACGCGGCCAGGCTCGTCGATCTGGTCAACACGCTCGTCGGAAACCTCGACGAACCGCTCACGGCACCCGTCGCACAGGCCGTGCTGGCCGCGGTCGGCACCACGGCGATGAAACAGAAAGGATGAAACGTGAACTACGTCCGCAACGAGTTCAGCCCGATCTTGGCACTGCGCCAATACCTGGGGAGCAAGGCCGAACCGGTCACCGCGCACATGGCGCACGTCCATGTGACCACACGTGGGGAGCACCGGATCGTCTGGCCGCACGACCGCGCGCATTCGGTGGTATGGCAGCACACGAGGTCCACCGGCCTGTTCCGGGGCCGGGTGAAGTCCGTCTACGACATCGATCTCGGCGTGCGCCACCTGGAATTCGAAGTAGATCTGCCGGGAAAGGACGACACCTTCGCGTTCCGTGCCACGGTGACGGTCGAGTGGCGGGTTCTGGACCCCTCTCTGGTCGTCCGCAACCAGCTCCAGGACATCCGCCCGCTGATCCAGCCGGTGATCACCGAGGAAATGCGGCGCATCGCCCGCGAGTACGACGTGGACCGGTCCGCCGACGCCGAGGCCGCGATCAACGGCCGGCTGATCGGCGAGTCGCTGGACTTCAACGACCCCGACCAGTTGGCCGCCGCTCTGGCCCGATCAGGCAGCACCCGGCACATCGGCCGGGAGTACGGGCTGTGGACCAGGACGATCGTCTCGGTGCTGCCGGACAAGTCCCGGCTCACGCAGGCCGAGGAAGTACGGGACCTACGTCACCAGATCGAGGCCGAGCGCTTGCGGCAGGAGCTGCGGATGCTTCAGGAGACCAACAAGAACGCGGTCCTGACTCAGCGGATGGGGTTCTACCGCGAGGCCTTCGCCGCCGGCGACATCGACCGTGCGGTACTCCAGGTCGCGCAGAACCCCGAAGAACTGACCGCCGTGGCAAACGTCGTGCGCCAGCAGGAGATGGCCGGTCAGCGCCTGACCATCGAGTTCGTCAACAAGCTGCTGGAAGAAGGCACGATCGAGCGCTGGCAGATTTCCGATCAGGCCAAGGCGGCACTGGATTGGCTTCAGCAGTCCACAAGCGCGGTGCTCCCGCCCCAGGCCCCAAACCAGGCGATGGAGCGCGTCGTCGCTCCGGGCAAGCGGGCGCGCAAGACTCCCATCCCCGAGTTGGACGCGCAGCCTCAGTCGGACAACCTGGTCGTGTCCGATGCGACACCGTCGAGCGAAGGTGACTAGTACGGCTTTCTTCCTCGGGGCGTGCCTATTGAGGTGCCAATGGCGCGCCCCAGGACAGCTCTTGTTAGTGGCCTGCGTTAGAGGACCGCAGGTCACGCCCAGCTTCGTATTTCCGAGCCCCACAGGATTCGCTGGCTGGACTACCGGATCTGCGGAGACGAACTCTCCGGTCGTCGGGTCGTACTTGCGTGCCCCGATATCGACGAGTCTTGCGGTGGTGTCTGTGGTTTTTGCCGAGGAAGGTGTGGTCGTCGGGGAAGGTCTGGTTTCACGGTGTGGTGGTGGTGTTGCTGGTGCCGCGGGGTGTGTTGAAGGGTGTAGGCGCGGCGTGCGGTGAGGGCCTTGTCGGACTCGACGTTGCCGTTGGCGTCTGTGGGCGGGGCGCCTGAGTAGCTACCGATCAGGTGCCGGTCGGCTTCAGCTTCAGCTTGGCGGCGATGGCTTTGACCTTGCCGGCCACGTTATAGCCGAGGGCACGGCTGGAATCGGTGGAGTCGTATATCACGCTGACCACGACGTCCCCGTAGCGCACATCCAGCTCGACCGAGACGTCCTTGCCCCACGCCGGGCTGTCATCGTAGACGGTGGTCTTGATGGCCTGGTCGCCGAGACCGGGCACGGCCTTCTGGCTCGCCTTGTCCGTGTACGTGGTCGAATTGTCCTTGGGGGTGTGGGTGAAGGTCGTGCAGTCGTCGATCTTCTTGGCGAGTTCGCTCATCATGGTGGCCGCATCGCCCGTGACGAACTGGTCTGCGATCTGGTGGGCGGTATCTTCGTTCGGGCCGATCTCCAGATCCTGCGCCGTTGCCAAGCTCCCGATCTGCGTAGCCTCCCCGTCGGTCACCGTCCAACAGTCCAGGTTGGGCAGCTGGTCAACTCCCCCGGTCAGGGAGGTGCCCGTTACCGGGAAGTCCTTCGTATGACTCCAGCCGCTGCCCCAGTCGGAGGGGGTCAGGAGGGCGTCCAGCAGCTGCGGGTCGGTGAAAAGGGCCGGAGCGCTCTCTGTCGTGGTCGGCGTGACTGGCGCCAACGTGGCGGGCGCGGCCGCCGACGCAGTGGATGCGGTCGCCGATGCGGGGCTCGACGAGCCTGCGGCGCTGGCGCTGGAGAACTTACCGCTGGACGAGCCGCACGCTGCCGCGCCGATGGTGACCAGGCAGGCCGCCGCAGCCAGCCCGAAATTCTTGGCGCGCACTGAAGACTCCACTGCTGGCAGGATGAGACCGCCAGCGGAGCTGATGAAGTCCGCGCGGTCCGATGACGGCGAACATTTGATCACGGGACCCACCCCATATGCCTGAATTGCCTTAATGCAACTTCGGGCCGTGATCCGATTGCAATGCCCCGCTGGCGACAGCCCGATCACTACCGGCTCGGCACACTTCAACTGAGCCGCATGCATTAATATCTTGACATATATCGACCCCCACCTACCTGGCCGACCCCAGCGGCAACGACATCTTCGACTGGCTCAGCCACCAGTGGGACCAGTTCTCCAGCGGCTTCGTCACCGGCGTACAGGCTCCGTTCAAGTTCGTCGGCGATGTCTACGACGCAGCCACCGGCAAAACGGGCTGGGGCACCTACGTCGACACCTACGTCCCGGTCCGCCCCGCCTACCGGCTCCACCACATCGCCGACCTGCTCCGGCAGGAAGGCTGCCCGCAGCTCCGTCAGGCCCTGGAGATACAGGAACCGCAGAAGTGATCGCAGATCTGCGACCTCGCGCTTGGCGGAGTCCAGCCTTCAGCCGCGAACGGCACGTCAGCAGATAGCTGTGGACCTCGATCGCCTGCAGCCCGTCCGTCCCATCCTCGCCACTGGCGCCTGAGGATCTTCGCAACAGGAAACGTCTCACCATCCGCTGATAGCGCACGACAGTAAGCGGGGCCAGACCCCGATCTCGTTCCAGAAATCGGCCATAGCGATCAATCAGGGCCTCCACGCGGCCGGTCGTATCGTCCTCAACCGGGACCACCCCCAGCCCGCGCAGGAGCTCGAACAACGGCTCCAGCCCCCCGGAGCGTCGGCACCCGATGCGAGATGACTTCTCGGCGAGCGGCCAGTGACTCGCGCGCGATCGACGGCGTCAACTCCGACGCTGAAAGCCCTCGCGCCGCCAGCTACGTATCGAGCAGGCCGACCAACTCCAAGCGAGCCTGGTCACACGAGCTCCCCCTCACCGGACCTCCAAGCCCTGATCAACGCCCTCGGCACAGGACAAGGCCTGAACCTCTACCTCCCGCCTTAACAAACCACCGCTACGTCTTCTTCGTGATGGAAGTCGGCACCCGCGCCGTGCACATCCTCGGCATCACCGAATACCCCACCTCGACGTGGGCCACGCAGTGCACCCGAAGCCTCATCCCCGATCTTGGCGAGCGAGCCGGCGAGTTCCACCACCCCATCCGGGAACGAGACGCGAAGTTCACCGACGCGCTCGACGCCGTATTCACCAGCGAGAACATCGAAGTCAAAAAATCGGCCCCACAGGCCCCGAAAATGAACGCGTACGCGGAAAGATTCGTGCTCACCGCCCGGACCGAGTGCACCGACCGCATGCTCATCTTCAGTGAACGCCACCAACGGACCGTGCTTCACCGCTACGCCCGGCACTACAACACCGCACAACCCCACCGCACCTTGAACCTCCGCGCCCCGGCCGACGACGCGAACATCATCCCGTTCCCAGCGCAGCGCGTACGCCGCGAACCGGTCCTCGGCGGCCTCATCAACGAGTACCGCCGGGCATCATAAGAACCCTGTGACGATGATTCAGAACTGCCAGGCCAGACCCCATGCGAGGTTTTGGAACCCCACAGGCTTTTGCGCCCTCGGCCGGTATGCGCTCTTGCGCCGCCCAAGCACGAAGGTTGCGACCTGAAGAATGAGCCGTTCCGAAGGCGATGCATCCGCAGTCGCAAGGATCGAGGTCCGTCGCAGCCTCAGCGGCCGTCCGCGACCGGCTACACCCCACCGCGGTGAAGATGGTCTAGTCCGTACCGATACGCCGCCAAAAATGCGAACGTGTGAGCGGGTTGGAAGAAGAATGCTTGGGTACCGGGTGCCGGTCCTGAGTCCTATTCACCGAGAGGCGGCGCATCCATGGGCATCATCGCGGCGGTACTGTTCGGCATCGCGTACTTCATCCACGGCAGTAGTACTTCGACCAACATCTGGTTCGATCCCACGAGCCTGATGTTGCTCGGCTTCATCGCGCTGGCTCTGCACCTGCTCGGCGTCGGCACCACGTGGCACACCCGCGGCCGCCGGCGGTAGACAGCCGCGGCATCGCAGCGGTGCCGTCACCATGCGGCGGGCCTGTGGTGTTTGAAACCCGGCCACCGGGGTTGAGCAGGGCTATTATGCGGCAGGCTGGTACTCGTTGATCAGTCCGCCAAGGACCCGTTTTCGGCGGATCCGCTCGGTCTGGGCTGGGGACGGGACCACGTCCTCCGCTGCCACCGCGATCTGATCAATCGGCGTCGACGGTGCGGGAATGAGGGTCCGCCGTCGGCTCCGTACCGCAAGTCGCTCAGGGACGCAGGTGCCCGGGTCCTCAACCCAGGACCCGGGCACCCCTCACAGCCGTAAAAACCCGCTCCCTCAGTCATCCCCTCCCTCATCCGTCAGACCGAATGCCTGGCAAAGACACCCGTCGCCGGCGCCAGGGGCAGGTCCACGTCGGCCACGGCGGCCAGGAACTCCGTTCGCGACAGCGGGGCGGCACCGAGGTTGGTCGAGTAAGTAGTCGCTGGGGACCTGGACGTCGATCGGCGCCTCGGGGCGGGTGCGGGCCAGGCGGAGGCCGAGGTCGGCGATGGCGACCTTGCCAGCGCCGGGTCGGCGGTGGAAGGTGGACTCGGCGCTGAAGATCGTTCCCATGCCGGTGCCGAAGACGCCGCCGATCAGTTCCTCGCCGTCCCAGACCTCCACGCTGTGCGCCCAGCCGGCCTGGTACAGGGCCAGCAGCGAGTCGCGCGGTTCGTCGGTGATCCACGGCGCGCCGCGGTGCTCGGAATCCGTATCCCGAATCCGCCCCGCGCTCCCAGATCGAACGCGATCTGCGAAAGGACCATCGGGGAGCTACGCCGCGAACTGCTCGACCGGACGCTGATCATCAACGAAGACCACCTACGCCGCGCCTTGACGACCTATCTCGCCCACCGGAACGAGACCAGGCCGCACCGCGGGCTCGCCCAGCTGACCCCGGCCCAAGCCGAGACCGGCCCGCCAACGCCGATCAACCTCGCCGACTACCGAATCCGCCGAAAGACCATCCTCGGCGGACTCATCCACGAGTACCAGATCGCCACCTGACGGCAGGCCAACCTCCGATTCGCATTTCCGAGCCCCACACGATGGGCGCAGACGGTCGGCAAACCGATCGTGGCCTGGCAGATCCCGCTCGGCAACATGCAGCAGAACAACACCAAGAACCACTACCAGGACGACAAGGTCGACTGGGGTTTCTCGCACATGGACCAGGTCGCGAGCGCCCATGTCGCGGGTCTGCTGTTCGGCCCGGGAACACCGGAGTCGACCACGGTCGAAAGCGATGGCGGCAAGCCGTTCGCGAAGACGACCGCCTACCGAACTCGGGTGACACGCAGCTCAAATAGCGTGAGAAGACTGCTGCCTTCGCGGTCGGCGCGTCGTTTCAGCACGATCAGCCTGGTCCTACTCGGCATGATCCTGGCCGCCCGCAGGACGTCAGTGACCTCCGCCGAGCTGCTGCCGTCGATGATGTCAGGTAGCCGGAGCACACTGCTGTGCCCCGGCCCCCTCAGAGGGCGTTGTGTGAAGATCCCCGCGCTAGCTGGAACTTTCGGTCTCGTAGACGAAGGCGCCGGTAGTCGCGTCTGCCAGGACTATCTTCGTGCACTGGCTCGGCCTCACAGGCGCCGGAGCGGCTGTGCTTTTCGCTGCGCGTATTGCCCCTCCTGCCGCAACACACGGCAGTCCATTCCATGTGAAGACATAGGCGAGCCGGTGGTCCACCATCGGGGCGATGGATCCGTCCGGATTGGCCTGGCCCGAGTTCGGGGTGGTCGCGTCGGCGAGGTCGATCGTCAGGTCTCGGGACAGGTCGCAGGTCCCATTGCTTGACGCGCAGCCGTTGTAGACGGTCTGCCATGGCACTTTTGGCTGCGCATGGGGGATGTCGAGGACGATACCGGCCTCCGGATCGTCAACCGCCCGGGTCACCGGGCCGCGATATGTCGCCGCGGGGCCTTCACCCTGGTGGGACGGTCCCGCTGGCGCGTTCGCGCACGCGGCAAGGACCAGTGCTGCGGCGACGGGCGGCAAGAATCGCAGTCGAGCGGCCAGCGCACGCATCGGGGTCCTCCGTGTCCGGGGATCTCGTCGAAATCCTCCGTTAGACGCGTTGACCTACCCGCAGGTTCCCGGGCTGTCCGGTCAGAGCCCGGACGAGTAGCGCCAGCCAGCCATAACCACGCGAGTCGTTCGTTTCAGCGTCGCCGTGGTCGAGGCATCACCCGTGCCAGCCTGCTGATGCGAGGGCCAACATACCCGGCTCGGTCTCCGTGAGGATGCCGCGTCCAGCCAGGCGCTCGAGCCGGGAGCGCACGCCCTCGCGGTGCTTCGGCTCGGCGTCGGCGTCCAGGATCTGGCACAGCTGCCCGGGCGCGAAGGCCGCCATCGGCCCGTTCGAACTCGGCCAGGATCTGCCGGTACGCCGGCTGAGCGATCGTTGCGTCGACCCCGTCGACCACGTCGTCCGGCTCGATATAGCCCACGGACAGCGCGGTCTCGCGGCAGATCGCCAGTCAAGACAGCTCGTTCTAGACGGCCGCCAGCTGCTCGGTCAGTTTGCCGACCTGCTCGCGCAGCTCCTCAGCGGCGGCACGTGCGTCGGCCTCGCGCTCCTCGAGCATGGTGAACAACGAACTCATCGCAGAACCCTCCGGGTCCAGCATCGCGCCAGGTTGGCGTGGCGGTATCGGTCAGCCGGCGGGTCATGTCTTCGATGGCCGACCAGTGGACAACCAGCGACTCCGCCGAGGCCGGGTTCGACTCGTAGTCCATGGCCAGGCGCAGGTGCAGTACCAAGGCGCCCCATGGATCGCGACATCGTCCTTGAACCCACCCGCAGCGTCCACCTGCTCGGCGTGACCCATCACCCGACCGGCGCCTGGGCTACACAACTCGCACGGGACTTCGCCGCGGACCTCGAGCAGACCGGACACCGATTCAGGCGCAGTGGCCGGGATTCAGGAGTACTACAGGCGTTCTACCAGGCTCACCGACCCCACCAAGCTCTCGGCCAGGCCGCGCCGCTGCGCCCGCTTCCACGTCACCTGACGCGACCGCATCGGCGGCGTCCTTCGCGAACACCGCCTGACCTGCATGGACAGACTTCTCGGCGCCCTCAACCTCACAATGTCGAAGGATCGACCAACGCGACCTTGTAAGGCACTCCGGTACGCCCGAACCGGAGGTCTGGGAGCCCGGGCGGCAAGATCGGCGCGAGTGCGCGCACGATCGCCTCGGCGCTCTCGCCGCTGTAGTCGCCGTAGTGTTCGGTCGCCCGCAGCCAGACTGCTCCGGAAGGTAGTGGGGCCACCTCGGCGAAAGCGCCGGATGCCCGCAGCCCGGCGATGCCGCCGACCGTCGGCACCAGCTCTCGGGGCACCACCGTCAGCCAGCCGTAGCCGCGGAGTTGCCGGCGTGCGGTCGGAAGGGTGTCTCGGTAGGACCGCCATGGGGGTCCGACCAGTGTCTCGATCACGGTCTTCGCTCCCGGCATGCCGTCGTCGTAGGCGGTCTCGCCGTACAGCGGGTCGACCTGTTCGGCGAAGCTGTGCAGGAAGTCGACGCAGGTTTTCTCGATGGCGGGGTCCGCGAGGTCTGATTCGGGCACCGCGAACATGAATGCCAGGGTCTGCGGGGCCTTGGGGTTGCGGATCACCCACATGTCGATGTGGCTGGTTTCCGGGTAGCCCTGTGCGTCGAGGGTGTAGAGGGCGATGCGGGCGCTGGTGAGTGCGTCGTCGACGCGGCCGGGGAGGGACCGTACGGCGGCGGTCGTCGGGATGCGCAGGCTTTTCCTCGGCGCGGTGGTGCGTTCCAGGGCCAGCAGTCCCCATGCCCCGAAGGCCGGGCCGCACGGGATGGCGGACGTGAACGCCTTGCGGGACAGCTCCGGCCCTTCGTCGAGGCGTCGGCGGTGCTGGGCGGCGACGGCGGTGCTGCCGCCGTCCAGCCAGGTGCCGACCAGATGGGACAGGCGCTCGGCACCCGGGTCCTCGATGTCGAGTTCGAACCTGACACGTAGAGCACCCATACCGAACGCCTGTCTCTTTCCTCGCCAGTGGCTCGTCGAGCCGGTTCCGGGAGCATGCCGGTCACCACCGTCACCGGGGTGACCGGCGTGGTCGGCGCTACGCTAGCGCGATCACCCCCAGAGCCCCAAGCAGCTCCCAGATCGTGACGCCGCCGGCCGCCACGGCTCCGCCCGCGACGACGCCTTCCTGCTCGTTCGGCGTGACCTGGAAGCCGTTGCCGGTGCTGCCCGGCGCCGGGGCCTGCGGGACCAGCCCCGGGGTCGGGGACCACAGCGGCTTCACGGTGACCCAGCTCGGGCGGTTGACCTTCTGGCCGGCCGGGGCCGGGGCCGGGTTGGGCACCGGGACCGGAACGGGGTCCGGAACCGGATCGCCGGGCTTGAGCTTGGTGGTGGAGTAGGTGATGATCCCCGGCTCGGTCGAGGAGGACCGGCAGGTGATCAGCTCGGAGGGGTTGCCGATGTTCGGCTTCGGGCCGAGCTCGGGGATGTCGCCGCCGGTGACCACCGCGCGGTGGTCGCCGTGGGCGTCCATCATCTCGGCCAGCTGCTGCATGTAGCGGTCGAGCTGCGCGGGACCGGCCGCCTCGGCGGCACCGCCGCCGTTCTTCACCTCCCAGACCTGGACCTTGTCCGGGCCCCACTCGACGATGTCGGCCCAGCCGACGTTTCCGTTGCCCTTGGCCGAGCCGCCGTCGATCCGGACGTTGACGTCGACCGTGTCGTTCGGGTTCTGCGCCTGGAGCCACTCCTGCGCCATCCCGACCGCGGTGTCGTGCCGCGGCGACCAGATCTTGTACCAGGGCTCGCTACTACTGCCGGGGTCGTCGTAGGTTGTCGGCTCGTCGGTCTCCGAGCCGTCGCCCGACGAGGACGAGGACGTCGAGCCGCCTCCGCCCCCGCCGCCCCCGCCGTCCATCATCAGCATCAAACCGCTGGGGTCGGAGTTGGTGACCGGGTTGTCGCCGCAGTACGCGTAGCCGCCCAGCTGCTGCGGGCTGGCGGTCTCCAACACCGGGTCGGCGCTGATGAACCGGCCCAGGACCGGGTCGTACTTGCGGGCACCGACGTCGGTGTAGCCGGTGGCCGTGGCCACCGCCTTGCCGAGGAACCCGCGGGACGGGTCGATCCAGGTCGCGCCAGTGGTGGCCCGCAGCTGCCCGAACGGCGTGTACTCCTTGCGGGAAGCCGCCTGCGTGGTCGCGTCGATCAACAGCGTGGCGGTGTCGTGCGGGTCGGTGAACAGGTAGTCCAGCCCGCCGCCGGGCAGGCTCGACCGGATGGCCACGGCGGTACCGGGCGTTCCCCCGGTGGTGTAGGTGCGGATGGCGCCGAGCAGCACGTTCGGGGTGACCGAGGTGTTGACGACGATCTGGGTGTCGCCGGCGAACAGCGTGGTCTGGCCCGGGTCGCGCCGCAGCAGCTCGTTGCCGTCGGCGTCGTAGACGTACTTGGTGACGCTCGTGCCCTGCGTCGCCGAGGACAGCCGCCCCTCGTCGTCCCAGACCAGGGACTGCGCGGCGCCGGTGCTCGGCGTGCGGCTGGTCAGGTCGCCGAGCGCGTCGTAGCCGAACGCCGTGCTGCCGCTGCCGGCCGGGCCGGTGGTGCTGGTCTTGGTCAGCGTGTGCGGCTGCGTGCCGTTCGGGCACTGGGCCGCGGTGCCGGTGCAGGAGTCGGTGTATCCGGTGGTGGTGTCCGCCGTCGCGCCGTTGACCGCGTGATCGGTTTCCGAGGTGCGGTTGCTGATCGCGTCGTAGCCGTAGGTCTGCCAGTACGCGCCGGTGCCCGAGGCCACCGTCGCCGACGTCGGGTTCGTCCCCTCGGCCGGGCAGGTGCCGGCGGCCGTCCAGGCCTGGGTCAGCCGGTCCAGCGCGTCATAGGTGAAGCACTGGGTGTCGGTGACGGTCTGGCCGGTCTCGGACTGCTTGTCAGTCTCGGAGAGCGGGTTGCCGGACTCGTCGTAGGTGTACGACGTGTCGTCGACGGCCGGACCGGGTGCCTGGGTACGGCTGACGAGCAGGTCGGTGAGCCGGCGTGTCTGGTCGTCGTAGGTGTACGTCGCCCAGGCCGGGTTGGTCGAGGGACCGTAGGTGACCTGGCTCGGCTCGGCGTAGTCGGTGTAGACCGTGCCGCTGACGTACGTGCCGGCCGAGCTGGTGGTGCTGGTCGGGTTGCCCAGGGCGTCGCGGCCGTAGGTGATGTTCTCCCCGGCCATGCCCATGGTGCGCGGGTCGACCTGGCCGGTCAGCGCCTGGTCGTTCGTCGAGTACGAGAACGAGGTCGTGTAGCTGGTCGGCAGCGGCGCCTCGGATGCCGGCAGGGTGACCTTCGTCCCCGTCGAGCGGCCCAGGCTGGTGTATCCGGTGGCGGCGATGGTGTAGTCGCCGGTGACGCCCTGGACGTAGCTCGTGGACGAGGTCAGCTTCCCGACCTGGAGGGTGTCGTACACCCAGCCGGCGACCTGGAACCCGCCGAGGTGCTTGTCGGTCTCGGTGAGCTTGCGGTCGAGCAGGTCGTAGGTGTAGTCGAGCTCGATGCCGCGGGCGTCGGTGCTCGAAACCAGGTCGCCGGCGTCGTCGTAGCCGTACTTGACGGTTCCGGCGTCCGGGTCGCTCTGCTGGGTCTTGCGGCCGAGCTGGTCGTAGGCGAAGGACCAGGCCGAGCCGTCCGGGCCGGTGATACCGCTCTGCTTGCCGTCCGGGGTGTACGTGTACTTGGTCGCGCTGGGCGTCCCGCCGGTGGCGGTGTACCCCGCGGCGGCGCTGCCGGCGACGGTTGGGGCGGTCGTGTACTGGTCCAGCTCGGTCTGCTGCCCGCGCGCGTCGGTGACCGAGCGGGTGACCACGCCGCCGGTGCGCGGCACGGTAGTCGTGGTGTCGCCGGTGTAGACCGTGGTCGTGGTCGCACCGGCCGGGGTGGCGCCGTCGTGTTCGTTGCTGACCAGGTCGGCCCGGCCCATCCCGTCGTGGTCGGTGATCGTGGTGTCCGGAAGGCTGTTCTGGGCCACCGAGATCAGTGCCGCGGCCGGCGCGCCGGAGACGCTGTAGCCGTTGTTGGTCAGGACGGTCCAGCCGTGCGAGTCGTACTGGGTGTCCACGACCGTCGTGGTGTTGTTCTCGCCGGCCGACTGGGTCTGCCGGACCCGGTCCATCGCGTCGTACAGGGTCTCGCTGGCGGCGTAGGTGCCGTTGTCCAGCAGCTTGTTCGTCGTGATGACCGTGGGGCCGGTGTTCGACATCGCGTAGCTGTACGTCAGGTTCGCGCTCTGCGACGCGGCCTTCGACTCGTTCGGCTCCCAGACGGCGGTGAGCCGGCCCATCGGGTCGTAGGTGAGGTCGGTCTTCAGTCCGGCCGCGTCGATCTTCTCGACCGGCAGGGCGCGGCCCGCGTCCATGGTCGTGGTGACCGTCTGGTAGGTCGGGGTCGTCCCGGCGGTCACCTGCGTCTGAGTGCTGACGGTGGTCGGCAGCGCCCCGGTGGCCGGGGTGTAGGTGGTGGTCGTGGTCTGCGCCAACGACGCCCCGCCCGGCGCGGTGGAGTTCGGTGTGCGGGTTACCACGTGTGTCCGGCCGTAGCCGTCGTAGCTGGTGCGTGCGGCGACGAGGTAGGCGGTGGCGACCCCGTTGGCCGAGGCCGAGGCCTGTTCGCTGGTGGTCGCCTCGCCCTTGGTCGGGGCGGTGCCGCCGCTGGCGCCGTCCCAGGTGAAGGCGTTGCCGTCGTAGGAGGTACGGGTGTCGGAGATGAGCGTGCCGGACGGTGTCGCTCCCGCCGAGGAGCAGTCCTGGGCCGTGGTGATCGACTCGGCGGGCAGGACGAGGGTCTCGGCGGTGTTCTCGACGTACCGGGTCCAGGTGCAGCGCGCGACGTTGCCGGCCGCGCCGGGCTCGCCGCGGTCGTCGCTCTGGATCGGCATGCCGGTGGTGGCCTGGCCGAGGGTGGTGTTGTAGAAGACGTCGGACTCGGTGTTGCGCTGGCCGTAGGAGACGGCCTCACTGGTGTAGACGTTGCCGCTGTGGACCATCTGCGCGGTCAGCGGGGGCAGACCGGTCCGGGCGCGGGACGCCGTGGGACCGATGACCACCGGCAGCGTGACGCTCGCGGTGTCGAGCGTGCCGCCGTCGGCGGTGTAGGTGTCCTTCTCGAAGATCTGGCCGGCCAGCGCGTTGCTGTCCTTGACCGTGTGCTTGGTGTCCTGCGACGTCAGGCTGACGGCGGTGCCGCCGCTCCCGGACGGCGTGTCGGAGTCCATGCCGCGGAAGTACGTGGTCTTCGTCAGCGTGAGCTGGTCGTTGACCTTGGCACCGTTGGTCATGTGGAAGACCGCGGGGTCGCCGGTCCGGGTCTCGACCGTCTGGTAGCCGCGGAACTGGCCGTAGGTGCGGTTCGCCGCCTTGACGATCTCGTTGTCGTCGTAGTGCCAGGCCGCGCCGCCGTCATAGGCGTAGGTGGTGAGCAGCTCGGGGTAGGTGCCGTCCTGGTTGGCGTTGTGCAGGTCCTGCGTCAGCACCGAGTGGACGGTGTACTTCTGGAACCAGTCCAGTTCGGGGTTCGGCGAGCCCTGCGGGGTCCAGTAGACCGGGTAGCAGGATGCTGTGTTCGTCGAGGGGTCGGTCGGCACGGTGCTCGGCGTGCAGGTGGCCGGGTTGTAGGCGACCGTGATCTGCGCGCCGGTCTCGGTGCTGATGTCCTGGATCCGGTCGTGGTACATCACCGGCAGGTTGGCGATGGTGCCGACCCGGTTCGCGAGCTGGAGCGGCGGGTCGAAGGAGGTCGCCGGGTTCGTCACCGAGCCGGTGCCGCCGCCGGAGGTGTCCAGGCCGGTGCGCTGGATGCTGTCCAGCCACAGCGTCGGCGCGTGGTCGCCGCCGTCGGGGAAGGACTGGGAGAAGGCGTACTTGTCGATCTGCTGGGTCTTGCCGGCGACCTGGATCTGCGTGGTGATCGAGGTCAGACGCTTGCGGCTCCAGAACGAGGGGCCGTGGTTCGTGCAGTTCGAGCCGGAGGCGCAGTTCAGGTCGATCGGCACGTCCGGCCAGTAGGCGGCGTTCGCGGTGGTGAACTGCGAGTCCGCGCAGGTGTTCCCGCTGGGGGTGCCGGATATGCAGCGCTCGTCGGTGCCGAAGACGATCTGCTCGGGCGCCGTGCCCGAGTAGACCGTCGAGGCGGTGATGCCGTAGTCGATGCGGGTGAGATAGCCGCCGCGCGTGTACTGCACCGCGGTGTTCTTCATGTCCGCGCCGTAGTAGTTGGTCTCCGGCTGGTAGTAGTACGCCGTCGCGTTGTTGTGGAGGTCGACGGTGTAGTCGAGGTTCCAGCGCCAGCCCTGCAGGCAGGAGGAGGCCGCGAACGTCGAGGCGTTGCACGGGTCGCCGGAGTGGGCGCCGTAGACCGGGACCGTCCAGGCCGACTGGGTCGCCTGGCCGGCCGCGCCGGTGTACCCGGGCAGGTGGTTGAGGCCGAAGTAGTACTGGACGCCGTCCTCGGTCACGCGCCAGCACTCGTTGTTGTAGGTGCCGTTGGTGCAGTCGGTCAGCTGCTCGATCTTCTCGAAGGCGGAGTCGGCCTGCGCGTGGAAGGTCTTGGTGGTGTCGTCGTACACGATCTCGGTGGACTGGCCGTTGAGCGAGAGCGTGAGGTCCTGGCCGGCCCAGCACTGGTCGCCGGAGTACTGCGGTGCCCCGGAGCCGGAGTCGTCACTGCAGGACTTGTACGACCGCTCGATGTAGGAGTCGGCCGAACTCCAGCCGTCTCCGAGCCAAGACGACTGGTTGTTGGTCCCGGCGGTCCGGCCGTCCTGGGAGGACGAGTCGTACGACAGGGACACGGTGGGCGTTCCGCCGGCGATCGCCGCGGGAACCTGGATCGGGTAGGAGTAGGTGAAACCGCCGGTGTTGCCGCCGGCCGCCCAGGTGCCGGCCGGGCTCAGGGTGCTCGCGGAGTAGGTACCCGCGGATCCGTCCGGCGAGGAGGTCGCCGCCAGGACGACCATGTGGCTGCCGGTGGACGCGGCGTCGGCCATGGCCGCCGACCGGTTGCCGCCGGTGCTCTGGCCGACGGTGACCACGGCAGTCAGGGCGTCTCCGCCGACAGGCGCCAGCGGGGTCTGCTGCTCGCACTGCGCCAGCTGCGGAGTGGTCAGCGCGCAGCCGGGCAGCTCGACGAGGTGCAGCCGGGCGCCGTAGTCGCCGCCGAACGCGGCCTTGAACGAGGAGTCGTCGACGGAGACCGTGGCCCGGCCCGAGCCGGAGTTCACGTCGGCCGGGGCGAGGCCGAACAGGACGCCGTGGATGCCGGCCGCCTGCGCGGTCTGCTGGTCGGCCAGGCTGACCGTCACCTTCGACAGCACCGGCGAGGTCGCCGAGGCGGAGGTGCCGGCGGCTACTGTCGCTGCGGAACGGACGGCGGCGGGAGCGGCCGCGATGATGGAGATCGGCAGCGAGCCGGCCGGGTGCACCGTGCCGCCGGTGGTCTTGGCGACGGCGGCGACGCGTGCCGCGGTCATGCCGGTCGCGGCAGCGGCAGCGGCACCGGCCGGGGTCGACGGGTCGGTCGTCAGGTCGACGGTCGCGGTTCCGGCGCCGGGCAGCGTGGAGGCGACGCCCGGGTCGTATTTCGCGAAAGCCTTGGCCGGCGCACTTTTCCCGGGGACCGCGAGCGCGTGCGGGATCTGCTTCTCGGCGGGTGACGGGGGCGCGTGCGGGACTGGTTTGGCTTTGGCCGCCCAAGCAGCCTGGGGACCACCGAGCGTGGCGACCAGCGCCACGGCCACGGTGCCCACGGCGAGCCCCCGCGACAGGCGGCGGCCCTTCTGTCGAATTGACAGCACTCTGGTTTCCTTTTCTCCTGAATGGTGCATCTGTCCGACCGCCGCGGAGACCCGCCCCGCATTTTTCGAAGTGACAGTATCGTGATCGAGCCCGGCGATCACCTAGGAGAATTCGGACCCTCCATCCTTGTTGGGTCTGAACTGGTATCAAGCCGGGATTCGGCGGCTTCGGGGCCGACTTGGAAAAGGCTCCGGCGGCACTATTGCGCGGGGCCGGTCTTCGGCCAGAATGCCGTGACACAAATCTCCGTCTCCGACGGTGCCTCCTGCTTTTGGAAAAGAAACGGGAACCCATGACCAGCTCTGCGCGCGCACGCCGCCGAGACCGCCATCTTGGACTGATACGCGCGAGCGCCGTGGCCGGCGCCGCCGCGTTGTCCGCCACGCTGCTGCCGACCGCCGCGTGGGCGGCGCAGACCGCCGACCCGCCGTCGGCGTCGACCCCGTCCGTCGCCGCGGCCACCGGCACCCGGCCCAGCGGCGACTCGCCCACCGCCAAGGCCGACCCCGCGGTGCTCAGCGCCGAGCGGTCGGCCTCCGCCCAGGCGAAGGCCGCCGGCAGGCCGGTCGTGGTGGACGCGCTGACCGACGAGACCTCTCAGACGCTGGCGAATGCCGACGGCACCTTCACCGCCACCCAGTACGCATCCCCGGTGCGCGTCCGTCAGGGCTCGAAATGGGTCGCGGTGAACACGGTGCTGGCCCGCCGCGCCGACGGCACCTTCACCCCCGGCGCCACCGACGCGGACGTCGCCTTCTCCGGCGGCGGTTCGACACCGCTGGTCACCATGACGCGGGCCGGCGGCCAGATCGCCATCAGCTGGCCGGGCACCCTGCCGGCACCCACGGTCGTCGGGGACACCGCCACCTATCCCGAGGTGCTGCCGGGTGTCGACCTGGCGATGACCGCCCGGCCGGACGGCTTCGGCGAGGTGCTGATCGTCAAGACCGCGGCGGCCGCCGCCGATCCAGGCCTGGCTCAGCTGCACTTCGGCATCGCCACCAAGGGCCTGACGCTCACCACGGCACCCGACGGAACCGAGGCCGCGGTCGACGCCAAGGGCACCACGGTCTTCAAGACCGACACCCCCACGATGTGGGACTCCTCGACCGCCGCCCCCGCCGTGAAGTCCGCGGGCCAGGCCGCGGACGCCCATGCCGCGGCACCGGCCGGCATCGGCTCCGACTTTCGGCAGCCCGGCTCGGCGGCGCACGTGGCCCCGCTCGGCGTCACCTTCGACGGCGGCGGCCTGACGGTCACCCCGAGCCACGCGCTGCTGTCCAGCCCGGCGAGCTCGTTCCCGGAGTTCATCGACCCGGCCTGGTCCGGCAACCCCTCGGTGGTGGCCTGGGCCTCGATCAACTCCAACGGCGGCAAGTGGACCAGCGGCACCGATGCCGACCTCGGCCTGGACAACTGGTCCGGCTGCGGCAGCTGGTGCGGCTCGGTCTCCCGCTCGTACTTCGAGATGAACGACAGCGGCTTCCAGGGCGCGAACGTCACCGCCGCGACGTTCTATCCGTACTTCACCTGGTCGTCCGATTCGGCGACGGAACCGGTGCAGATCTGGCTGGACCCGGACTTCCCGTCGAACCTCGACTGGTCGAACAAGCCGTCCGGTTCGGCTTCCACCTACGTCACCGCGGTGAACACGTGCGCCGGCCACGGCACCTCCGGCTGCGCAGCGGGGACGGTGGCGTTCACCGTCACCTCCGCCGCGGTGACCGCGGCCGGCGGCGGCAAGCGCGACTTCGAGGTCGACGCGGCCGACGAGTCCAACGAGCTGCAGTGGAAGCGCATCGACCCGACCAAGACGTCGTGGTCCGTGACCTACTACCGGGCCCCCTACCTGAACTCGACCTACACCACCACGCCCAAAGTCACCGGGCCCGGCGGCACCTTCGTCAACTCCACGAACGTGACCATGCTGGTCACCGGCGGTGACAGCGACGGCGAGAACGTCCGCAGCGGCTACGAGATCTGGAACTGGGCCAACAACACCAACACCACCAACGTGGCGAACAGCATGTTCTCCGCGTACTCGGCCAGCGGCGGCGCGTTCACGCACAGCGGCCTGCCGGACGGCACCTACGCGTGGCGCGGTGTGATCGAGAGCGAGAGCGGCGGCATGTGGACGGCCTGGTCACCCTGGCAGGTGTTCACGGTCGACACCTCGCAACCGCCGACGCCTTCGGTGGAGTCGGCGCAGTTCCCGGCCAACCAGTTCGGCGCCTCGTACACCGACACCGGTAACTTCACCCTCACCACGCACGGCGTGGACAACGTCGCAGGGTTCATCTTCTCCCTGGACGGCGACCTCGGCTCGACCGCGTGGTCGCAGACCAGCCCACCGCCGACCTGGAGCAACGGGGCCATCACCCGGGCCAAGGACTACTGGGCACCGATCAGCGGCGGCGTCGCGACCGTTTCCTTCAGCCCACTGACGGTCGGTCCGCATCGGCTGTACGCCAAGGCGGTCGACCAGGCCGGCAACACCTCGGCGACTGAGGCCACCTACCTGTTCTATGCCGGCCTCACCTCCCCCAGCTACGCCTACGGCGACCAGTTGGCCAACGGCTGCGCGGTCAATGCCTGCAACGGCAACACCGTCGCGGTGCCGGCGGCACACGCGACGCTCACCGGCGGCGGCGAGGTCCTGGTCCAGGGCACCTGCTGCAACATCCGGTTCGCCGACGGCAACCAGGTGATGCTGGCCAACGGATCCGGCCACATCGCGGTCGGTGACACGGTGACGTACAGTTTCAACGTCCCGTCCACGGGCTACTGGGACATCGGCGCGAACCTCACGTCGGGCACGGACTACGGCCAGTACACGCTGACGCTGGATCAGGGCGCGTCGACCCAGGACACCCTGGTGACCGGATACGACGCCTACGCCTCGACGGTGACCACGTCGTACCACGACTACGGCCCGGTCAAGAACGCGGCGGGCGCCGCGGTTCAGCTCAACGCGGGTATCCACACCCTGACGCTCACGGTCACCGGGAAGAACAGCGCCTCGACCGGCTACCAGAACGGCATCGACGTGCTGCGGCTGGCACCGATGAGCGCCACCTGCACGATCACCGACCTGAGCAGCTGCCAGGACAACACTGCGATCAGCGACGACTCGAACCACCTGGCCGCGGACGCCGACGGCTACGGGGAGAGCTTCTCCTCCTCGCAGCTCACCACCGCCGGATGGAAGCCAGGCGCCTCGATCACGGTCAACGGCGCGCCGATGACGCTGCCGAACTACGCGATCGGCAAGGCGGACAACATCCTGTCGTCCGGGCAGACCGTGAACGTGCCGAGCACCTACTCGAACAGCGGGAACGCCGTGGAGTTCCTGGCTTTCGGCACCAACGGCGCGGTCACCGGGGCCAGCGGCACCATCACCTATGCGAACGCCTGCAACAGCTCCGTCTCTCAGCCCTTCACCATCGACGACGTCCCGGACTGGACCGCCGGTAGCGCGGCGCAGCACGTCATCGGTTTCGCGAACCGGAACAACCCCAGCGGCCAGGACAGCACCTCGCCGCAGGTGTTCGCGGTGAGCGTGCCGCTGACCTGTCCGGGACAGGCGATCGCGAGTGTGAGCCTGCCGGTGGTGACCAACAAGACGCTGCCGGGCCAGCCGGCGCTGCACATCCTGGCGATCGGCATCCGCGCGTCTTCGTACACTGACACCTCCGACGCGCAGAACTGGACCGGCACCTTCGCCGCGGCTCAGGACAGCCACTTGGGCAGCCTCGGCGCCCAGACGGTGCGCATGCCGGTCCACATCTCGGTCGCCGGGACCAGCCTGCGGCTCCACCTGTCGAACGCGCTCGGCAGCGTGCCGGTGTCCTTCGACGACGTCACAGTGGCCCAGCAGAGCTCGGGTGCGGTGCCCGTCGGCACGCCGACGCCGGTGCTGTTCAACGCGGGCAAGACGGTCACCATCCCGGCCGGCGGCGAGGCGGTCAGCGACTCGCTGAACTTCCCCACCACGGGCCAGGAAACGCTGCTGGTGTCGCTACACCTGAGCGCCTCGGACGGCGACGTCGTCGGCCACGGCTCCGCTCAGAACACCAGCTGGACCGCGACGGCCGGCTCGGACCAGGCGGCGGACGCCTCCGGGACGCCGTTCACCGCGACCATCACCAATCTGGACTGGCTGTCCGGGATCGACGTCACCTCTGACGGGGCGACCCTCGGCTCGCTGGTGCTCTACGGCGACCAGACGGTCAACTCGGACTCGGCGAGCGGCGACGGCCAGCACCACCTGTCCGACGTGCTGGCCGGCAAGCTGGCCGCGGGGAACGGCGGCGTCGTTCCCTACGGCGTCCTCAGCGAGGGCACCAACAGCTGGAACGCGTCGAACAACCTGCTGCCCGCGCTGTCGACCAGCACGACGAACACCTCGCCGCCAACCGCGTTGAACCCGGCGGACCGGAACATCCTGGACAACACGAACGTCCGCACAGTGCTGATCTCCACCGGCATGAGCGACATCCTGGCCGGAGGCGACGCGACGACGATCGAGAACAAGCTGTCCGCCCTCAGCGAGCAGGTCCGGCACGCTTACACCGACGACGCGACCGACTACAACGTCAACATCAACAACGCGGCCGGCCTCCTCACCGTCTACGTCGCGACGATCCCGCCCAACGCCACAGCGCTGACCTCCGCTCAGGAGAATGTGCGCGAGGCGGTCAACGCCTGGATCCTGACCAAGGCCACCAGCGGCAGCTACGCGAACGGCAACGCAGACGGCGCGATCGACTTCGCCGCGGCAGTCAGCAACAACGGGACCGACCTGGGAACCACCGTCAACACGGCGGACCTCTACAACGGCAACCCGGACGACTCGTACTACAGCGCCCTGGCGCAGCAGTACCTGACGAACACCGTCTCGCCGCCGGCGCCGACGAGCACGGTCGCCGTTCAGCCGATGGTGATCTCCCCGACGGGCGGTGTACGCGGCTGACGTTGACAGTAAGTAAGGCCGTGGCCCTCACCGGATCCGGTGAGGGCCTGTACTGGTCGAGTTTCTGACCACCACAGGGCACCTCTCTTCAGGAGAGCGAGACAACAACACGGGTGTGATCGATACGACCTAGAAAATCACCGCCTGAACTCCACCCGCCAGACCGACCACATCTACGTGCTCGACTACGGCCGCGTCGTAGAGACCGGCAGCCACAAGGAGCTGATGGCTGCCGGTGGCGGGTACAGCGTGCTGTATTCGATGCAGGCCGCGCAGTTCCAGCGGTGAGGGACGGGGGCGGTGTGGCCCGCGAAGTCAGGGCTTTGCCGAGGCCTCGCTTCCGTCGAGATCGGCGAGGTAGGTGCGAATCCGGTCGGCCTCGGGCACGTCGAGGCCGACATAGATCTCGAGGGCCTGCTGCAGGTGCCGCCGGGCCTCGGGGATGCGATCGGTCGCGCGCAGTATATGCCCGAGCCCTGCGAGAGCTCGGGCCTGTTCGTACCGCGCGCCTGAGCCGGCTGCCATCGGGAGCGCGGCGGCGAAATGGGACCAGGCCTGCTCATGGAGATGCTGCCGCAGCAGCACTTCGCCGAGCCCGTTGTGTGCCTCGAGTTCCCCGTTCTGGTCCCCGACCTCTCGGCTCAAGGTCAAGGCCCGCTCCAGGTGGACCACAGCTTCGTCATCGCGGCCCATATCGTGGAGGAGGAGTCCCATGTCCTTGAGCACGTCGCCCTCGGAGGCGCGATCGTCGGTCTCCCGACTTATCTCGAGTGCCGCTTGCAAGTTCGACTGGGCTTCGTCGTAGCGTCCCAATTCGCGATGGACAGTGCCCAGATTTCCCAGGGTGATGGTCTCATCGGTGGGGACCTTGAGCTCGCGGAAGATCACCAGCGCCTGTTGGAGCTCGTCAAGAGCCTCCTCGAGCAGCCCGAGACGGATGAAGACGAAACCCAGGTTGTTGAGAGCATGGCCTTCTCCCAGGCGGTCCGACATCTCACGGCGCAGCGCGAGGGACCGCCGGTTGTGGTCGACCGCCGTGGCCCCGTTGCCCAGGCGCAGCTCGACGCTGCCCAGGTTGGTGAGAACAGCGCCCTGCGCGACCCGGTCCCTGAGTTCCTCGAAGATCGCCAGGGCCTGGAGGTTGAGGTCGCGGGATTCGGGCAGGCGGCCTTGGCGCAGTTTGATGACCGCCAGGCTGTTGAGTTCGTGTGCTTCAGCTTCTCTGTCGTCGCGCTGACGCGCGCACTCCAGAGCGTTGCCGTGGATGGTGAGAGCTTCCGTGTAATGCGCTCCGGTCTCCAGGTACCGGCGGACCGCGGTGGCCAGCTCTTCCTCGCCTGACGACCAGCCGTATTCTTCCGAGTGAGCACTGATCGCCAAGAGATTGGGGCGTTCGGCGTCGAACCATGCCTTCGCCTCCGCGGGACCGGCAAAGCGGGGCGCCGGATCAGCCGAGGACGGCGGATCCGCCAATCGGCGCCGCTCATGGGGGAAGAGCATGACGGTCGCTGCCGTGGCGGTGTGCAGGTAGTAGTCGAACAGGCGCTGTCGTGCCGCCTTCCGAGCGTCGAAGGAGTCGAACTCGGCGGCCAACCGGCTGGCGTAGGCCCGAAGCAGATCGTGCATGAGGAATCGGCCCGCTCTCGTCTCCTGGACCAGATTTGCGTCGCTCAGGGTCTCGGTCAGATCCCGGCCGTCCTCGGTGCCGGTTTCCAGAAGCGCGGACACGCTGAACGCGTCGAATCCGCGGCCCGGATGCAGACCCAGAAGACGGAACGCCTGCGCCTCGATCGGCGAGAGATAGCGGTACGACCAGGAGAAGACGGACTGGACCGTCATGCGTGTGTCTCCGCCGGCCTTGAGACGGCTCAGCCGGCGTTGTTCGTCGGCGAGTTCGCTCGTGAACCTGGTCAAGGCGACTGCCGGGTGCCGCACTGCGAGCTGCGCCGCGATGCGCAACGCCAGCGGCAGCCGGACGCAGTATTCGGCCAGGAGCTCGACGGCGTCGGGTTCCGCCTGGGCCCGCTCTTCACCGATCACCGTGCGGAGCAGCTGCACCGCGTCGGCCGTCGGCAGCAGGTCCAGGTCGACTTGTTTCGCGCCGTGCCCCGCGCCCAGGGCACTGAGGTCGTCTCTGCTGGTGACGATGACCCGACAGGATACGGCGCCGGGAAGAAGCGGGCGGACCTGCTCGACGTCATGCGCGTTGTCCAAGATCACGAGCATGCGTCGACCGTGCAGCATCGAGCGGAATCGTGCGCTGCGTTCATCCACCTCATCGGGAATCCGGTTGCCGGTCAGCCCGAGGCTGCGCAGGAAGGCCGCCAGGACCTCAGCGGGCGATGCGGGATCATTCGAGTCGTATCCGCGCAGGTCCGTATACAGGACGCCGTCGGGGAAACGATCGTTGGCTTGGTGCGCCCAATGGATGGCGAGAGCGGTCTTGCCGACGCCGGGGGTGCCCGACACAGCCGTGATGACAACCGCTGGGGCGCCTTTGTCATGGTCGGCAGCGAGCAGCTGGTCCAGAAGTTCGAGTTCGGTGGTGCGGCCAATGAACCCGGATACGTCGAGCGGGAGTTCGCGGGGTACTGGCAGTGGCGCGGGCGGCGGCACATGGAGGTGCATTACGTCGGCGACAATGGCGTCGCGTTCGGCGTGAATGTGAATATCGCTCGCGTCTTCATGTGATCGCGAGCTGCTGCCGGTCACTTTGACTCACCCGCCTCCGGCTCCTCGGGGCGCCCCTGGTAAACGTTCATCGTGTCCGCAGCGTAGGAATCTCTCTTGGCCTTGACGTGGATAACCGTTTTACGGCTGGACGGTTCCCCGGGTTCGCGGTAGCCGCTGGCGGAACCCGGCTCCTGGTCTGCGGATCGTCGGCGGTCAGGGATGGCGAGCCGTACGGCCCAGACGCCGGCAATCGCAGTGATGATCGTCGGGAAGAGTGCGAGCACGCTTGCCCAGAAGCTTGCGCGCTCCAGCCCCTGATGCCATAAAAAGACGGCCAGTCCCGCTCCGATAATAATGAGGCTGATGGCTGCCAGCGCCTTTGCTGCACGACCCATACCTTTGATTCTCGCATGCTGTTACTTGATCGAAATCCACATCGAGCTGTTCGATCTCTATGCGGGATTCCCGCCATTCGGATCTTTTACTGCGGCGTAGTTGAAATGTTCGGGACAGATCCGGCCGTGTCATTCAACAGGTGGTTCCCTGTCAACCTGGATGACTCAGGACTATCAAGTATTTGATCATTCGTTTCGCGGGTCTTCGTTTGCGATCATCTGTCCGTTCCTGATGTTCCGGCGGGCGAGCCGCAGGCCCTAGCCGCGCGCGTTCGCCTAGGAGCATCGAAGGCTGACCCGTGTCTGCCGAATACCTCGTCCGTGCAGGTCAGCCCCATATGCGGGCTTGGTAAGATTGTTGTGATCCCGGCACCGAATCTCGTCCTGTGGCCGCAGCGACGTCTCGGGCATGATGGCCGGTTGTGTTGTGCTGTTGCGTCTGACCTTGTAGGGCTCGGAAATACGAATCTGGGGTTGATCTCCGGTTCTCTGGTGGGGAGCGTGGGGTGCGGTCAGGAGGCGATCTAGTACTCGTGGGTGAGTCCGCCGAGGACGGCCTTTCGGCGGATCCGGTAGTCCGCGAGGTTGACCGGAGCCGGCGGCCCGGTCTCGGCCTGCACCGGGGTCAACTGGCCGAGCCCGCGATGCGGCCTGGCTTCGTTCCGGTGAACCAGGTAGGTCGTCAACGTCCGGCGCAAGTGCTCTTCGTTGACTACCAGCATCCGGTCGTGCAGTTCGCGGCGTAGTTCCCCGATGACCCCCTCGCAGATCGCATTCGCCCTTGGTGCCCGCAGCGGGCTCTTCAAGACCCGGATCCCCTCGTCTGCGAACACCGTGTCGAACCCGTCGGTGAACTTGGTGTCACGGTCCCGGATCAGGAACTTGAACTCCTTGCCGCGCTCGGCGAGGTTCATCAGGACATTGCGGGCGGACTGGGTGGTGCACTCCCCGGTCGGGTTCGCGGTCACCCCGGCCAGATGGGCCTGACGGGTCCCGTGCTCGATAAGGATCAGGGCATAGAGTCGCTTCAGCCCGATCGTGTCCACATGCACGAAGTCGATCGCCAGGATGCCGTGGGCTTGGGCGGTGAGGAACTGCTTCCACGTCGGGCCCGAACGCGGCGGGGCCGGATCGATTCCGGCCGCGTGCAGGATCTCCCACACCGTCGAGGATGCGATCCGGTGGCCGAGCTTGACCAGTTCGCCGGAGGATCCGGCGATGGCCCCACGTCGGATTGTCCTTCGCCATCGTGAGCACGAGCTTCTTGACCGCCGCTGCGGTCGGTGGCCTGCCAGGCCTCCGGCGGGCGCTGTAGTCCCACTTGCGCGCGACGAGCCGGTGGTGCCAGGCCAGCAGTGTCGCCGGGCTGACCGGGAACACCTCGGCCCAGCGGCGGCGCGGGATCAGCGAGGACAGTGCCGCGAACCAGAACCGGTCGGCCGGCTCGTAGCGGACCCTGACAATCTGACGGCGCAGGACCGCATTCTCATGCCGGAGAACGAGCAGTTCGGCGTCCTTGGATACCTCACAGCGGAGCAAGACCGCCACGGAACTCAGGACACGGCGCGTTACACGGTACGCAACAGACAGGAACATCGAGCCAGGATCACAGCTCGACAATCGAAGGCCGCATGTGCCCAGGTCACAGGCGCAATCGTATTTCCGGGCCCTATAGGATTCGAGCCCCGGTGCGCGGCCGTGTTCGCATATCTCACTCTTGCTAGAAGGACCTCGCGAAATAATGGCGGCTTGCTGCTCGATTCACGGGCCGGAACGCCGTTCGTCGTCACCGGAGTCGGGGACGGCTGACACGTTTGGGCATTCCGATTCGAGGTCGGTAGTCCAGACGATCTACCGGCGGGCGGCGATGTTAGGTCTCTGGTTTTTGTATCGTTGTGCTGCTTATTTGCTGCGAAGTTAGCTGCTCTTTGAGCATGTCCAGCTCTGTCTCGAGCGATTCGACTTTGGCAGCTAGTTCTTGCTCGCGCTGCCTTTTGCGCCGCGGTGGGCTAGGCGACCATTCGCCCCACCATTCCTGCGGCCCATGCGAGCGGAGGAATTCCAGGGTGAGTTGGTCAACGCCGTCCCGCAAGAGTTCCTGCCGTACCTTCTTCCAGCTGGTTAAGTTGCGCTCTCTGGAGAAGCTCACGAGATCGAGCAGCGTCTCCCGGATGTTCCAATTTCGGCACTGGCAGATGAATGCCAGGCCAGATGACACAGCGGCAGGACTGAGTCAAACGCCACGATCTGCGCGATCGTCACCTCGAGTCTGGACCGATACAACGCCACCGCCTCAGCCTTGAACTCCGGCGGATGCTGCTTCACGCCATGCGCCAGGAGCTCCTGGCCACCTGAGCCCCACGATCCAAGTGTCTCTCGTATCCGATATCCGGGGTTCCATGCCCCCACCTCGCGCGCCACTCGCGGACATGCTTCCGGCCTGGGCGACGGCGGCACCGCGAAAAGCAGCACCTTCCTTTTGGCACGGCATGCCAATACACTGAGACGAGTGCGGTACGGCTGAGGGCAGATCGTGCGCCTCGGGCTCTGTCATGCTCCTGCCCTGCGACCCGCTGCACGGGTCCTGGGTCGTGCGCCCCGTGGCCGCGTCCGCATTCGTTTCTGTCCGTGTACATCCAAAGCCGGCGTCCACGTGCGTGTACGTCCGCATCCACCGGGGAGAATCCGTGAACGAGACAGACTCAGTCCAAACCGGGCAGGACACCGCCGACGCCACGTCGCCCGACGCGGTCGACGAGGCCGACGTGCTGCTTTTCGAGGGCGATGCGCTGGTCGAGGAGGTCTCGATCGATGGCATGTGCGGCGTCTACTAGACCGTGTCCATGACCTCGCTGGACCTGGACCGTGCCTGGGACCTGCACCCGCAGGTCTCGGTGCGGCCAGAGCCTTTCGGTGCGCTGCTGTATCACTTCGGCACCCGCAAGCTGTCCTTTCTGAAGGACCGCACGCTGCTGGCGATCGTCCAGACGCTCGCGGAATCCTCCTCCGCGCGGGCGGCCTGCTCGGCCGTCGGTGTCGGCGACGCCGATCTGCCCCGCTACGGGCGGGCCTTGGCCGCGCTCGCCCAGTCGTCGATGGTCGTCGAAAGGACTCAGGAACCATGACCACGGCACCGCAGACATCCAGGCCCGCGCAGCCCGTGCCGCGGTTGGTCGACCTCTTCGAGCACGGCCTGGACGCACCGATCTGCCTGACCTGGGAACTCACTTACGCCTGCAACTTGTCGTGCACCCACTGCCTGTCCAGCTCCGGCCGGCGCGACCCGCGCGAGTTGAGCACAGCGCAGGCCAAGGCGGTCATCGACGAGCTGGAGGCCATGCAGGTCTTCTACGTCAACATCGGCGGCGGCGAGCCCACGGTGCGCCCCGACTTTTTTGAGCTGCTCGACTACGCCACCGCCCACCGCGTGGGCGTCAAGTTCTCCACCAACGGCGTGCGCATCACCCCCGAAGTCGCCCGGCGACTGGCCCGTAACGACTACGTGGACGTGCAGATCTCCCTCGACGGCGCCACCGCCGACGTCAACGATGCGGTGCGCGGCCCCGGGTCGTATGACACGGCGGTGCGCGCGATGGGCAACCTGGCCGCCGCCGGGATGAAGAACTTCAAGCTCTCCGTGGTGTGCACCCGGCACAACATCCCGCAGATGGACGCCTTCAAGGCCATCGCCGACCGCTACGGCGCCCAGCTGCGGCTGACCAGGCTGCGCCCCTCCGGACGCGGCGCGGACGTCTGGGACGAGCTGCGCCCTTTGCCGGAGCAACAGCGACAGCTGTACGACTGGCTGGTGTCGCATGGCGATCAGGTGCTCACTGGCGACTCCTTCTTCCACCTTTCCGCGTACGGACAGGCTTTGCCGGGCCTGAACCTGTGCGGTGCCGGTCGCGTGGTGTGCCTGATCGACCCGGTCGGCGACGTGTACGCCTGCCCGTTCGCGATCCACGACGAGTTCCTCGCCGGCAACGTCCGCGAGCGCGGGGGGTTCGCCCACGTGTGGCGGGAGTCGGAACTGTTCCGCAGCCTGCGGGAGCCGCAGACCGGCGGCGCTTGCGCCTCCTGTACGTTCTACGACACCTGCAAGGGCGGTTGCATGGCGGCGAAGTTCTTCACCGGGCTGCCACTGGACGGCCCCGACCCCGAATGCGTCCAGGGGTACGGCGAGCAGCTGCTGGCTCAGCGTCCGGCCAACGGCGGTGATCTCCCCAGGCCCTCCGGCGATCACTCCCACCGCGTCTCCCCCGCTCGGCGGCAGGGCCCGGTGGACCTCACGCTCACCCGTCGCCCAGACGTGGCCCACCCGCCGGTCAGCGCCTGCGCAGAGAACCCGCTGGCCGGGGTGCGCCTCGGGTGACACGTGCGCTGCGGAACATCCCCTCTTCGTGACGTCCCCTTGAAGGAAGTACCGCCGCATGGGCAGGATTCCCTGGTTCGAAACCGTCGCCGAGGCGCAGCGCCGTGCCAAGAAGTATCTGCCGAGCAGCGTCTACGGTGCGCTCGTGGCCGGCTCGGAACGGGGCCGCACGATCGCCAACAACCTCGAAGCCTTCGCCGATCTGGGCTTCGCCCCCCGGGTGGTGGGCCATCACGCCGACCGTGACCTGTCCACGACCGTGCTCGGGGTGCCGACCTCCCTTCCGGTGCTGATATCGCCGACCGGCGTGCAGGCCGTCCATCCCGACGGCGAGGTCGCGGTAGCCCGCGCGGCCGCCAACCGCGATGTGATCATGGGGCTGAGCTCGTTCGCCGGCAAGCCGGTCGAAGAGGTCTGCGACGCCAACGCGAACCTCTTCTACCAGATGTACTGGACCGGGACGCGTGAGGCGATGGTGCAGCGCATGGAGCGGGTGCGGGCCGCGGGTGCCAAGGCCCTGATCGTCACCCTGGACTGGTCCTTCTCTCACGGCCGGGACTGGGGCAGCCCGGCCATCCCAGAGAAGATCGACTTCAGGACCGCGATCAGGTTCGCACCCGACATCCTGCCCCGCCCGCGCTGGATGTGGAACTTCGCCAAGGCCCGCCACATCCCCGACCTGACCGTCCCCAATCTCCGGCCGCCCGGCGGAGCGGCCCCCACGTTCTTCGGTGCCTACTACGAGTGGATGCAGACCCCGCCGCCAACCTGGGAGGACGTCAAGTGGATGCGTACGGAATGGGGCGGCCCATTCCTGCTCAAGGGAGTGACGCGCGTCGATGACGCCAGGCGGGCCGTCGACGCCGGCGTGAGCGCCATCTCGGTCTCCAACCACGGCGGGAACAACCTGGACACCACACCGGCCACCATCCGACTGCTGCCCGCGATCGCCGACGCGGTCGGCGACCAGATCGAGGTCCTCCTCGACGGCGGCGTACGGCGCGGCGGGGACGTCGCCAAGGCGCTGGCGCTCGGGGCGCGTGCGGTCCTGATCGGCCGCGCCTACCTGTGGGGCCTGGCCGCCAACGGGCAGGCGGGCGTGGAGAACGTCCTGGACATCCTGCGCGGCGGGCTCGACTCGGCGGTGCTCGGGCTCGGTCACTCCTCAGTCCACGAACTCGGCCCGGACGACCTGGTCGTCCCCGACGGCTTCCGCCTCGCCGCCGGCGCGGCGCGGTGACCGGCTGGCCGACGATGTCAGCGCCCCCTCCCGAACAGGCCACCCCCATGGAACCGCCCATGGAACTGGACCGCATGGTCTGGCCGGAGGTCCCGGTCGGCGCGCTGGTGCTGGTTCCGATCGGCTCGACCGAGCAGCACGGCCCGCATCTGCCGCTGAACACGGACAGCGTCATCGCCCACCGGCTGGCCGTGGCCGCGGCCAAGCTGCTCATGACAGAGCAACCGCGGCATCCAGTACTACTGGCGCCCACCATCGCGTACGGCGCCAGCGGCGAGCACGCCGGTTTTCCCGGGACGGTCTCCATCGGGCACGAGGCGCTGCGCCTGGTCCTGGTGGAGACCGTGCGCTCGCTGGCTCTGTGGGCGGACCGGATCGTCTTCGTGAACGGCCACGGCGGCAACGTGCCCACCCTCGTCCCGGTCGTCGGCCGGCTGCGGGCCGAGGGCCACGAGGTATCGTGGCTGGGCTGCGACATCCCGGGGGGCGACGCGCACGCCGGACAGACCGAGACCTCCCTGATGCTGTATCTGGCCCCCGACGACGTCCGGCTGTCCGCGGCGGTCGCCGGGGACACCCGGCCCCTCGCCGAGATCATGCCCGAGCTGGTGTCCCGGGGCGTCCGGGCGGTGTCGCCCTCCGGCGTGCTCGGCGACCCTGCCGGAGCCACCCCCGAGAAGGGACGCGCCGTGTTCGAGACCATGGTGTCCGCCCTCGCCCACCGCATCGCGGAAGGCGGAACGGACTCAGGGGGCTGCCTCGTCGGTCCCGTACCGCTGGGAGAACGGCACGCGCATGACGCTTCCTGACGGCTTCGTAGTCACCCTCGACCGGCGCACCCGGGTCCTCGACGGCGGGCGGGCCCTCCTCGGCGGCTACCGCACCCGGCTGATCCGGCTCAGCCCTCGGGCGGTTCCGCTGTTGGACGGACGCACGCTCCACGTCCGAAACCGGGCGGGCGCGGTCCTGGCAGACCGCCTGCTGAGCACCGGCCTGGCCCATCCGGCGGTCGAGGCCCTGCCGCCGCACCCTCCGGGCGGCGCAGACGGTCCCGGCTGCACGTACGTGATCCCGGCGTACGACCGCGCCGGGCAACTCGACCGGCTCCTGGCGAGCATCCCCGACGGCTACCCGGTGATCGTCGTGGACGACGCCTCCCGGCGCCCCGAGGCCGTCGCCGCCGTCGCGGCCGCGCACGGCGCGCAGCTGGTGCCGCTCACCGTCAACGTCGGACCGGCCGGCGCCCGCAACGTCGGGCTGGGGCAGGTCACCACCCCCTATGTGGTGTTCGTCGACTGCGACGTCGTGGTGTCGGCCGACACCGTCCCCACCCTGCTGCGGCACTTCGCCGACCCCCTCGTCGTCCTGGCGACGCCCAGGATCGTCGCGCTGGCCACCACGCGAGCCTCCGGCTGGCTGGTCCGTTACGAGAGCATCCGCTCGTCCCTCGACCTGGGCGCGTTCCCCGCCGCCGTCTTCCCCGGCACGCCGGTCTCCTGGGTCCCCAGCGCCTGCATGGTCGCCCGGGTCGGGGCACTCACCGGACTCGGCGGCTTCGACGAGCGGATGCGGGTGGGCGAGGACGTCGACCTGTGCTGGCGTGCGGTCCGGGACGGGTGGCGGATCAGGTACGAGCCGGGAGCCACCGCCGCGCACGAACACCGGACCGGCCTCGGTTCCTGGTTTCGGCGCAAAGCCTTCTACGGCACCGGTGCCCACCCCCTGGCCACGCGCCATCCACAGAACATCGCGCCCGCCCTGCTGCCCCCCTGGGGTGCCGCGCTGCTGCTCGCCCTGCTCGCCCAGCGCCGCTGGTCCCTACCTGTCGCGGCCTGCGTGTGGGGCGTCGCGACCGCCCGGATCGCCGACAAGCTGGAGAGCACCGAGCAGCCGGTCCGCCAGGCGGCCCGGCTCAGTGCCGGCGGCGCCGTATCGGCCCTGAGCCAGGGCTCGGCACTGCTGACCCGTCACTGGTGGCCGCTCACCGCCCTCGGCTGCCTGGCCTCCCCTCGGATCCGCCGCGCCGCTGCTGTCGCGGCGATCACCGACATCGCCCTCGAATACCATCGCGACGCGACCCGCCTGGACCCGGTCCGTTACGGGATCGCCCGTCGGCTCGACGACCTCGCCTATGGTGCCGGCGTGTGGATCTCCGCCGTCAAAGGGCGCTCCACAGCAGCACTCCGCCCCCGCATCGTCCTGTCCCGGTCCCGCGCGGCGGCCACCCGCCCGCGATGAGAGAAGCGAAGCAGCGCTGTGTATCAGGATTGCCAGCCTGCTCCACAGGAGTACCTGTGAAGTCGACGTCCGGCGCAGCCATGGTCACGCCCGGGCCGGCCAGGATGGGAAGGCCGCGGGCGACCTCGCGGGCCGAGCTGGAGCGGATCGGCTTCGATCTGTTCGCCCGGCAGGGGTTCGACGGCACCACGGTGGACGACATCGCCGCGGCCGCGGGCATCGGGCGTCGTACCTACTTCCGCTACTTCTCCTCCAAGCAAGACTTGGTCTGGGGCGACTTCGAGGAGCATCTGTTCAGGCTGCGCGAGCTGCTCGCGGCAACCGCCCCGGGCGTCAGGCTCGTGGACGCGCTACGCGACGCCGTCGTGGAGTTCAACGACTTCGATCCCATCGTGGTGCCCTGGCACCGGCAGCGACTGGAGCTCATTCTGCGGGTGCCCGCCCTGCAGGCGGATGCCGCCCTTCGCTATGCCTCGTGGCGGGCCATCATCGTCGAGTTCGTCGCGGCACGCACGGGTCTGCCGGCGACGGAAATGCTTCCCCGGCTCGCGGGCCATACCGTCCTCGCGGCGGCCGTCGCCGCGTACGAGCACTGGCTCAGTACGGACGGAGCCGACCTGCCGCTCCTGCTGAGCCGGGCCATCGAACAGGTGGGCGCGGGTCTGAGCACACTGCCCGACAAGCGCACCCCCAGCCCAGCCGCCTGACACCGGTTCTTCTCAGCCACCATTGTGGCCACGGGTTCCGGACGCCGCGTCATGCCGCATCGCGCCGGCGATGAACTCCCCGACGAGCACCGCTGTGGCGGCTGGACCGCGCAGCGGCGCCGTAGGAAGGATCGAGGTGTCCGCCACCCGAAGTCCGCACAGCCCGTGCAGCCTGCCACTGGGGTCGACAGCCGCTCGGGGATCGTCCGCGGGACCCATGGGTACCGTGCCGCAGGTGTGTTGGGCCGTGCCGAGCCGGGCCCGGATCCAGTGGTCGAGGCGGCGGTCGTCGTCGAGGATCGCGGCGCCCGGTTCGAGCCGTCCCGAGGACACCTCCCGGAACGCCCTGCTTGCGAGCAGGTCCGCGGTCACCCGGACCGCCTCCCGCAACCGGCGCCTGTCATCAGTGGTACGGAGGTAGCGGTAGTCGATGTCCATGGGAATCGTGATCTCGGCCGACCTCGTGCGCAGCGACCCGTCGGTCCGGGGTGCCTGCGCGGAGACCAGGAACGCCAGGGGTGCCCCGGGGACGGCCGGGCGCCCGGTGGTCAGACCGGCCATCGGGACGAGCGACTGCAGGATCTCCAGGTCGCCCGGGTACTGGCCGTCGGACGACGACACGTGCAGAGCCCCGCCGAACCAGGATCCGACCGGTTCGGCCACGTCGCCGCGTGGCGTCCACTCCACCACCACCTGAGGATGGTCGCTGAACCGTGCTCCGACGGCCGGACTGTCAAGGACCACGGGGATGTCCGCGGCCCTCAACATGGCGCCCGGGCCGATGCCGGAGCGGTGCAGCAGGTGCGCCGATCCGAAGGCCCCCGCACAGAGCACGATCTCACCGGCCTCCAGCAGGTCGCGGCGGCCACCGTGCTCGATCACGACGCCGGTGGCCCGTCCGCGGCGGACAACGATCTCATGGACCCGGCAGCCGCCGATCACCGTCAAGTTGGGGCGCCCGAGGGCCTCCAGGAGATAGCTGACACCGGTGTTGATCCGCCGGCCGTCCACCGCGTTCGTCGGAACCGGGCCGAATCCGGGAGGGCTCTGGGCGTTCTTGTCCGGCTCATCCGGCAGGCCCAGTTCGTCAGCGGCGGCAGCGAACGCCGCCACGGCCGGATGCCGCAGGTCCGTGCGCCGTACCCGGACGGGTCCGCGGTCTCCGTGCACGGGATCGGCCCCGTAGTCGAGGTCGGTCTCCAGAAGGCGGAGCACCGGCAGCATCCGGTCATACGACCAGTCCGCCCCGCCCGCCGCCGACCACCGCTCGAAGTCCTCACGCCGGGCCCGCACGAAGTAGCCGCCGTTGACCGTGCCGGAACCGCCCAGTACGCGCCCCCGCGGCACGGAGTAGGGCCGGTCCGGGGTGAGATGGACGGCGTGGTGCTGGACGGCCCGGCACTCGGCCCACGCGCCCGGAACCAGCCGGGCGTCCAGCAGCTCCGGTGGGAACTCTGACAAGTCGCGCGGCACCGGTCCGGCTTCCAGCACCAGCACGGAACGGCCGGGATCCTCGCTCAGCCGCGCCGCCAGGACGCAGCCCGCGACACCGGCCCCGATCACCACAACATCAGGACGCTGATCGAGGACGTTCCTCAGCACGGTGCGGGCCCCTCCTCTTCCTGTGCCCCGCGGCGACAGCCTCGCGAGGTTCAGCCGAGCAGCTTCACGGGCAGGCGTTCCAAGCCGTTCACCACGATCGAGTCGAGCCGCGCGGGTACTCCGTCCGGCTCGATCTTTATGGATCTGTCGAGGAGCTCCTCGAAGAGGAACCGGATCTCGACGCGGGCCAGCGTGCTGCCGACACAGAAGTGCTCACCGGCACCCAGGGCCAGGTGCCGGTTGGGATGCCGGGTCACGTCGAAGCGGTCGGGATCGGCGAACACCTCCTCGTCGCGGTTGGCCGAGGGCAGCCACAGGACCACCTTGTCACCGGCTCCTATGCGGCGGCCGCGGATCTCGGCCGGCTTCGTCGCGGTGCGCATCAAGTGCGTCGCGCTGGACGTCCAGCGGAGCACCTCCTCGACCGCGCCGGGCAGGAGTGCCCGGTTCTCGACGAGCAGACGCCACTGCTCCGGACGCTCGAGGAACGCGAGCATCCCTCCGGCCGCCGCGAGACGGGTGTTCTCCGTCCCCGCCACGAACAAGTTGTCACAGTTGAGCAGGATGTCGTCCCGGCTGAGCCGCTCACCCTCGATCTCCGCCGTGACCAGCGCGCTCACCTGGTCATCGCCCGGGTCCGCGGCCTTGGCCTCGGCGAGGTCCCCGAAGTACTCCATGATCTTCAAGTGGGCGAACCGCCTGGTCATCGCATCCCCGCCGCCGAGCGCCTCGCGGCTCAGCGCGAACAGGTGCTCCCAGTCGGACTCCGGCACGCCCATCATGCTGCAGCTCATGTAAAGCGGTATCCGTGCCGCGATGTCCCCGACGAAGTCGCAGTGCTCCAGCTCCAGTGCGAGGTCGAGCACGTTCGCGGCGACCTCGCGCACCTTGGCCTCGAAGACCCGGACCGAACGCACCGTGAACCACTCATCGACCAGCCCTCTGAGCTCGCGATGGCGGGGCGCGTCGGTGAGGGCCAGGGTCCGGCCGCCCCCGGGGTCGGCGCCGAGCCCCGAGGGCCGCAGGAGTATGCCGGCGGCCGAGCTGAAGGTCTCCGCGTCGCGCAGGACGGCCCTGACGTCGTCATACTTCGTCAGCGCCCAGAAATCGGGGTAGTCGGTCGCGGCGTGGTGGTGCACGGGGTCGTTCTCACGGAGCCACCGCCACATTGCGAACGGGTCACCGTCGGAATAGAGCCCCGGGCTCACCAGGTTGACGTCGATCGGCGGATCGGCGGCGGCGTCAGGCGATGGGATCACTCCTACTCTCCCGTTGCCAGGAGTTCGGACGGGAGGTCTCGCCCGTGCCGCATCGGCCCGATGAGGAGCGCGCCGGTGCTGAGGGTGATCACGATCCCCGCCGCCCAGAGCGCGGTCCTGGGGCTGTACACACTTCCGAGAACGGCGCCGAGGATGGATCCCACGGGCATGCAGCCCCTGTTCATCAGGGTGAAGGCGGCGCTGCACCGGGCCAGCAGCCGCTCGGGCACGTACGACTGGACGAACGTGCCGAGCACGACGTTGGCGACGCTGATGCCGGCCAGGTAAACCGCCGACCCGACGACGAACAGGGCCAGCCCGGCGTTGTGGAAGCTGAGCGGGATCAGGAGGGTGAACGGCGCGGTGACGGCGACTGAAATCAGCAGCGCCCGGGCAGTGCCGAGCCGGCGGGAGAGCCGGGAGGTCCCCATCGCGCCGAGGATCCCGCCGATGTTCGTCACGGCGACGAGCACACCGGCGGTGGCCGCGTTGACGCCCATGTCCCGGACGAGGAACACGATCGCGACGGCCATCATCATGGCGTCGCCGATGTTGCCCAGGCTTTCGTAGAGGGTCATCACTCGGAGATAAGGGTTCTTCGCCACGAAGACGATGCCTTCCTTGATCTCGGTGCGCAGCGACGTCTGCGGCTCCTCGGACGGCTCGCGAGCGGGCTCGTTGGCGGGGATGCGGGCGAGGCAGAAAGCCGAGTAGGCGAAGGTCAGGCCGTTTATGAACATCCCCGTGACAGCGCCGAACAGCTGGGCGACGATGCCGCCGACCCCGGGCCCGGCGACCTGGCCGGCCGTCCCGCTCGCCTCCAGGACGGCGTTTCCCTCTTCGCGGTCCTGCTCTTCGAGCAGCGACTGCATGTAGGGCTGGTAGGCGATCGTGAAGAAGACCTGCGCCCCGCCGCCGATCACGAGAGTGACCACGAGCTCGGCCATCGTGATGGTCCCGGTCCACGCCAGGATCGCGATACTGGCGAACGCCAGGAAGGCGACGAGGTCGGAGACCAGCATGATGGGCCGCTTGGCGTGGCGGTCCACCCACGCGCCGACCGGCAGGCCGATGACGAACCAGGGCAGCCACAAGCAGGCCTGCAGCAGACCCACGGCGAACGTGCCGGTGTGAAGCACCTCGATGGCGATAAGGGGAACCACCACGACGACCATCTGCGAGCCGAGCGTGCTGATGGTCTCGCCCAGCCAGAACAATCGGAAGTCGCGATGTCTGCGCAGGATGTTCTTTTGTTTCGGCTCCGCCTCGAGGGTTGGCGCCATCTGTCTCTCCTGGGATCTGGTAGGTCCGGTCACTGGGGCTGGGACGATTTCTGTCGTTCGTCGAGACGTCTGGCGAGCTGGGCGGGTGTGGGCGCGGCGAAGATGTCGCGGACGTTCGCGCGAACGTCCAGGACGGTCCGGATGCGGTTGATCAGCCGGGTGGTCAGCAGCGAGTAGCCGCCGAGGGCGAAGAAGTTGTCGTTCACGGCGACCTCGGGGACCTCGAGGATCTCCATGAACAGATCGCAGATGATCTTCTCCTGCGGAGTGGGCGGAGTGTCACGCTCTGATTCGTCAGCGACGCCCTGGTCCGATTCCTGTTCGCGCGGCGCGTCCCGCTGCGCCAGCCGGCGGTCGCGCTCGGCCACAGGCACCAGATCGAGCTCGCCGATCCGTACGTCGAGGTCACGCGTGACCAGATCCAGCAGCCGCAGCAGCCGCTCGGCCAACTCCGTCACGGTGCCCTCGTCGAACAGGTCGGTGGCGTACTCCAGCGCCAGCCGCAAGCCCGCCGGATCGCCGTTCTCGTCCCGGTGCTCCTCGAAGACGACCGAGAGGTCGAACTGCGTCGAATACAGGGGATCCGGCAGCATCCGCACGTCGGCGTCGCCCAGGCGCAGGCGGTCGCTGTACGAGCCGTCGTCGAGCGCGAACATCACTTGGAACAGCGGGTGATAGGCAGCGGACCGCTCGGGGTTGAGCGCCTCGACGACACGCTCGAACGGGACGTCCTGATGCGAGTACGCCTCCAGGTCCACGGTGTGAACCCGGTCGAGCACCTCGCGGAACGCCGGATCCCCGGACAGATCGGTGCGCAGCACCAGCGTCTCCACGAAGAACCCCACCAGGTTCTCCTGCGCCTCATCAGTGCGTCCCGCAAAGGCCGTACCCAGCGGGATGTCCTCCCCCGCCCCATACGCCGACAACAACACCGCCAACGCGGCATGCAGCACCATGAACAACGTGCATCCCTGCGCCCGGGCGACCTCCAGCAACTGCCCGTGCAGATCCGCCGACACCTGCGAACGCGCCACCGCACCCCGATACGACGCCACCGCCGGCCGCGGACGATCCACCGGCAGATTCAACAACGCCGGAGCACCCTCAAGCTTGCGCCGCCAAAACTCGACCTGACCAGCCAGCACGTCCTGACCCTCGCCAGCCAACACCTCTTGCTGCCACACCGCGAAGTCTGCGTACTGCACCGGCAACGGCGCCCAGCCCGGAGCACGGCCTGTCACCCGCGCCTCATACGCCTGCGACAAATCCCGCGCGAAGACCTCCGTCGACCAGCCGTCGGTGGCGATGTGGTGAGCCACCACCACCAGCACGCTCTCGCTCGGCTCCGTCGTGAACAGACACGCCCGCAACGGGATGTCCTCCCGCAGGTCGAACTCCCGCGTCGAGAACTCCTCCACCAGCGCGTCCAGATCGCCGGCATCCGCGCTCGCGGACACCAGCAAAGGCCCCACCTTCTCGGCCTCCACGACCCGCTGCTCCGGCACACCGTCCACATCCGCGTACACGGTCCGCAGAATCTCGTGGCGCACCACCACGTCACGCAGCGCAGCCTCCAACGCCTCCTCGGAAACCGCTCCCGTGAGCTGCCACGCCGCGGGCACATGGTAGGCCGCCCCCGCACCGCCCCGGTCCTGGAACCACAACCGGAACTGCGCGAACGACAACGGAACCCGCTCCGGCCGCACCATCGGCACCAAAGCCGGACGGACACCGCCGGTGATTGTGTCCAGTCGCTTCGCGAGCCGGCCGACGGTCGGGGCGTCGAAGAGGTCGCGGACGGTCACGTCGATGTTCAGGACGGTCCTGATCCGGCCGAGCAGGCGGATCGCCAGAAGGGAATGGCCGCCGATGGCGAAGAAGCTGTCGTCGACACCGATGTTCGGAATGCCGAGGACTTCTTCGAACAGGTCACGGAGGATCGCCTCTTGCGCGGTGCGCGGAGCACGGTCCGACATCGCCGCGTACTCGGGAGGGGGCAGTGCGTCGCTGTCGAGCTTTCCGTGGACGGTAAGCGGAAGCTCGTCCAGTACCACGATGGCCGCAGGCATCATGTACTCCGGCAGGAAGCTCTCGGCCGCCTGGCGTATCTCCGTGGTCGCCAAAGCCGCGCCGGCCGCGGGGACGAGATAGGCGACCAGGCGCTTGTCTCCCGGCAGGTCGTCTCGTACGAGGACGGCAGCCTGTCCCACCCCGGGCAGGGCGTGCAGGACGGTCTCGACTTCGCGCGGCTCGATCCGGTAGCCGCGGATCTTCACCTGCTCATCGGTGCGGCCGAGGAATTCGAGTTCTCCATCCCTGTTCCAGCGGGCCAGGTCGCCGGTGCGGTACATCCGCTCGCCCAGGGCCCCGTAAGGGTTGGCGGTGAAGCGGGCAGCGGTCAAATCCGCGCGGCCGATGTAGCCGCGGGCCAGGCCCGCTCCCGCGACGTACAGCTCGCCGGCCACGCCGACGGGCCGCAGGCGCAGGTGCGGATCGAGCACGAACACCTGCGTGTTCACCAGCGGCCGGCCGATCGACGCCCGGCCGGTCGGGCCGGCCGAAGGGGGCTCGATGGCCGCGATCGAGACGTCGTCGGAGCACTCGGCCGGCCCGTACACGTTCATCAGCGCGGTCCGCGGGAAGCGCGCGTACCACGACGTGACCAGGTCGGCCGGCAGCTCCTCGCCGTGCACCAGCATCAGCCGAAGACTCGACAGCCATCCGGGCGGGGCGCTGCCGGCCTCCACCGCGTCGAGCACCGCCCGGAGCATGGCGGGCACGATCTGCAGGACGGTGATCCGGTGGTCGTCCACGCACTTGAGCATGGTGATCGGGTCGCGTGCGGTGTCCTGGTCCATGACGTGCACCCGGCCGCCGACGGTCAGCATCGTCAGCGCCTGCCACACGGACACGTCGAACGTCAGCGGGGCGTTGAACGCCATGGCGTCCTGCGCGGTGAGGCCGTACAGCTCGGCGACGGCGCGCAGGTGATTGGACAGGCCGCGCCGCGGGACCGCCGCCGCCTTCGGGCGGCCGGTCGATCCCGAGGTGAACACCAGATACGCCAGGCAGTCGCGGTTCAGGTCCGGCCCGGCAACCGGCTCGCCACCGCCGTCGGGCGGGGTCGTCTCCAGATCCACGATCGTGACCTGGTGAGCGGCTTCAGCCGCCACGGCGGCGGCACGGTCCCGCAGTCCGGCCTCGGCGACCAGGAGCGTGACACCGCTGTCCTCCAGCATCCGCGCCGCCCGGGAGACCGGAGTGCCCGCGTCCAGTGACAGATAGGCCGCGCCGGCCCCCAGGATCCCGACGATCACCGCTTCGTACCACGCGCTGCGCTCGGACAGCACCGCGACCGTCACATCCGGTCCGGCCCCCATCCCGGCCAGCACCCGGGCGACACCGTCCGACTGCCGGGCCAGCTCCCGGTAACTGACCTCGCCGACGGCGCCGGAGACGGCCACCGCATCCGGGCTGCTCCCGGCGAACCGGCGCACGCAGTCCAGGACCTCGAGCGGCTGCTCTTCGCGCGGCGACCCGTTCCACCGCACCAGCTGGCGGTCGCGCTCAGCCGGCGACAGCAGGTCCAGATCGCTGATCCGCACGTCCAGATCGCGGGTGACCAGATCCAGCAGCCGCAACAGCCGGTCCGCCAGCTCCGTCACCGTGCTTTCGTCGAACAGATCGCTGGCGTACTCCAGCGCCAGCTCCATACCCTGCGGCGCGTCGTTCTCGTCCCGGTGCTCCTCGAAGTCCACCGCCAGGTCGAACTGCGCCGTCTGGGCAGGCCCCGGAACCATCCGCACTCCGGCGTCGCCCAGGCGCAGCCGGCTGCTGTACGAGCCGTCGTCGAGCGCGAAGAACACTTGGAACAGCGGGTGATAGGCAGCCGACCGCTCGGGGTTGAGCGCTTCGACGACACGCTCGAACGGGACGTCCTGATGCGAGTACGCCTCCAGGTCCACAGTGTGAACCCGGTCGAGCACCTCGCGGAACGCCGGATCCCCGGACAGATCAGTGCGCAGCACCAGCGTCTCCACGAAGAACCCCACCAGGTTCTCCTGCGCCTCATCAGTACGTCCCGCGAAAGCCGTACCCAGCGGGATGTCCTCCCCCGCCCCATACGCCGACAACAACACCGCCAACGCGGCATGAAGCACCATGAACAAAGTGCATCCCTGCGCCCGGGCGACCTCCAGCAACTGCCCGTGCAGATCCGCCGACACCTGCGAACGCGCCACCGCACCCCGATACGACGCCACCGCCGGCCGCGGACGATCCACCGGCAGATTCAACAACGCCGGAGCACCCTCAAGCTTGCGCCGCCAAAACTCGACCTGACCAGCCAGCACCTCATCGCGGCCCCCGCCGGTCAGCACCTCCCGCTGCCACACCGCGAAGTCCGCGTATTGCACCGGCAACGGCGCCCATCCCGGAGCATGGCCCGCCACCCGCGCCTCATACGCCTGCGACAAATCCCGCGCGAAGACCCCCATCGACCAACCGTCGGTGGCGATGTGGTGAGCCACCACCACCAGCACACTCTCGCCCAGCCCCGTCGTGAACAGACACGCCCGCACAGGAATATCCACGCGCAGATCGAACTCCCGCGCGGAAAACTCCTCCACCAGCGCGTCCACGTCACCGGCATCCGCACTCGCGGACACCAGCAAAGGCCCGACCTTCTCGGCCTCCACGACCCGCTGCTCCGGCACGCCCCCGACATCCGCGTACACGGTCCGCAAGCTTTCATGACGCACCACGACGTCACGCAGCGCGGCCTGCAGCGCCTCCTGGGAGACCTCCCCGCGCAGCTGCCACACTGCGGGCACGTGATAGGCCGCCCCCGCACCACCCCGGTCCAAGAACCACAACCGGAACTGCGCGAACGACAACGGAACCCGCTCCGGCCGCACCACCGGCACCAAAGCCGGACGGACACCGCCGCGACCGGATGAGCCCTGATCGCCGACACGGTCCTGCGGCGAGATGGTCCCCGGAGCCTGGACGGCCAGCGCCACGAGCCGGTCGACCGCGGGTTCACGCATGATCTCGTTGCCGCCCGCTGCCAGAGAGGTGACGGACAGCTGCGGCCCGATCAGCGCGCACCAGCGCTCCGCGCGATCCCAATGCCGCAGTTCTTCCTGGGCGCGGTCGTGTTCGTCAGCGGTCTCCGCCCGGCTGGCGTGAACGAGCAGTACCCGGTAGTCGGCCTGCGGATGCTGCGGCCTGTCTCCCTCCAGGTACCGCTTCCACGCTGCGGAGTTCGCGCTCCGGACCGCGCGGGCGGAGCCTTCCGTGTTCCTAGTTCGGGAAAGGTCGGGTGCCTCCGACTGGGCCGCGTCCAGCGCGTCGCGCACCATCTCGTCGACATCGTCGGGGGTTCCCGGCGACGGGCTGTCGACGAGGATCAGCCGGGCTATCTTCGCCCCGGCCTGACGCAACGCCTGCGCCGTCTCCCAGGCCAGCAGCCCGCCAAGGCCCCACCCCACCAGTACCGGCGCCGCCGCCGGGCCGTCATCATCGGCGATGTCGTCCAGGATCGCGGCGGCGTAGCCCTGGGCCATCTCGGCCAGGCTCTCCTGCGCCGGGCGACCGTGAAGGCCCGCGGACTCGACCCCGATGAGTCGGGTGCCGGCAGGCCAAAGGCGTGCCAGGTCCCAGTAGCCGAGCGTGCCGCCGCCGACCGAATGCAGGCAGTACACACGGTTGTCCCCGGCAGCCTGCCGCAGCGGTACCAGGATCGAGTCCAGGGTCTGCGACGCGTCCGTGCACAACGAAGTAGTCATCATGCCCTCACGGACGCACGACGGCGGCGGGCCAGGACTTCGGCTCGTCGATCCGCGAGATGATCGGGATGTCGCGGATGTCATCGTGCCGGAGCACCCACATCAGGAAGCGGTCGACGCCCATGCCGAAGCCGGAGGTCTTCATCGGCGCCTCGTCCCGCATCCGGATGTACCACTCGTAATCCGACTGGACCACCCCGTGCATGTCCATCGACTTGCGCAACTCCCCGGAACTGCTGTGCCGCTCACCGGAGCCGACGATCTCGCCCAGGCCGAAGAACAAGTCGGCGTTGGCGGCGGTACGGCCCTCCGGATCCGCGAACGCGTGATAGAAGGGCACACTCATGGTGTCGAAGTTCCTCACCCAGACGATCTCGTCCACCTTTTCCATCACCACGTTCTCGCCCTTGCGGGTCAGGCCCGAGAAGTTCTCGCCTGTGGTGACCGCACCGTCGATGTCCGAGACCAGCCGCACGGCCTCCTCATAGGTGATCTGCTCGAAGCTCCCGACGCGGCCCGCCACGCGCTGGAGGTGCGAGATGTCGCCGCGCGCGACGGCCAGCCGGTCCCCCATGCCGTCGAGCACAGCCGCGGCCAGGGCCCGAACGTAGCCCTCGACGTATCTGACGAGGTCGTCCAGATCCCCGGGGATCTCTGCTTCGCTGTGCGTGAACTGACCCAGGTGCGTCGCGTCCGGGGAGTCGCTGCGGAACGACGGCATGATGGCGTAACACCCGCCGCGGGCAGTCCTGCACCCGTACTCCAAGGCGAACTGCATGGAGTCCACCAGGAACGAGTCCACCCCGCTGACCGACACGGGAACCGGCCCGGCGTCGCTGCCCGCCGCCGGCGCACAGGTGATCGTCCGCGTCGTCACGGGCAGATGCAGCCACTTCAGCCCGCATGAGGACGCGTAGGCCACCGTCGCTCGGGTGATGACGTCATGCAGATCGGAAATGAGCTGGTGCCAAGGCGAACCGAGAGCCTCGACGAAGGCTCCGGGAGTGTTGTAGTCCTTCACCGAAGGCGGCTCCACGAGCCCGCTGCCTTCCAAGAACGATTGAGCCATCAGTCCTCCCCGTGTGTAGCAGCATCATTCAGAACCGGCTGAATATTCTTGTTGTGGCAGAAAACGTTCTTCGGGTCGTAGCGCCCCTTGACGATCCCGAGCTTGCGATAGCGCCCCGTTCCGTAGATACCGGACACGTCGCCGTCGGCCTCGTCCTGGACGTAGTTCACGTACGTTCCCCCGTAGTGGTGCGGCCGCAGCGAGTCGATGCTGTGCCTGGACCACTCCGCGTTTTCGCCGTCATCGGCGGGGTCGGTCCACTGGGCCGACGCAGTGTAGATATAGGGGGCGTCCCGGCAGGGGAAAGCAGAGCTCTCGGCCGGTACGTCCGCGATGGCCCCGCGAAGATATTCGAAGTCGATCGAAGACCGGGGGCTGCGGATGGCCCGGGCGGACGCCAGAGCAGTCTCGATCACCCCGGAGGACAATTCCGCCAGGTAACACGACTTCGTGAAGTACCGGTTGCCGAACGGCTCGCTGCTGTCCCCGAGAGCCTGGAGCTGCGCATAAGAGATCTGACGCGCCAAGACCGCTGCCGGCTTCGCGCCGGCCAGCAGCGGCGCGAGGGCCTCCGGTGCGCCGCCTTGCTCACCGAACCAGGCCGCGCTGAGGAACAAGGCCGGACGTCCGCGAAGCACGGCGGGAATCCATTCCTGCTCGCCGGCGTGTTTCAAGGTGCCGACGGTGTGCAGGTCGGCGGGCTGCCCGCCGGCGAAGGCCCGGTAGGACGCCAGCGCTTCGCCGGCTGCGTCGAGCGGATAGACGCTCGTCCAGTGGCCGACGTCCCGAACCGGCCGCAGCCGCAGGGTGAACCGGGTGACGACGCCGAAGTTGCCTCCACCGCCGCGAAGCGCCCACAGCAGGTCCTCGTGCTGTCCGGGCGGGCCTTCGGCGGCCTCCACCACACGGCCGTCAGCGAGGACGACCTCGGCGGCGACGATGTGGTCGCACGTGAGGCCCCACTTGGTCGCCAGCCAGCCGTAACCGCCTCCCAGGGCCAACCCGCCGAGTCCGGTGTGGGACACCACTCCGGCCGGACAGGCCAGGCCGTGGGGCGCTGTGGCCGCATCGAGGTCGCGCAGCAGGCAGCCGCCCTGGGCCGATGCCAGGCGGGCCGCCGGATCGACCACGACCTCCCGCATCAGCGACAGGTCGATCATCACCGCGCCGTCGGCCACGGCCAACCCCGCCACGTTGTGCCCGCCGCCGCGGACCGTGACGGGCAGGCCCTCGGCGACCGCGCTTTGCAGGACCACACTCACATCCGCCGCGGTCAGGCAGCGGCAGACGGCCAGCGGACGCCGGTCGTGCATTCCGTTCCAGACGCCCCTGGAACTCTCGTATTCCGATGAGTCGGCAAGCAGCAAACGATCGCCCAGCTGCGCGCGTACTTTCGCGAAGAAGATGTTCTTGCCCACGGGCTGCTTTCTCACACTTTCCGTAGCGGACGATTCGGGGGCTCGGCGCTGGTCAGGCGTCAGATCGAGCCCTGATCAACTCCTCGATCGCGGCGGCGAGTCCGGCCACGGTCTGATTGCCGAACAGCTCCTGGATGCCCACCTTGACGCCGAACGTCTTGCTGAGTCGGTCCACCATCCGCATCGCCTGCAGCGAGTTCCCGCCGCTGTCGAAGAAGCCGCCCCCGGGCTCGATCTGCCCGACGTCCAGAACCTCGGCGAAGCAGCGTGCGACCTGTTCCTCCATCGGCGTCGCCGGGGAGGACGGGGCGGCGCCGCCCTCGGCGGTGTCGGCGGGCGAGGGCAGCGCTTTGTGGTCGACTTTCCAGCCGTCCTCGTTCATGGGGAACTCGTCCAAGAACACCCATGCGCTCGGCACCATGTAGTCCGGCAGCGAATCCCCCAAGTGCCGACGCAACTCCGCGGCCGCCGGCGGCTCGCCCACGGACGTGAGATAGGCGATCAGCCGGTTCTCGCCGTGGCTGTCCGGACGCATCAGGACAATGGCGCGCCGGACGCCGGGATGGGACTGCAGCGCGAGCTCGATCTCGCCGAGTTCGATACGCAGCCCGCGCAGCTTCACCTGGTTGTCCATCCGGCCCAGGAAGTCGATCTGGCCGGCGGCGTTCCAGCGAACCAGGTCGCCGCTGCGGTAGACCTTGCCAGGGGGGTTGAATGGATCGGCGACGAACTTCTGCGCGGTCGCCTCAGGCTGGTTGAGATAGCCCCGGGCCAGTCCGCCCTGGTCCCCGCCGATGAGCAGTTCGCCGTTGACACCCTTGGGGACCAGGTTGTCCCACCGGTCGACGACGTACACCCGCCGGTTCGGATGCGGACGGCCGATCGGCGGCGACGTCCGCCACTCGACGTGGTCCACCTTGTATTCCGTCTGCGCGACCGCGCATTCCGTCGGCCCGTACAAGTTGAGGAAGGTCCGCCCCGGCAGGTTCCACTTGTTGACCAGAGCCGGATCGAGCCCTTCGGCTCCGCCCACGATGTACTTCAGATCCGGGAGCGAGTCCGGATCGAGCAGCGACTGCATGGCCAGCGGCAGCGCCGCATAGGTGACCCGCTGCTCGCGCATCAGGGTACTGAGCGCGCCTATGGAGTCCAGGTCATCGGCGTGCACCGCGACCACCGTCGCGCCGACCAGGAATGCCGTCCACATCTCGCCCTGCGACTGGTCGAAGGTGAGCGCGGGCAGCTGGAGCAGACGGTCAGAGGCCTGGAACCCGAACGAATCGCGGAACGCCTCGCGGAACAGCGACATCCCCCGGTGTTCGATCAGCACGCCCTTCGGCACGCCGGTCGAGCCCGATGTGTAGATGACGTAGGCAAGCGAATCCGGGGCCGCCTCCGGCAGCGGCGCGCCGTCGGCCTCGGCCTCGATCTTCTGCCAGTCGGCGTCCAGCAGGACGACGGCCCGGTCCGCCGGCTCGTCGAGGGAGTCCGCGAACGCCGAACTGGTGAGGACCACGGGAGCGGCCGCGTCGCGGATCATCAAGCCGACCCTGGCGGCCGGCAGCTTCGGGTCCATCACCGTGTAGGCGCAGCCGGCCTTCAGCACCCCGACCATCGCCACGAACGCGTCGATCCGACGGTCCAGCACGATGGCCACGACCTGTCCGGGCTCGGCCCCGAGTGCCCGCAGGTACCGCGCCAGGTGGTCGCTGCGCCGGCTCAGTTCGCCGTAGCTCAGCTCGGCGCCACCGCAGACCACGGCGACCGCGTCCGGCCGGGCCTGCGCGACCCGGTCCACGCTCGCGTACAAGGGGTCGGCCGAGTATTCGGCGTGCCCGCCGTTGCCCAGGCCGAGCAGCTCGTCCTGCTCCCTGCGCGTCAGCAGGGGCATCTGGGAGACCCTCAGGGACGGCCGGTCCACCGCCGCGGCCAGCACGACCTCGAGGTGATCGAGCAACGCGCTGATCCGCCACTCGTCGAACAGGTCGCGGGAGTATTCGACGCGGGCCGTCAGGTGATCGCCGTCCTCGATGAACTCGATCACCATGTCGAAGGCCAACCCCGTCGCGGGCATGGGGACCGGCGTACAGATCAGGCCCGGCAGATCGAGACCGGCGCCGGAATCCGCCGCCCGCAGCAGCTGGGCCTCTATCTGGAACAGCGGGTTCTTACCAGCCGCACGGACCGGCTGGAGCTTGTCCACGATAAGGCTCAGCGGGACTTCCTGATGCTCGTACAGATCCATGTTGGCGTCCGCCACCCGCTCCAGCAAGGCGCTGAAGGCGGGGTCGCCGGACAGGTCGGTACGCAGGACGACCATGTTGACGAAGCAGCCGACGGCACGCTCAGCCTCCTCGTCCGTCCGGTTGGGCATGGGCACGCCCACCGGAAGGTCGTCCTGGCCCGTGTACCGGCTCAGCACGACGTTCAGCGCGGACACCAAAACCATGTACAGCGAGGCGCCGTGCTCCTCGGCCAGGCGCCGCGCCCGCGAGAGCAACTCGTCCGGGAAGGGCTTGGCGACCGTGGCCTCACCGCGGCTCGGCCCCTCCCGCCAAGGCCGGTCCTCGGGGAACTCCAGCGCCGGCAGGCCGGTCAGCCGCTCCGTCCACCAGGTGAGTTCCTCGTCGAGCCGCTCGCCGCTCATCCGCGCCCGCTGCCGGGTCGCGTATTGGACGTAGGACGGCGCCGGCTTATCGAGGTCGGGCTCGCGCCCTTCCAGCAGCGCCGCGTACATCAGGCCGAGCTCGCGCGTCATCACCTCGTCCGACCAGCCGTCGGTCGCGATGTGGTGCACGATCTGCACGAAGACGTGGTCGTCGTCGGCCAGCTTGAGCAGCTGGTACCGGTACACGGGCCCGTGCTCCAGGTCGAACGGGACACCGGCCAGCCGGCGCACCTTCTCCTGGCACAGCCGCAGCTGCTCCTGCTCGGCGGACCCGCCGAGCGCGAGCACCTCGAGCTCGACCGGCGCCGGCGGCTGCGTCACCTGGAAGGGCACCCCGTCGATCGAGTGGAACGTCATCCGCAGCGCGTCGTGCCGGGCCACAAGTCGCGTCAGGCAGTCTTGCAGAACGTCGACACGAAGCGGTCCGCGGAGTCGGACAGCTGTAATGACGTGGTACGCCATCGCCCCGGGGTTGAGCTTCTCGAGGAACCAGATCTGTTCCTGGACGAAGGACAGAGGCACGCCCTTGTCAGGGTCTGGCGATGTGGTCATACCTGCACTCCAGTTCGGTTCCTCGTATGTGGCCATGAAGCCGAGAGTCGCGATACTGCCGTGACCGCACTGCACTCAAAGGTTTTGGTTTCTCCGGCGGGTGAAGGCGCGCCGCGCCGACGCTCGCTGGTCGTCTCGACCGCGACGCGTACCGATCGTCAACGGCGAGGTGGGAATATCGGGTAGGTCAGGGACGGTACGCGTATGAGGTGTTCTACGCGGCCCCGAAGGGGGCTCTGCTTCTGGAAGCCCGGCAGGTCCCGGGCGTGTGATGGCTGCTGTACCGGCCCGGACAGCCGTGGCGGGTTTCCGTCACGCGCACGACGCGGAGGGTCGAGATCGACGGACGAATCGGACGTTCGGCTCGATCCACGAGCTTGCGCAAGCCACTGACGCGACCCTCAGCCATGTCGAGCACGCTGCGAAGTCCTCCTCGAGTTCCCCGTCCGGAACAGGCCTGGTGCGGGCCTGACCGGGCATCAAGCGGCCAGTCAGTGATCAGCACTTCACCCGGGGGCACGCCCCGCAGCGGCAACCACACATCGGCCCTGCCTCACCGTCGACGCCGAGGAGGCGGACCACGTCCTAGACGGGAGGTATGTATACGAACTTTGACATCACCCCCGTGTGTCTGAGTAGTACGCTATCTCACGCCCGACGAGCAGGGCAAGCATTAACGGGATGGTTTCACAGTTCTCTGAATCGTGTATGAGGGGTTTGACACAGGATCCTGCGACACGACGTCGCCGGAGGTGACATCCGCCGCGCGACCGCCTGATACGGGGCGGCGGTTCTGGAGGGAGTCCGAGCATGGCCAATTCCTCAGAGATCGACTGTCAGGTGGTCGCCGGCAGACCCGCAACGCTTCAGGTACCGGGGATCACGGACATCGGCGGAGCCGGTGAGTGGGTACGAGCGGCCCTGCCGGGCATCAGGGCCGCGCTCCTGGAGCACGGTGCCCTGTATCTGCGCGGCCTGCCGATCCGGAGCCTCCAGGACTTCGCGGCCATGCGCGACGAGCTGATCCCGGAGCGCACGCCGTACCGGGAGAAGGCCACGCCGCGCACCGCCTTCGGCCACGACGTCTACTCCTCCACCGACCTGCCGCCGTCGCAAGCCATCCGGATGCACAACGAGAACAGCTACACGCTGACCTTTCCCGGGCTGTTGCTCTTCGGCTGCCTGACGGCACCCGCCGAGGGCGGCGCGACCCCGGTGGCCGACTGCCGCCGGGTACTGCCCGCGGTGCCGTCGCCTCTGGCGGAGAGGATGCGGAAGTCCGGCTGGCGGCTGAACCGCAGCTTCTCCGAGTACGTCTCCACGAGCTGGCAGACCGCGTTCGCCACCGACGACCCGGCCGACGTGGCGGAGTATTGTGACAGGAACCTGATAGCGCACGGCTGGCGCGACGACGGCACGCTCCGCACCAGCCAGGTGCGGCCCGGCATCATCAGGCATCCGGTGAGCGGCGAACAGGTCTGGTTCAACCACCAGCTCTTCTGGAACGAGTGGGCGCTCGACGAAGAAGTGCGCGAGGCGCTGGTCGACGAGTTCGGCCGCGACGGGCTCCCGTTCAGCACCGAGTTCGGCGACGGCAGCCCTCTGACACGTGAGGACCTGATGGAAATCCAGGGCGCGTACGACGCCGCGACGGTTCGCCAGCCCTGGAATCCGGGCGACTTGCTGTTGGTCGACAACATCCTGACGGCGCACGGCCGGGATCCGTTCCATGGTGACCGCAGGATCGTGGTGGCCATGGGCGAGCCGGTCGAGCTGACCGCGTGCCGGCCGACCGTTCCGCCCGCGAAGGGTGCCTGGTCGTGACGGGCACCCCGAACGCGAGTGCCGCCGATCCGGTGGAGCGGTTCGCCCGCACGGCCGCGCAGGCGCCGGACCGGACAGCCGTCCGGGCCGGGGCGCGGACCCTGACCTTCGCAGAGCTCGATGACAGGACCGCGCGGCTGGCGAGCCGGCTGGCGGGGGTCGGCGTCGGCGTCGGAGACCGGGTCGGAGTCAGCCTGGACCGCGGTCCCGGCCTGGTCGTCGCCCTGCTCGCGGTCTGGCGGGCCGGCGCCGCCTACGTGCCGCTGGATCCCGCGTACCCGGCGCGGCGGCGGGAGCACATGGCTACACAGGCCGGTGTCAGAGTGCTGCTGGCCGAGGGCAACGGCAACAACGACAGGACGCGGCTCCCCGGGGTAGCGGTGGTCGATCCCAGCGAGCCGGACCCCAGCCCGCCGGCCGCGGCCGGCCGGGTGTCCGCGCTCGACGCGGCATACGTGATCTACACCTCCGGCTCCACCGGCGATCCCAACGGGGTCGAGGTGACCCGCGGCGGTGTGGCAGGCCTGATCGCCTCGCTGGAGTCGGCCGGGCTGTACGCCGCCGAGCCGCGTGTCGTCGGCTGGAACGCCAGCGTGTCGTTCGACGCCTCGGTCCAGCAGTGGGCGCGAGTGTGCCGGGGCGACACGATCGTCGTCCTCAGCGAGGAGGAGCGCACCGATCCCGAGCGCCTGCGCGCCGCGATCGACGAGTACGGGATCGACGATCTCGACCTCACGCCCTCGCACTGGCAGCTGCTGAGGACCTGCCTGCTCGCACCGGGCCGGCCCGTCCGGCTGTTCATGGGCGGCGAGCCCGTCCCGGAGCGGACGTGGCAGGAAGTCAGCACAGCGGTGGCGGACGGGCTGCTGGAAGCGGCCAATCTCTACGGTCCCACCGAGTGCACGGTCGACTCCACCGCCGCCTGGATCTCCGGCGGCTCCGCGCACATCGGCGATGCCCTGCCGGGCGCGCGCATCCATGTCCTGCGTCCTGATCTGACGCCCGTCACCGAACCGGGCGAGGCGGGAGAGCTCTACATCGGCGGGACCGGACTGGCCCGCGGCTACGTCGCCGGTCCGGCGCTGACCGCGGCGCGGTTCGTCGCCGACCCGTTCGCCGCCAACGGTGCCCGCCTGTACCGGACCGGCGACCAGGTCCGCCGGCGCCCGGACGGCACGCTGGAGTTCCTGGGCCGCGCCGACGGCCAGGTGAAGGTCCGCGGCTACCGGATCGAGCTGGGCGAGGTCGAGGCGGCGATCGCCGCGTACCCGGGTGTGAGGGCCGCGGTGGTTGCGATCCGCGCCGATGTGGCCTCCGACGGGCAGCTGGCGGGGTACTACGTCGCGGCGGATCCGGTGCCGGCCGCCGCGTTGCGCGAGCACTGCCGAGCGCGACTGCCCGAGTTCATGGTGCCGGTGTTCTTCATGCCGCTGGAGGCCGTGCCGCTGACGGTCAACGGCAAGGTCGACCGTGCACGGCTGCCGGCGCCGACCGCGGACGGTGCCACGGACGGGGACGGGGCCGGGGACGGGGCCGGCGGGTCCGACGCCCCCACGGGGGTCTTCGAGGAACTGATCGCGAGCGTCTGGTCGGAGGTCCTGGGGCTGGACCGGATCAGCGCGGACGACGACTTCTTCGCCCTCGGCGGCCACTCGATGGTCGCACTGCGTGTGGTCGCCCGGCTGAAGAAGGACCTGGGCCTGTCAGTACGGACCAGAACGGTGTATCAGCACCCGAGACTGCGCGACCTGGCCGACTACCTCGAGGCCGCCCGCCGCGAGGACGGGACGACCGAGACCGCCGACCGCTGACCGCTGACGCGAAGGGAATCACTCATGTCTTCTTCCCGCCAGGACACGACCGTCGTCAAGCAGCGCCGACTGCCGAACCCGGCGCGCACACTGGCCTGCCTGGGTTTCTGCGGCGGCGGCAGCGGCGCCTTCCACGCGTGGCTCGACGTACTGCCGCCGGGCGTCGAACTGGCCACCATCTGCTACCCCGGCCGGGAGGGCCGGCACTCCGAGGAATTCGCCACCGACTGGGACGCACTCGCGGACGACACGACACAGGCAGTGCTCGCCGTCGCGGCCGAGGGCCCCTACGTTCTCTTCGGCCACAGCATGGGCGCGTGGATGGCGTTCGATGTCACGGCGAGGGTCGAGCAGGCCGGGAGCAGACCGCCAGAGTTTTTGCTCGTCTCGTCGGCGAACGCGCCGAGCGCCGGACTGAGGTCCCGGGACATGTTCCCCGCCCAACAGGAGACCGATCAGCAGCTCCTTGAATGGATGCGCACCTACGGACTCATCCCCGACTACGCCCTGGAGGACCCCGATCTAGTGGAAATGGCGGTCGAGCTCATGCGCGCCGACATCAAGGTCCGTGACACCTTCCACTACACCGCGGGCACCCGGATCCGGACCCCGCTGCACGTGCTGACGGGGTCGGAGGACACCACCATCGAGGCGGACGCGGGAAAGCGCTGGGAAGCCCTGGCACGAGGCGCGTTCAGGCACGATGTGCTTCCCGGCGGCCATTTCTACACGCCCGAGATCTGGCGTCGGCTGCCGGCTTTCGTCGCCACGCTCGCCGCCGACGACGCTACCGCCGCCAACGCCGCCAACGCCGCTGACGCCGACGGCTGACGTCGGCAGCAGGCGACGACCGGGTGCTTTCCATGCGCTACGGAGGCGCAGAGCTGATGCCGCTCTGCGCCTCCGCCGTCTAGCCCACCGGCACGCTCAGCGGACGGACCGAATCATCACGGGCCACGGTCTCCATCAGCAGCCGGAGCCGGTTCGCGATCGCCCGGGCCGCGGCCTCGTCGAAGATGTCGGCGCTGTACTCGATCACACCTGCCAGCCCACCCGGAGAGGGCGCAAAGGTCACGGACAGATCGAAGGGGGTCGAGCCGGTGTCGGCCGGCCGGGGCTGGACGGGCGGTCCGCCGAGCCGCAGCGAGCGCAGCGGGGCGTCGTCGAACCGGAACATCACCTGGATGCCGGGCACGGGTGTCGATCCCTTGGTCCGCCCGGTGTCCAGCTCGCCCATCAGCCGCCCGAAGGACAGGTTCTGATGAGCGGACGCCGCGTCGACCTCGTCGCGGACCCGGCCCATCAGTTCGTGGAAATCGGGGTCCGCGCTCAGGTCAAGCCGGATCGGGACCGTGTTGGAGAACAGGCCGGCGATGGGCTCGAGGCTCGGGTTGGTCCGCAGGGTGGCGGGCGTTCCGATGACGAGGTCTGTCAGTCCCGTCGACTGAGAGAGGAGAACCGACAGGCCCACCAACAGCGTCGTCGGCAGGGACGCGCTCCCCCGCTTCGCGATCTCGGAGAGGCGGTCGCGCAGCCTACGGTCCCAGGTGAAGGAGTACCGGCCGCTCTGATAGGTCCGCTTGCCCTCGCGCTCGCGCGCGGTGGCGAACTCCATGGTCGCGGGGGCGCCCGCCAGCCGCTCGCGCCAGTAGTCCGTGTCACAGTCCATTGACCCGTCATGGGCATGCGCGCGCTGCCAGAGGACGTAGTCCAGGTACCGCGAAGGCAGCTCCCGGACGTCGGCGCCGGCCTGCCCGTCCGGCTCGGTCTCGGCCTGGTAGAAGATCCCGAGTTCGCGCAGCAGGATGCTCAGTGTCCAGGTGTCACAGGCGATCTGATGGAAGACCAGGACCAGTGCCCCGCTGGCTTTCGCGGTGCGGCCGTTCCCAGGGCTGTGCGGATCGCTGACGAGGTGCACCCTGACCAGGCGGCCGCGCTCCACGTCGAGGGGTTCGGCCGACGCCCGCCGGACCGCGGCGTCCAGAGCCCGGCCCGAACCGGGAACGGCATCGCCCGCGTCATGGAATTCCAGGTCGATCTCCCAGGGTTCGCCGACCCGCTGCCAGGGACGCCCCGCCACCTCGGAGAAACTCGTCCGCAGCACCTCGTGCCGGGCGATCAGGCGGTTCAGGGCACGCCGCAACGCCTGCTGGTCGAGTTCCTCGTACCAGGTCATCGACAGCGCGATGTTGCCGACAGCCGTGCCGGCGGCGGTCCGTTCCAGCGCCCAGGCGGGTTCCTGGGCGAACGAGAGCGGACCGAAGGCCTCCGTGGTGTGCGGCAGGAACGCGTCCTGACTCACGGCGCCTCGGGCCGAGGCCGCCTCGACCGCGGTCGCCAGTTCGGCCAGAGTGGCCCCGCCGAGCACCGCGCTCGGCGCGATCTCGACGCCGAGCCGGGTCCGGATCCGGGAGGCGACCATCATGGCCCGCAGCGATCGGCCGCCCAGGTCGAAGAACTTGTCCTCGAGCACGACCCGGGGGACGCCGAGGACCTCGCACCACACCTCGGCCAGCTCCCGCTGCACCTTCGTGGCCGGCTCAGTACCCTGAGCCAGGGTGCGGGACGGCGCCGACGGCAGGGCCGACAGGCGACCGCGGTCGACCTTTCCGTTCGGGTTGAGCGGAAGCTCGGCGAGCTGCACCAGGCGCGGCAGCATGTGGGCCGGCAGGGTGTGGGCGATCCGCGAAGTCAGCAGGTCCAGGTCGAGGTCCCCGCCGTCGTCCCCACCGTCGTCCTCGTCGGCGATGACGTAGCCGACCAGCTCGTCCTCGCCCCCGGCCCGCCGGGCCACGACCACGACGGCGTCCCGCACGCCCGGCTGCCGGCGCAGCGTCGCCTCGATCTCGCCGAGCTCGATCCGCAGTCCGCGGATCTTGACCTGGAAGTCCAGTCGGCCGAGCAGCTCCACCTGTCCGTCCGGCCGGAACCTGGCCAGGTCTCCGGTGCGGTACAGCCGTTCCGAGACAGGCCCGTGCGACCAGGAGAAGAACCTGTCGGCCGTCTCTTCCGGACGCCCGATGTAGCCCTCGGCGAGCCCGACACCGGCCAGGTGCAGCTCTCCGGAGATCCCCATCGGAACCGGGGCACGCGAGCCGTCGAGGATGTAGACCCGCTGGTTGGCCATCGGACGCCCGTAGGGGATGCTGTTCCAGCCCGGCAGCGGTGAGCCCGCCTCGGTCAGCGTCGTGTGGATGGACGCCTCGGTGGCCCCGCCCATCACGATCACCCGCACGTCCGGAGCGAACTTGCGGAGCCGGTCGGGCGTCTCGGGGTTGACCCAGTCCCCGCCCAACAGGACCAGTCGCAGCGGACGCGTCGCGGTGACGCCCACTTCCAGGTGCGCGAGGTAGGCCTCCAGAAGCGCCGGTGCCGAGTTCCACACCGTGATCGAGTACTTGGTGATCAGCGCGTCCCATTGGCTGGGGTCCTGGGCCTGGGAGGTCGCCGGGGCGATGACGGTCCCGCCCGAGATCGTCATCCCGATGAACTCGAAGACGGACATGTCGAAGCTGATCGAGGACAGCGCGAGCAGCCGGTCCCCGTCTCCGATGCCGAAGCGGGTGCGCAGGTCCAGAAGGTTGTTGACGACGCCGCGATGCCGCAGGGCGATGCCCTTGGACTGACCGGTCGAGCCGGACGTGTAGATCACGTAGCACAGGTCGTCGGGCCGGCTGCCCACGTCCGGGCAGTCGGAGGAGGACTGCGCGATCTGGGCGGCGTCACGGTCCAGCAGGACGACGGGTATCTCCTGGTTCGGCACCGCCGAGCGGAACTCGGTCTCGCTGATCAGCACGCAGCATTCGGCGTTCTCGGCCATGTACTCAAGGCGGCCGGCCGGGTAGCGCGGATCGAACGGCACGTAGGCGGCGCCCGTCTTGAGGACGCCCATGATCGCGGTCAGGAAGCTGGGACCACAGTCCAGGCACACCGCGACGCGCTTGCCGCGCCCGACCCCCATCGCGCGCAGGTGGTTGGCGAGCCTGTTGGCGGCCTGGTCTATCTCTCCGTAGCTGTGCGGGCGGTCCTGGTAGATCACCGCAGGCTGGTCCGGGGAGGCCGCCGCGATCTGGGCGAACAGCTCGTGCAGGCACGCGTCGCCGTCCCACTCCACCGCGGTCTGGTTCCACTCGACGAGCATGCGCTGCTCTTCGGCGGCGGTCAGCAGGGGCAGCCGGCTCAGCCGGGTGCCGCCGTGGTCGGCCGCTGCCGCCGTCAGCACGGTGACGATGTGCCCGAGCAGTGCGGACACGGCGTCGGCGCTGACCAGGTCCGCGCGGTACCGGACCCCGAGCTCGACGCCGCCGTCGTCACCGTCGTCACCGCCGTCGTCAGTCAGACAGAGGTCGTAAGCGAGTCCTTCAGCGAGCGCATAAGGCGGCTTCGCCTGTGCCGGGCCGGCCCCGAATCCCGTCGAGGAGGCTCCCGCGGCCGTCTCGCCGGAGGACAACGCCTCGTCCACGCCGTGTACGAGGTCCGCGAAGGACATGTCGGCATCCGGTCGCAGCGCTATGGTGCGCCGCCGGGACTCCTCGGCCCCGGCGTCCATCGCGACCGAGATCCGCACCTCGGTGGAGCAGTCGCCGTAGCGCGCCGTGACGCAGGCGAGGGCGGCAAGCACCAGGCGCCGCACCGTGACCGGGCCCGCGCCGGCCCAGGCGCGCAGACCGGCCACCAGGTCGGCGTCCAGTCTCGTGCCGACGGACTGCACGCCGTGGGCGTGGGCGGCAGTCGGCGGCGGCTCGTCGAGGGGGCCGAAGCCGGGCAGACTCGGGATCGTCATGGACGGCTCACTGGCTTCGTCACTCAGGTCGGGCACGGGTTCCGGGTCCTTCCTCGCCGTCGGTGGACGGGCGATTCCTGTGATGGCGGATCGGGTCAGAAGGTGATGACGCCGCGCAGGATGCGGCCGGCCTCCATGTCGGCGTAGCCCTGGCTGACCTGATCGAGGGTGTACGTCTTGGTGATCAGTTCATCCAGCTTGAGGATGCCGTCGCGATACATGTTCAGCAGCCGGGGAATCTGGGTGCGAGGGCTTTCCGACCCGTAGAGGCAGCCCTTGATCTCCTTGTTCTCCATGGCCAGCACGAACAGGTTGAGGTCGACCTGCTTCTGGGCGGGCGGGGCCACGGCGGTGACGACGCAGGTGCCGCCCTTGGCCGTCAGCGTGAGGGCCGGCTCGAGCAGCTCGCCCAGCATCACGCCGAAGGTGCAGATGACGGAGTCGCACATCTGACCCCAGGTCAGCGCGCCGACTCCGGTGATGGCCTCGTCGAGCGAGGCGAAGACATGCGTGGCGCCGAAGCGCAGCGCCTGCTCGCGCTTGAACTCCACCGGGTCCACGGCGATGATCCGGCGGGCCCCCGCCACCCGCGCGCCCTGGATCGCGCTGGCGCCGACCCCGCCGATGCCCAGGACGGCGACCGTGTCGCCGGGACGCACCCCGGCGCGGTTGACCGCCGAGCCGAACCCCGTGGCCACCCCGCAGGAGACCAGCGCCACCGCCGGCCACGGGATGTCGGAGTCCACCTTGACGACCGAGGACTCGGCCAGGACCTGCCGTTCGGCGAAGGCGCCGAGCTGCGAGAACCGCGCGACCGGCTGGTCCTTGACCCGGTGCGCCACCCGGCCGTCGGTGATCATCCCGATGTCGAAGAGCCTCGCGCCCTGGTCGCACAGGAACCCCATGCCGACCCGGCACGGCCCGCACGATCCGCAGGACGGGATGTACGACATCGCGACGTGGTCGCCGGGCGTCACCGACGTGACGCCCTCCCCCACCTCCACGACCTCGCCCGCGCCCTCGTGGCCGTTGATCACCGGGTAGTTCGGGAGCGGCAGGTTCCCGGTCCGCACGTGCTCGTCGGAGTGGCACAGCCCGCAGGCCCGCATCTCGATCAGCACCTCGCCGGGGCCCGGCTCGTCGAGCTCGATGGTGTCGATGACGTAGTCCTGACCGGGCCCGTAAAGCAGCGCTGCGCGAGCGGTGATCATCGGTGGCGAACCTCCAGACGAAGTGGCGTTGGGGGATGTGAGTCGGGGAGGACTAGAGCGGGCTCTGGCCGTCGAACGCGTACGCCCGGAACGGAAAGGCCGCACAAAGCCGCGCGACCTCCGCACGCACGCTCTGCCGTACCGGCGACGGCAGGGAGTACGTGTCGGCCCCGTCCTGCTGCACGCAGGACAGGACCTGGCTGACCAGTCGCGCGCACTCCGACATCTGGTCGGCGGTCATGCCGCGCTGGGCCGGAATGTTGGTGCCGAACCGCAGGCCGCTGGCGATGAGCGGCGGACGCGTGTCGCCGGGCGTGCGATTGCGGTTCGCCAGGATCCCGCACTCCTGCAGGGCCCGCTCGGCGACGACGCCGGTGAGACCGGACGCCGAGACGTCGACCAGGACCATGTGGGTGTCCGTGCCGCCGGTCAGGACCGTGAATCCGCGGTCGTCGAGGGCGCTCGCCAGCGCGGCCGCGTCCTCGGCTATCAGCCGGGCCGTGCGCTTGAAATCCTCGCGCCCCGCCAGTTCGAACGCCCGCGCCTTCGCGGCGATCGCGGCGGCATTCGGCGTCCCCTGCGACCGGGGGAAGACAGCACGGTCGAGGGCGTCGGGAAAGGGCGCCCCGTCGGCGGCCGGCACATCGCCGTCGGCGCCCATCAGGATCAGGCCGCCGCGTGGTCCGCCCAGCTGCTTGTAGGTGCTGGTCGTCGTCACGTGGGCGACGTCCACCGGGCTCGGCAGCACGCCGCCGGCGACGAGGCCGGCGATGTGGGAGATGTCGGCGAGCAGGTAGGCGCCGAACTCGTCGGCGATCGCGCGCATCCGCTCGTAGTCGATGATCCGGGGATAGGCGCTGGCGCCGGCGATGATGAGCTTCGGCCGGTGCTTCCGGGCCAGGTCCTCGACCTGGTCGTAGTCGATCAGGCCGGCCTTGTCCACGGAGTAGGGCACGGCGTTGAACAGGTTTCCGGTGACCGACGCCCGGGATCCGTGCGTCAGGTGGCCGCCGGAGTCCAGATCCAGGCCCAGCAACGTGTCCCCGGCCTTGAGCAGGGTGAACAGCACGGCGAGGTTCGCCGAGGTGCAGGAGTGCGGCTGGACGTTCGCGTACCGGGCGTGGAAGAGGGACTTCGCCCGGTCGACGGCGATCCTCTCGACCGCGTCGAAGTGCTCGGCACCCGGGTGGAAACGCCGTCCGGGATAGCCCTCCGCGGTCACGTTGGAGAACACCGACCCGGCGGCGGCCAGGACGCTCGGGTCGGCCAGGCTCGCGTAGGCCACCAGGGCCAGCGAATCAGTCTGTTGAGCGGTCTCCGCCGCGATCTGCCTGGCCAGCTCCGGATCGTCCTCGAAGAGCCTGGCCACGCCCTGTGTCGCGATGCCGAGGACCACCCGGCTGGACTCCTCGAGTGCGGCGGGCGCAGCCACGGGGCGGTCCGCGGCGGAGCGGCCACGCCAGGTCCGCACCGCGTACTGGGACAAGAAGGCCAGGGCCGCGCCGGCCACAAGAAGAAGAACCGGCATCACAGTCCCTGCGTGTCGGTCGACCAGGGCTCAGGCGGGTCCTGTTTCACGAAGTTGGGCCGAAGGTCGAAGTCCGGAGGATCGTACGTCCGGTGGAACGTCGGAGTCGTGCTCGGCGACATGGCCGGATTGATCCACGACCACTCCGCGGGAACGGCGCGGCCCGCCGCGGTCTCTCGCTCGATGTGCGCCACGAACTGCGCGGCCGCCGTGTGGTGGTCCACGACGTAGACACCGGCCTCGGCGTAGCTGAACAGGACGGCCTCGTTCAACTCCAGCAGCGCCCGATCGCGCCAGAGCGAGGCGTTGCGCCGGGTGTCCAGCCCCATCTTCTCGGCGATCCGCGGGAGCACGTTGTACCGGCCCACGTCGCTGAGGTTGCGCGCGCCTATCTCCGAGCCGACGTACCAACCGCTGAACGGTGCGGCGGTGTACCGCAGGCCGCCGATCTCCAGGCACATGTTCGAGATGGCGGGATTGGCGTGCCAGCGCAGGTTGAGGTCCTTGAACCAGTCGAACCGCGGATGGATGATCGGCACTTCCAGAACGTGTTCAGGGGGGATCTCGAACAGGACCGGGGGTTTGCCGTCGACGAAGATCACCAGCGGCAGCACGTCGAACTCGGTCCCCGCTCCCCGCCAGCCCATGTCCATGACCCGCTGGGTGAACTCCACCTGGTCGGGGTCACCGGTCACCCGCCCGTCCGCAGACTTGTACCCCGCGTACCGGATGAGCTGCGCGTTCGCGATCCGGACCTGGTTGTCGGGCTCCAGGCGCGGCTTGAACACCGTGACCACCGGCCTGAGCCGGCCGTTGTTGGTGGAGACTCTGAGATGATCCCAGCACGCCTCGGCCACCTCTTCGGGGCTCTCGCACGAGCGGGCGTCCAGGAGCTGTAGGCTGCGCCAGCTGTATCTGCCGGAGCAGCGGGCGTGGTTGCGCCAGGCGATCTTGGCCCCGGCCAGCAGCTCATCCGGGGTCGGCGTGTAGCAGCCCGCGGCCGCGATGTCGCGGGAGACGGCCTGAAGCCGATCAGCTGAGACCAGGGAGATCAGCTCAGGGAGTGAATAGAACTTTTCCGCTTCCTGACTGAGCCTCATCCGCGCACAAACCGCTTGAGGAGACACTCATGCCGCACGTCATTGACCATGTGAAGATTCACTTCCCCGTGTGAGCCAGCGGTCGGCTCCGAACCGCCTGCCTGGAGCCCGCCGAAGAACGCTGCCAGCCCCCGTCGACCGAATTGACGGGTCCCCGGGCAGAACAGCGCCTCAGATACAGCGCGGATACGAAGATTGCCGGACCGAGTTTGAGTTCTGATATTTGACAGCAGGCTGAGATCAGAGCCCGTAGGTACTGTAGTCTGACCATGGATCGGCTGGCAAGCAGTCCGGCATTGGCAAGCCGGGCCTCGCAGGCCGGCAGGACCTGTCCGCCGACGCGCCCAACGGGGAATGGATGAGCCTGATGAAGCCGATGCCGGAGGACTGGGACCGCGCCGTGGCGGTGGTCGCGCACCCCGACGATCTCGAATACGGCGTCGCCGCCGCCGTCGCCCGGTGGACCGGCCAGGGAAAGAAGATCGACTACCTGCTGGTCACCAAGGGCGAGGCCGGCATCGCCGGCCTGCACCCGGACCAGACCGGGCCGCTGCGGGTACAGGAGCAGACCCGCAGCGCGCGGCTGGTGGGCGTGGACACGGTGTCGTTCCTGGAGCATCCCGACGGCCTCGTGGAGTACGGGGTGCCGCTGCGGCGCGATCTGGCCGCCGCGTTGCGGCGGGCGCGCCCCGACGTGGTGATCACCACCAGCTTCGACCTGACCTGGGGCGAGCACGGTCCGGTCAACCACGCCGACCACCGCGCCGTCGGACTGGCCGTCCTGGACGCCTGCCGGGACGCGGCCAACGAGTGGATCTTCCCCGACGCCGGCCCGCCCTGGACCGGCATCAAGGACGCCTATGTGGCGGCGGTCGACGACCCGAACTACTTCGCCGACGTCACCGGCACCATCGAAGCCGGCATCGCCTCCCTGCGCGAGCATCGCGCCTACCTGGAGGGCCTGGGCGGCGACTTCGACGCCGACGGGTTCCTCCGGGACATGGCAGGCTACGTCGGCATGGGCGCCGGGTGCGACTACGCGGTCGGCTTCCGCCGCTATCCGATGGACTAGAACTCAGGAAGCCGGCGAGTCCGGACGAGCCCAGAGGAAGCAGCCGCGCGCTGTCGCCCCGTCCTGCGACAGCCAGTGCGCCACGACACGTCCGTCGGCAGCCGGCCCCTCGCCGACCTCCAGCGCACGCGCCAGCCGGATCACCGCGTGCTGCGGCGCGTCCGCCGGCGCGCCGACGAAGCGGACGCTCACCTGCGTACCGTCGGGATCGTCGGAGGTGCTGAAGGAGTCGACCGCGCCCGACAGGCCGGGGCCGTCCCAGCTCACCCGGACGTCGGAGTCGACCCGGTCGCTGTCTGACTGCATCTGGGCCTCGGTGCGGCCGGCCAGCAGGGCGACCAGCTCGGCCACGGCGACCGGGTCGCCGGCCGCGTCGTAGACCCAGCGCTTGCCGAGCACACCGTGCTCGGTCGTGCCGATGAGCGCGTGGTCCGCCCCCTCCAGGCGGTCGCCGCGGTAGGTCATGGGCGTCAGATAAGTGCGCTCGCGCCCCTCGGAGATCTCGGTGACGACCATGAACTCGATGCCGACCTCGCCCTGCGGGTCGTCCAGCCGGAACCCGCCGGTCTCGGCCAGCTCAGGCTCAGCCGGCCCGTCGTACCACGGCCGGCCCGGCAGCCATCCGGCCAGCAACTCGACCTTGGTAGGTGTGATCGTGGTGTGATAGATGACGGCCATGGCGCACCCCTTCCATACGGTTGGAACGCACTATGCCACATCCCACCGGCCGCCTAAATAGCCTGATGTACGTGGCCTCATACGCTTCGCCCGGGCCGCGCGGGCGGGCGCCGCCGCAATCAGGACCCGTACTTGTTTAGAGATCGCGCCGTCAGTAGAGTCGCTCGGTATCCGGTCGTCTCGCGGTGGGATCTGAGCGTCCGGACAGGGGTACAGAACACTCATGGGGGCATGATGTCGATTTCCGTATCCGACGACGTCCCGATTCCCAGGGATCTTGTCGACTCGGTCTGCCACTGGGCAGCCCACAGTCCCGACGCCGTCGCGATCGAGGACGGATCGACGTCGGTCAGCTACCGCGAACTGGCGCTGTCGATGGACCGCACGGCCGCCACGCTGCGCGACCGCGGTGTCGGTCCGGACAGCCGCATCGCGATCGCGATCCCGCGCTCGGCCGGCTTCGTCGTCGCGGCCCTCGCCGTCCTGCGCTCCGGCGGCTGCTACGTACCCATCGATCCGGGGTATCCCGAGGCCCGGCGCAAGATGATGCTCGCGGACTCGCGAGCCGAACTCGTTCTGGTCGACGACGCGGGTCCGGAGACCGAGGCCGACGTCCCGACGCTGCGGTTGGCATCCGAGGCCGGTACGCCCTCCGAAGCGCCTGATGAGTTCCCTGCCGTACCCGACGCCGCGCTGGCCTACATCATCTACACGTCAGGGTCGACCGGAACGCCCAAGGGTGTGGGAATCCCCCGCGAGGCCGTCGTCAACCTCGTCCGGGACGCCGGAGAACTGGGCATGCAGCCGGGCGACCGAGTCGGCCACCTCGCACCGACGGCCTTCGACGCGGCCACGTTCGAAATCTGGGCCCCGCTGTGCCACGGCGGCACCGTCGTCATCGCGCGGGACACGCTGATGAGCACGACGGAACTCGGGACCTGGCTCGGGTCGGCGCGGCTGGACTGGCTGTTCCTGACCACCGGTCTGTTCCATCTGCTGGTGGAACAAGCGGCCGAGTCGTTGGCGGACATCGGAGTCCTGATCACCGGTGGCGACATCCTTTCGCCGCACCACGTGCAGACCGCATCCGCCCGGGCCCGTGGGCAGCTGTACGCCGCGTACGGGCCCACCGAGACGACGGTGTTCGCCTCCTTGCACCCCGTCACGCCGGCGAGTCCCATCGGCGAACGCGTGCCGCTGGGCACCGGCATAGCGGGCAAGCACCTGCTCATCCTCGATGAGGATCTGCGCCCGGCGCCGGACGGCGAGATCGCAGAGATCTACATCAGCGGCCCGGGCCTGGCCCGCGGGTACCACGACATGCCGGCGCTGACCGCTCAGCGCTTCCTCGCCGACCCGTTCTCGACGGAGTCCGGTGGGCGGATGTACCGGACCGGAGACCTGGGCCGCCGGCAGCCGAACGGCGAGGTGGAGTTCCACGGGCGCGTCGACCGGCAGGTGAAGATCCGCGGCTTCCGGGTGGAGCTCGGTGAGATCGAAGCCGAACTGCAGGCCCATGAGTCCGTCAGCGGCGTGGCCGCGGTGGTGGACGAGGACGCCTACGGAAAACGTGTCGTCGTGTACGCGGTCGGCGTCAAGGGCTCCGATCTCGACGGAACAGAACTGCGCAGCTGGATCGCCGACCGGATGCCGGAGTTCATGAGACCGCACAACTTCGTGGTCGTCGACCGGCTGCCCCTGGACCCGAACGGCAAAGTGCGGCGCCAGGACTTGCCGACCGTGCTGTCGCCGCGAGAGAAGTACAGCCAAATACTTCCTCCGTTCCGGGAGCCGGGCACCCAGACCGAGGCCGTGATCGTGCACGCGTTCATGGACGTGTTGCAGCTGGACCGGGTCGGCGCCGACGACAACTTCTTCGAGCTGGGCGGAGACTCGCTGCGCACCGTCCGAGTCCTGGAGCAACTCCGCAGCCGCGGAGTCCACGTCACCGCCCGCCAGTTCTTCGCCCATTCCACGCCGGCACAGCTCACCAGTGTGGCCGGGACCTGACACAGAGCATCGCAGCGAGCCCACCGGACGCCTGGTGGCGTGCGCCTGCCCGACAGGAAGACAGGACATGAGCCGATCCACCGCGCTCCCGACCACCCGGCCTCGATGCTGATCCCGGGCCACGCGCCCGGTTCGCCCCTCGCGCCGGAGAACATCGACCTCTTCGATCCGACCCGTTTCAGCACGGGCTCCCAACACCCGTCCTGGCACACGCTGCGGGCGGGAGCGCCGCTGTGGCGTCAGAGGGCTGGCAACGACACCGAGTTCTGTTCCGTGACCCGCTACGAGGACGTGCTGGCGGTGATCAAGAACCATCAGAGCTTCAGCTCCGAATACGGGACGATCCTCGCCGTACTCGGTGGGGACAGCGCGGCCGGCAGGACCATCAACTTGATGGACCGACCTCGCCACAGTGCTCTGCGCGGTGCGACGATGCCGCAGTTGTCCACCGGAGCCGTCCTGCGCTTGGCCGAACGCACGAAGGCCCGGGTCCGCAAGACGTTCGAACCTCTCAGGGACGCGGAGACCGTCGACGTCGCCGAGCTCACCGCAGGTCTGGCCATGACCGTGGTCGGCGACATCATCGGAGTCCCCGAAGAGCACTGGCGGGACGTGGCGTCCTGGAGCATGACGGGCGTCGCCCCCGAGGATCCCGTGTACGCCGACGGAACAGATCAGGCCACACTGCGCAGCGCCCACTTCGAGCTGTTCGCGTTGTTTCACGACCTGGTCCGGGAACGGATGCGGCGCCCCGCCGAGGACCTGGTGTCGACACTCATCGCCACGACCGTCGACGGGGTGCGGCTGAGCCTGGACGAGGTCATCCTCAACTGCTACAGCCTCGTCATGGGGGCGAACACGACGACACCGCATGTGGCCTCCCACATGCTGCTGGCGTTGGCCGAGCGTCCGGACCAGTGGCGCAGGCTCCACGCGAATCCGGCGCTGACCTCGCGCGCCGTGGAGGAGGCGGCACGGTGGGCCACTCCGACGAACCACCTGGTGCGGCGAGCCACGCGCACATTCCAGTTGAGCGGGGGGACCGTGGAGGAGGGCGAACTGGTCGCGGCCTGGATCGGCTCGGCCAATCGCGACGAGTCCGTGTTCGCCGACCCCTATCGGTTCGACGTCGGCCGTCGCCCCAATCCCCACCTGGCCTTCGGCTTCGGCATCCACTACTGCAACGGGGCTCCCGGCGCCCGCCTGGTGCTCCGGCAAACGCTTGAGGAAGTGCTGGACATCGCCGAGGGCTTGGCAGTGGCGGGCCCGGTGACCCATCTGCAGTCGAACTTCATCAACGGCATCACGTCATTGCCGATCGCAGTGACCTCCCGTTCCAAGACGGAAGCCATGGCCGGCCGTACGGCTGACCACCCGTGCTCTGGAGGAGAAGCATGAGCGACAGCCGACGCCTGCCGAGCGAGGCGAACCCCTGGCTCCTCAACGGCACGCCCGGCAACAGCGATTTCCTGCTGTTCGGCTTCCCATACGCCGGGACAGGCGCGGTGGCGAGCTATCGCGAATGGCCTGAACGCATCGGTGAAGGACAGCTGTGCCCGCTCCAACCACCGGGCCGAGAAAGCAGGACCCTCGAGGAACCCGTGGGGGATTTCGGACAGTTCGTCAGCGAGCTGGCCGACGCCCTCAGTCCGCACACGGACCGTCCCTACGCGTTCGTCGGGCACTGCGGCGCCATGCCCTACATGGCCGACACCGCGCTGGCGCTGGTGCGCGCTGGACGCCCGGCCCCGGTCCGGATCTTCGCCTCGTCCTGGGGCGCCCCGCACAAGGGACTGTACGGCCGGCTCAACTTCGCCGACCTGGACACCCTGGACATCGACGCCGAGATAGACACGGCCGCGCTCGCCCGGTACGGCTCCACTCTGCCGCCGGACCTGCGCGAGGTCGTCGCGGAGATCCTCATGATCGACCTCAGGCTCATCCGCGGCTACGAGTACAGCGGCGACCCCGCACTGCCCTGCCCCGTCGACGTCATCAGTTGGTCGGCGGACGACGTCGTACCCCCGGAGACAGTCTGGCCGAGCTCCTGGTCGGAATGTACCGAGGCCACCCACCACGCCCTCGCCGGCGACCACTGGGAGTTCCTCCGCGGCCGACCAGCCCTCACGGACCTCATCGCCGAGCGCATCGCCACCGCGGTGGTCCGGGAATGACGGACCACCGCACCGCCGCTTCGTGGACCCACCTCCTGGCAGGAGGACCGGACAGCAGTAAAACCCTGGTCTGCCTCCACCACGCGGGAGGCACCGCCGCCGCCTTCCGGTCCTGGGCCCGCTATCTGGCCCCGGACACCGAAATGCTCGCCGTCCAGTTGCCCGGCAGGTCCGAGCGATTCCAGGAACCCGCGCTCGACCGGATGCAGCCGGTGGTGGACGGCGTCATGGAGCACGTGGTTCCACTGCTGGACCGCCCGTTCGCGCTGTTCGGCATGAGCATGGGAGCGCGGGTCGGGCTCGCCGTAGCGCAGGCGCTTCACCAGGCCGGGCTGCACCGGCCCGAGATGTTGATCGTCGGCGCCAGCCCCGCGCCCGTACTGCGAACGGCGGTACCGGGCTGGAACCAGAATGACGCGGAACTGACGGCCTACCTCGTCGGAACCGGCGGAGTACCACCCGAAGTCGCCGCGGCGCCGGAGGTGATGGAACTGATGCTGCCCACGGTTCGCGCGGATCTCACCGCCGTCGCGACCTGGCCGCACCAAGGCGACCGGCTGCTGGACCGCCCGATCGCCGCGCTCGCCGGACGGCAGGATCCATACGCGGCGCCCTCATTGATGCAAGGGTGGGCGACCGAGACCTCCGCGGATTTCAGCCTCACCGAGTTCGACGGCGGCCACTTCTTCGTCGAGCCGAATCTGCCCGCCGTCGTCTCGACAATCAACACCCTGCTGTCAGCTGTCGATCGCCACCAGGAAGGATCCATCCCATGACCAACCCGTTCGACGATCCCGACGGCCGATTCCTCGTCCTGATCAACGACGAGGGCCAGCATTCCCTGTGGCCGGATCACATCCAGGTCCCCGCAGGCTGGACGACAGCGCACGGCCCAGCGGACCGGCCCTCCTGCGTGGAGTATGTGGACGCGAACTGGACGGACATGCGGCCCCGCAGCCTCGCCGCCCAGTTGGACGGCGGATCCTGACCGGGCGTCCGCCCGGTCGCGGCATCACCCGGCCACGTCGTGCCGCGCGCCCTCGTGGGTGGGCGGCCACGACTGCAGCAGGCTCCACCCGCTGCAGCAGCCCGGATCGATCGGAAGTATGCGTGGCTTCGGACTCGCTGATCCGGGATTCGATCACAGCGTGTTGTCGCGGTGCCGGGATCAATTGATCGGCAGCGGCTTGAAAGCGGGTTCTGAATCGGCTGCTGGACGCCGACGCCGAGCCAAAGCTGTTGCAGGTCTGGAGCAGGGCCAAACCCGCGCCTTGCTCCCAGCGAGAACCCGTCGACGGTCAAGCCTGCTCAACCGATGGCAGCGCCTCGTTCATGAGCCGAAGCATCTCGTAGAAGACCTACGAGCGACTTGTGTATATCAAAAATCCTATAACGACAACGCAAGCAACACCACGGTGCTGGCGCAGGGGCCAACGCAACCATTGCGGAAGGCCATCCGGTTCAGCCGTGTCGGGAGATGCATTCAACGACCCGACTTGTCGTTCCGCTCAACGAGCCCGTCAACGCATCGTCAGAAAAGCGGCTGGCCGGCGTTCACAGGGCAGCGCGGCGAGCCCGTCGGCGCTGATTTGCTCGTTGCGGTCTTCGCCTTGCAGCCATGAGCAGTACACCGAACCGTCGGACGCCACCTTCGCCAAGGTGGGCCAAGCGATGGAGGCGTTCAACCGAGCACTGGAGGCAGGCGACAAGACCGACGCCGAAGCCCAGAAGGTCATGTTCGAAGCCAACCCTGCGCTGATCGCCACCACGCTGTACTTCCTGCGCTACGTTGGCGCGAACGAGGACCGCGAGCTTCCACCTCCGGGCATGCCGACCTACCTGTGGATTATCTATGGCAGCCCGACCCACCCCCGAGGACATGGCGGGGGCCCGCCGCAACCTGGACAGGATCGAAGCGGCCCAGCAGAAGGCCCGCCAGGACCGCGCCGAGGGGAAACAGCCGGCGACCAAGACCTCGCGATCCCGGCGCAAGCCCACCGGCAACGAACCGGGCGGCGGTCAAGCCGGAACGTCGTGAACTGGCAGGATCTGGGCCACGGGGCTGCTTCCTGCCTTCGGCCCAGCAGCCCGCCCAGCCCACCGCCCCAGCATGCACCGGACGACCAGGTCTCGGCAACGGCTCACGCTTCGAGACGACTGGCACCTTCCTCGTGAACGCCAACGGTTGTCCGGCCACAGCGGATCACGGGATGGCGGTCCGACACGCACTCGTGGGCTCCGCCCACACCCGGCCCTCTCTCCGAGAGCAGGCGACAAGTTCGCGGCGTTGCCGCCGGTCGTGCATCCGAAGGACTACGACGGAACCTCGCCGGGGGGCAAGGCCAAACCCACGCCTTGCCCCCCGGTGAGAACCCGTCGACGGGCACAGCCTGCCCGACCCACGACAGCACCGCTTCCCGAGCCGCGGCGTGTTGTAGGACATCCACAAGCAAATATCAGGACCCTACGACGGCAACGCTGCCGGCAACGGAGGTGAACGACGACGCATTGCACGGCGCCCCTGCGCCATCGGTTGTCGACAGCAAAGAGATCCCGCAGCTAACAGGATTTCCGACACGCTCAACGCCGGAAGCGGGTCGGAGTTCGACAAGTTGATTTCACTCAATATTACGAGCGACAACGCCAAACTCCCGAAAAAGAGTGTCAACAAAATCGATCCCGCCAAATCCTGGCACACGTCTCCACCACCAGCCGAGGCGATCCACGCGTGAAGGTGGAAGTACTTCCGATACGAGTGCGCGAAACCGTTCGTCAATATCATCTATAGTTTGCGCAAACTCGGCATATCCGTCTTCATTTATCAGCCCTCTGTCGCAGAGGGCAAGTTCGATGAAGTCGCGGACTCTTAGCTCATCAAGGTAGTCATAAACTGTGTTGTCATAGCCCGACTCGCAGGATCGCACGAAACCCTGCCAGGCTTCAATATCAGCCGTATGTGATCGAAAGCGGGAACGGCCGACATCGAGCTGGAGCTGCCGATACCTATCAATGAACTGTCGTGAAGCCACGTTCATCACCCTTCCGCTGCTTGCTGGTAATCCACATCGCAGCAGTTACGGAACAATGCTACCTCTATACAGTCGCTGCTGCTCCGCAAAGTAAGCGGTCAGGTCGCCGTCGGGTCGGAAGAAGGTCTGAATAACTCCTCGGTTATCCAGCACTCCGAAATAGCCAGTCTGCGCGTCGATCCGAATTATCGAACCAGCATCAGTAACCAGATCACCCCTCTTGGGACCACCTGAAAGAAAGTCGCTGGCAGCCTGCTTGTACTCAGCAAACCCATTGGCCCCGTTGAACTCTGGCAAATCCGGAACCTGCCACGCCTTCATGCCCGTATAGTTACCCTTCGCATTGAAGGGTACCCCGAAGACATGGTCCATGTAGTGGCGCCAAGCAGACATATCTGAGTTGAAGGATGGGCCACAACTGGTGTTGTGAACCAGCACCGGAGTGTCCCCAGCAACCACATAGTACGTGTGCAAGCCATCGATGGTGAGGTCATACGTGATCATCGACGACCGGTAGTTACGAACCGCGAGCACGGTTGCAACGTCGTTACCTGTTGTCTGGAGGCGGTCGCCAGGCCTCAGCTGGGACGCGTCGGTGAACTTGCCGTCAGTAGCGTCCCAATACGGGTGATTCTGCGTACCGGTTACGGTGTGGGGACCCGTCGGTGTGGCGATGGTGAGGTCGGTGAAGTCCTGATCCGTGCGGGTGACGTGCACCTGATCAACACGGTGCTTCTCGTCGCGTCCGTCTGGCTGGGCGTTTTCAACCTCGTCGCCGACCTTGACGTCCGCAATCGGCTCCGTGGTCCCGTCTGCCATCAGGACCTTGGTTTCACCGCTGAAGCTGTGGCAGCCTGCGTCCGCAACCATTCTTGTTCCAACGCTGGCGTCGCTGCCTGCAGTGTCCTCCGCGGCGGCCGCCAATGCGGCGCCACCGCCAAACGCTCCCGTGGCTGCCATCGCGCCGCCGGAGAAGAATCCGTCTGCCAGTCCGGCAGCTGCGGTGGCGACGCGTGCGGCGCACAGTGACGCAGCCGCTGCGCAGGCTTCCCCAGCGTCGGCCGCTACAGCACAGCCTCCAAGAAGACACAGCCCGACCGCGGCGGGTGCGCCAACGGCCACGCCCCACGCGATGAAACTGTCTTTTGTCGATGGCTCGCCGATGTTGTCACCCGTAAACGGGTCGTAGCTGCAGGCCCCTGGGCTGCCGCCAATGACCATCGAGCACACATAGTCCCAGTCGTTCTCGCTCTGTGCTGCAAACTGGTAGGCGTCATCCCATGTGAAATCGTCTGAGCCGCTGTAGTTGTAGTTGTGGTTACTCCGCATGCTGTTGAGCCACGTCTTCGACGGCTTGTGCCCCTTCGCGGGTTGCGAGCCGACTTGCGAGCTGTGCTGCACGGATATCGGAGCGTCGGTGCCAGTGTCATCACCAGTGGGGCCGTAATGCTGAAATTCGTTGGCCAAACCAGTGGGATCGGCACCGTTTACAGGATCGTCGTCCGCGTAGACGTATCCACCGATCGACTGGGGATTGCCGGCCTGGAACAGCGGGTCCGCGGAGATGAAGCGGCCGGTGGTGGGGTCGTACTTGCGCGCACCGACATCGACCAGTCCTGTTGCGGTGTCGGTGGTCTTACCGAGGAAGGTGTGGTCGTCAGGAAATGTTCCGAATGTAATGGTCGTGCCCGTTGTGCGCTGGTCGCCATAGGGCTTGAAGTAGCGCCGGGCCGCGATTTGACCGGTGCCTGCATTGATCGTGGTAGCACCGCTGCCTTGGCTGTTGCTGATTTCGTAGGTGATGGCACCTGTGGCGTCAGCGACGATGCTGGGCGCGGCGGGATAGTCGTAGTAGCGATTGGCAGTGACGGTGCCGGTGCCGGTGAGATGGACCTCGGTGGCGCCCAGGAACAGGGTGACGCCGGCGTTGCCCGCTCCAGTATCGCGGCGGATCAGTTGGTTACCGTCGGCGTCGTAGAGGTAGTTGGCTGTTTTGGTAGTGCCGCCGGAAGTGTCGGTGACAGTGTCGAGGCGGCCTTCGGGGTTCCAGGTGAGGGTTTGGTGGGGGCCGGCGGCCAGGGTGCGGGTGGTGGTGTTACCGGCGCCGTCGTAGTTGTAGGTGTCGGTGGCGGTGGTGCCGCCTGTCGTGGCGACCTGGCCGAGCAGGTGGGGCCCGGTTCCTGTGGTGGCGTTCGAACCAGCGGTGTTGGCGGTGCCCGCAGCCGGGTAGGCGGAGGTGCGAGTGGTGTCCTTGGCAGTGTTGCCAGCCGGGTCGTGGTCGACGACGGTGGAGCGGTTGCCGGTCAGGGCGCCGTTGCCCAGTCCTGCGGCTCCGGTGGTGTCGAAGCCGTAACTTTGCCAGTACGGTGCTGGGCCGCCGATCTGGGTCGCGGCGCTGGTCGCGGTCGGCGCATTATTCGTGGTCGAGGATGCGCAGGAGCCGAGGGCGCCGGTGGCGGTGGTCGGGCTGCTCGGGTTGGTGGTGGCCGGGGGTGTCTGGTCGCCGGCGTCGGTCCAGGCGTTGGTGAGACGGTTGGCGTAGTCGTAGGTGTAGCACTGCAGGTCGCGTTGGGATGGCCCGGGATTGTAGGACCCGGAGACGCTCCAGTTCTGCAAGTCTGCGGCGCTGGTCAGTCGCCCGGCCGCGTCGTAGGTGTAAGACACGCCGTCAACGGTGTAGGAGTTGACTTGGGACGGGTCGACCGTGGACATCCCGGCGGTGGCGTCGAGGAATGTGTTGCTGACCCTGTTGGTTGCCGCGTCGTACAGGTTTTGCTGAACGACTTGGAATGGGTAGTCACCGACGGTGCGTGACAGGATTTTGCCGTCGTGGTCGTATTGGGTGGCGGCGAGGTAGTCGGCGTTTCCGCCGGTGGAGAGCAGCAGCCCGTACTGGTTGTAGGAGTTGTATATGGTTTCGGCACCGAGGCCAGCGTTGGGCACCGCTGGGGTGTCGTAGTGGTCTACCAGACCGGTCATCGCCGTGTAGTAGTTGTTGGTTTGGTAGGTGCCGGCCAACGCCCCTTCCGCGGGCGGGATGATCGTCTTGGAGCCGAGGGGACGGTAGTCGACGTCGTAGCCGGTGACCTGTTGGGTGTACGGAGTACCAGCGGCGCCGCCGACATACCGGATTGAGACGTCAGGCTGGCCGTTGTTTCCGGCGGGGTCGTACGTCCATTTCGCCAATTGGTTGGCGCTGTTTGCGACCGCGCCTGCGTAAGCGTTTGGCAGAGTGCCGCGGTCGGCGATGGTGCCGCCGTCGAATTCGGCGGTTTTGCGGCCCAGCGCGTCGTAGGTGTAGGCCAACAAATGTCCGCGGCCGTCCGCGGTGTCCATCAGCAGCCCTGCGTCGTCGGAGAAGCTGGTGCTGACTCCTGTGTCCGGGTCGGTCGTGGCGACCGAGTGCCCGGCGAGGTCGCTGATCGTGGTGGTCCAGGTGTTTTTGCCGGTGGCGTCGGTGACGGTGCTGGTGGAGCCCGGGCTGCCGTGGGGGTTGTAGGTGAACCCGTAGGTGGTGACGTCGGCGTCGGCGCGGTTGCCGGTCGGGCTCAGCGGGCTGTTGTGATAGGTCCACAGTGCGGTGGTGCGGCCGCGGACGTCGGTGAAGGTCGAGGTGGCCGATACCGGTCCGGTCCCATTACCTGCCGGGCCGGTGACGTCGGTGCGGTCCACACCGGGGTAGGCGGTGGTGGTGACGGCACCGGGCACGGTCACGCCGTTGTGTTTCTGGGTGACGGTGAGAGGCCGGGACATCCCGTCGTAGGTGGTGACGGTTTGGGCTGGAAGGTTGTCGGCCCAGGAGGCCCAGCTTCCGGGTGGGGTGGAGTTGTTAAGGCAGCAAGAACATCTGGACTGGTGGCACCGCAGGTCCCATCCCAGGTGGAAACCTGACTTGCCCCACCTCCAACGCGGGGCAACAGTTCACCTTCAGCGACCTGGCTCAAGCTCGCAACGCCGCTTCCAACAACTGGCCCACCATCACCATCGGCCTGCAGGCCACGAACGAGGCCAACCACTCCGCCTCGAACTACATGGCCTACTTCGCCTCAGGCACCAATTACTGGGGCAGCTACGAACCCACCCTCACCGCGCACTGGTGGGCTTCACCCACGGTGGCCAGCTTCAGCGTCGACACCGCACCGGTCAGCAACCACGGTGCCCGAACCCAAATCTGCGGGTCCAACAGCTGGGCCGACGCCGGCTACCTGCTATTACATCGACCCCGGTCACTCTTCACATGGGCGTCACCGACCAGGACGCTGGACACAGCCTGGTCCTCGGCTACGCGCTGAACGCCGGCATCGGAAACGACGCCACACCCACAACCGGCTGGTCTGAAACCCAGCAGTATACCGTCGCCAACTCGGTGAAAACCTTCGACCTTCCATTGTCCTACAACTTCGTCGATGGCAGGCAATACGCCGTCATCCCCTACGCCGGTGATCCACTAACCGGCGTCACCTATTATCCCCTGCCAGCCGGGCCCAAGGGGGCCACCGGCGGAATCGCCTGCATGTTCACCGCTGCCCTTACGCCCCCGCGCCAACCACACGAAATATCCACCACATACCAGCCAACAGGCCAACACCTGGCCTCCTACCCCACCGTCGGCAACGGCGGAAACATCACCATCGAATCCAAAGCACCCACCACCCCGATCGTCCGCTTCGACTGGGCCTTGAATACCGCCTCGACCAACGAAGGCACGGGAAACTGCACCCTGGCCGGCAACAACTACGGCTCCGTGTCCGTCAGCAGCAGCCTTGACGCCACTGGCACTATCACCATTCCAGCCGGTCCCGGAAACGGCGAGCACTGGGGCAACAACTACATCTACTACACCGCCATCGACGCCGCCGGCAACGTCTCTCAATACGGTCGCTTCGACTTCTTCGAATCCCAGGCCTTCCAGCCGGTTTCCTTCGGCAACGTCACCGGCGACGGCACCCCCAACCTGATGGGCGTCAGCAGCGCCGGAAACCTTATCGTCTATCCGGCCAACCAAGACATGACCGCATCCGCCAACGCGATCCAAGTCGCCCCGGCCACTGCCGCTCCCAACGGCGTGTCCTGGTCGACCGCGCTGTACACCCACCGCGGTGCCGAACGTGTACAACCAACTGACGACCTTTTCGCCTGGGACAAAACCGGCGACGGCACCGGGCACCTTTACTACTACAACACCCAAACCGCATCAGCGTCCACACAACCGGGTTACGTCCCCCCAGGTACCATCAACGTCTACTCCCAAACCCAACAGGCACTGATCACCAGACCATGAACTGCTCCGGATTTGATCCAGACTCGATCAGTTTGTAAGGATCAAGTCGTTATGCCTCATGTCAAGCCATACCCCGCCGACCTGCGGGACCGGGCAGTCCGCCTGGTTTTGCAGACGACCGACCAGTACCCGTCCCGGGATGCCGCGATCAAGTCGATCGCGGCGAAGTTGGGGATCGGGACCGCGCAGACGCTGCGCAACTGGGTCCGCCAAGCCGAGATCGACGCCGGCGCCCGCCCCGGTGTGACCACCGAGGAAGCCGCCCGGATCAAGGCGCTGGAGCGGGAGAACGCCGAGCTACGGCGGGCCAACGAGATCCTCAAAGCCGCGGCGTCTTTCTTCGCGGCCGAGCTCGACCGGCCACTAAGACGCTCGTAGCCTTCATCGACGAGCACCGGGACCGCTTCGGCGGCGTCGAGCCGATCTGCACCACCCTCACCCAGCACGGCTGCAGCATCGACCCCTCCACCTACTACCACTTCAAGAAACGCCCGCCCTCGGCCCGGACCATCCGCGATACCGAGCTGAAGAAACTCATCGCCGATATCCACGCCGACAACTACAGCGTCTACGGCGCCCGCAAGATCTGGGCCGCACTGAACCGGCAAGGAGAGCAGGTCGCCCGCTGCACCGTGGAGCGGTTGATGCGCGAGTTGGGCCTGGCCGGAGCGACCCGCGGCCGCCGCAAAATCCGCACCACCGTGCCGGATCCGGCCGCCGACCGGGCACCGGACCTGCTCAATCGCGCCTTCGTCGCCCCGGCACCCAACCGTGTGTGGGTTGCCGACTTCACCTATGTGCCGACGCACGCCGGCACCGTCTACGTGGCCTTCGTCCTGGACACCTTCTCCCGGCGGATCGTCGGCTGGTCCGCTGTCACCAGCAAGACCACACCCCTGGTGCTCGCCGCGCTGGAGATGGGCCTGTGGCAACGCGACCGCACCGGCGAGCCGCGCCACGGACTGATCCACCACTCCGATGCCGGATCGCAATACACGAGCTTCCGGCTCGCCGCGCACCTGGCCGTCGAAGGCATCGCCGCCTCCATCGGATCAGTCGGCGACGCCTATGACAACGCGCTCATGGAATCAGCCATCGGCCTGTTCAAGACCGAACTGATCAACCGACACGGCCTCTGGCGCACCCTGACCGACATCGAACTCGCCACCGCCGAATGGACCGACTGGTACAACAACCGCCGACTCCACGGTGAGATAGGACACAAACCACCCGCAGAATACGAAACAGAGTTCTACCAAAACCAGCCAACAACCCAGCTCACAACCCAACACTAGAGTCTGGACCTCTCCCGGGGCGGTTCACCAACCTGCACACCATCGGCCACAAACGGCTGGTGTATCGGCTACAACCAGACATCCTGGAACGACGTCAAACAAATCCTGGCCCTCGGCCCCGTACTCGGCGGCTGCAAAATCAAGACGCCGACCATCGCGTGCAAGACAAACCTGATCACCGTGGAGACCGACGGCAACAGCCCGGCACGAGTGTGGATGTTCAGCCCCGCCGGCATCGGACAGCTCCGCAACCCGGTACTCCTGTCCACCTCCACGCCCGACTGGGATTGGACGACCACCAAGCTGATCGCGCCCGGCAACGCCGCCAACCACCCCGGAACCGCCGGCGGTATGCCCGATCTGTGGGCACTGGACAACAGCGGCAGTCTCTGGCAGTTCACGAACCGCTCCGACACCGGTCTGCCCGGAACTGGACTGGGCGACCTGAGCGCGAAGACCATGCTCGGCAGTCCCGGCGAGTTCAAGACCTACGACTGGGTCAACTCGGCGGGCGACCTCGACGGCGACGGCAACCCCGACCTCTGGACCATGAAGAACGGCCGCATGGACGTCTTGTTCGGGCCGCTGTCTTCCACCATCGACCTGAACGCCCAGAGTCAAAGCACCGCCACAACACCAACCTGGTCCACCGGAGCCTCCGTCACCAACTTGCAAGGAGCCACCATCACGGCGAGGAACACCGGACAAATCATCTCCGACGTCACGGGCGGGCCCAGCGGACAGAAGTGCCTCGACGACCTCAACGGCTCCCAGTCCAACGGGGCAGTGGTCGACATCTTCGACTGCAACGGCACGTGGCCCCAGGCGTGGACCTTCGAAGGCGACAACACTATTCGCACCTTGGGACCGAACCCGCCCGGCCCGTCGAGCATGTGCCTGGACACCGGCGGCGCAGTCATCCAGGGCGCGCCCATCATGCTGAACACTTGCAACAGCACCCAGAGCATCAACTCCTCACAGCAGTGGCGCACCATCCCAGCCCCCGGAGCGGCCGGCCGGTTCTGGATCTACAGCCCTTCCGCCGGCATGTGCCTCGACGACACCAACTACGCCACCACCAACGGCAGTCAGTTCCAGCTGTGGCCGTGTAGCGATAAGGCCAATCAACCCGACGCGGCGCAACGATTCACGCTGCCAACCGAACAAGGCGTACAACAGCAGATGGAGGCGGAGAACCTCCACGCGCCATGGGGCAGCAACAGCGGTGGAACCATGTCCATACAGACCAACTGCTGCGGAGGCGCCTGGTCGAACGGCGCACAGCAGCAACTGGCCAACTCCGCTGCCGGATCCACGATGACTCTGCCCTTTTACGTCGCCTACCCAGGGCTCTATGAGGTGACGCCTATCATGACCAAGGCCGCCGACTACGGCCAGGTCACGCTCACTGTGGACTCCAGTCCCTCCGCCCTGCCGGCCGCCTTCGACGGCTGGCAAGCCTCCGGGGTCTCCACTACGCCGTTCCACTTCGGCACGGTCAACCTCACAGCCGGAATGCACAGCTTCGTCTTCACCGCGAGCGGCACTAACTCCGCGTCCACTGGCAACCGCTACAACATCGGCGTCGACACCATCGACCTGATACCGGCGACGACGACCGGCCCTAACATCGGTCTGAACGCCCCGGCCACAGGGATCATCAACGTGCCGATGACCGCGGATGCCTCGGCATCGTTCCCCGGCACGGCGGGGATCACCGGCTACACCTTCGATTTCGGCGACGGCACCGTGGTCGGACCACAAGCCAACCCCACCGCGCAGCACACCTACGCCGCTGCCGGCACCTACCCGGTGAAGATCACTGTCACCGACGCCAACAGCACCAGCGCCACCACTAACACCAAGGTGACCGTCCTCAGCGGCCCGGCCGTCGCCAACGGCGACTTCGAAGCGGGATCCCTGGCCGGCTGGACCGCCGCCTACAACGCCGGAGTCACCACCACCAACCCCCACTCGGGAACGTACGCCGGACAGATCAACGCACCGGCCGGCGGCACCGGATCCATCGAACAGGTGGTAAACGGCCTGACACCCAACACCACCTACACCCTCACCGGATGGATCCTCACCGACGGCGGCGTCACCAACCTGGGCACCAAAAAATACAGCGACCCCACCGGGGCTGACGACACCAGCGTCACCACCACCGCCACCACCTGGACCCAACTCACCACCCAATTCACCACCGGAGCGACCAACACCAGCGTCGACATCTACTGCTACCGATCCACAGCAGGCACCTCCGCCTGCGACGACATCACGCTGCTGGCCACTCCGCCGGCGGGAGGCGTGGCCAACCCCGACTTCGAAACCGGGAACCTGGCGGGCTGGAACGCCGCTTACAACGCCGCAGTCACCACCACCAACCCCCACTCGGGAACGTACGCCGGACAGATCAACGCTCCCACCGGCGGCAACGGGTCCATCGAGCAGGTCGTCAGCGGACTGATACCCAACACCTCCTACACGCTGACCGGCTGGGTCCGCACTGACGGCGGCAGCACCATCCTCGGCGCCAAGCAGTACGACCCCGCCGGCGACAACCAGGACGCCACCACAACGGCGACCGGCTGGACCCAGCTCACCGACCAGTTCACCACCGGCGCAAACAACACCAGCGCCGACATCTACTGCTACCTATCCACAGCAGGCACCTCCGCCTGCGACGACATCAGCCTCACGCAGACCGCGGCAACCATCGCCAACCCCGACTTCGAAGCGGGATCCCTGGCCGGCTGGACCGCCGCCTACAACGCCGGAGTCACCACCACCAACCCCCACTCGGGAACGTACGCCGGACAGATCAACGCACCGGCCGGCGGCACCGGATCCATCGAACAGGTGGTAAACGGCCTCACACCCAACACCACCTACACCCTCACCGGATGGATCCTCACCGACGGCGGCGTCACCAACCTGGGCACCAAAAAATACAGCGACCCCACCGGGGCTGACGACACCGGCACCACCACCACCGCCACAACCTGGACCCAACTCACCACCCAATTCACCACCGGAGCGACCAACACCAGCGTCGACATCTACTGCTACCGATCCACACCAGGCACCTCCGCCTGCGACGACATCACACTGACCAAGAACTAACCGAGGGCTGAGCAGGCAGCCGTAGAAAGCTGCCGGCGCAACCGAAGAGCGCTGCCGATCCGGGCAGCGCCCTTCATCCGCCGCAACTGGCGTCCGTGGACCTGTTCGCCGGGACCCGCCGTCATCAGCGCAGCCCCAGCCGTGTCGGTGCCGAGAAATGTCGTCCATGCTGGTCGGGATGGCTTCGCCTGTCTCTGCGAACCGGCGTGTGATCAGACGGTATTCGGTGCGGCTCCTGACCCGGGCGGCGATGATGGTTGGCGCCTCATTCACCACTACAGCAACGCGATCTATGTACTGCCGGCAGCCGACGCGATCGTTCGCATCACCGTCGGGTCGGCGGATCTGGAGCAGGTCAGGCTCACCCAGACCGTGACCCGCTGGCTCGCACGGTCCTGCGGCTACCCCGCAACGGCACCGCTCGGAGCCGTAGAACCCGTGCCGTTGGCATCCGGATCCGTAGCCAGCTTCTGGGAATTCCACCAGCAGCCTGCCAAGCTGACCTACTCCTCCATCGATCTGGCCTCGCTACTGCGCCGACTGCACAAGATCGACGGTGACACCATCCCGGTTCCCCTTCCGCCCTGGGTCCCCCTGACCTCGTTGGAAGGAGCGCTCACCGAGTACATCCCCGAGACCGTGCTGACCGGCGATGAGATCGAGTGGCTCAAGCAGGAGATCATCGAGGTGCGCGAACAACTCGCCAGCGTCGAGTGGCACCCGTCCCCGGGCCTTGTTCACGGAGACGCATGGGCAGGAAATCTGCTCGCGGACAGCCGCACCGGCGGCCTGCTGCTCGGCGACTGGGACTGGGTCAGCAACGGCCCCCGAGAGATAGATCTCGTGCCAACCTGGCACGCCGCACGAAGATATGGCCGCGACGATGCCTGGACGAGCGCGTTCGCACACGAATACGGGTACAACGTGGCCGACTCCCCCGGCTACGAAGCACTCATGCACATGCGCGACATGATGCAACTCACTGGGCCGCTTCGCCGGGCCCGCACCGACCAGCGGTACTACACGTTCCTGCGACAGCGGGTCTCATCGATTCGCGCCGGCGACCGGGCTTCCCAGTGGTCCACACTCTGAACAAATGGACCTGGGCACTCGGCGGGGACTTCGGGCTGGGAAAAGTCAGATTGCCTGCGTTCGGGAACCCGAACGGGTGACGTGACCCTGCCCGCCCGGAGCGCGAGCAATACGGCGGCACGGCGAAAAACAGGCCGCCACCATACGGAGTCGCTACGGCCGTCATCACACCGTCATCACACGGGGCCGTTTCGACGACTTTACGGGTCGAGTCGACTCGAGTACTCGAGTCGGAGAAACGTAAAACCCCAGGTCAGCAGGGCTTCCTGGGGTTCGACTTCGGTGCCCCCGGCAGGATTCGAACCTGCGACCATCGGATTAGAAGCGCCGATGTTGTCAACCACGGTTCTGTCAAGCTAGGCCAATCCGGGATAGCCCATACCATTCTGTCCATGTTCGTCGAGCAGCCGATGTCATCGCGTGCCAGTTGAGGGTGATCTGGTTCGGAGCCAACCCTGGACCAACCCTGGACCACACCGTCTACCCGAAGCCGAATGTGTCACGGGTTTCGATCTTGAACCGCTCCGCCTTTGCTCCACGGACCACCGTTTGGGCAGCAGGTCACAACAGGCGTCTGACCTACTGCTCAAACGAGAAAGCATGGATTGACGTCGGAACGGTACACTCGAGGGCCCCTATCTGCTCCCCAGCTGCTTGGCGACAGCGGCTATCTCGGCCTCGAGCTCAGCCGTGGTCGCCGTCGTCGTAAAGCCAAGAGCGTGGTTGATGCGGATCATGTGGGCGTTATCGTGGGCCGTTTGAGTGAGAATGGCCGTGATCGCAGGGCGTTCGGCGCTCAACCAGCGCAGCATGGCGCCCTTGATGGCGAGACCAAGGCCATGACCTCGAAAGTCAACCGCGACGGCGGTATCCCCCTGGTAGGCCCAGTCGGGCTGGAGGGCGAACAGCTGGAGTTCGGTGATGCCGACTACCCGACCGCTCGATTCATGCACGGCCACGACGACGCGATTCTCGATATTCCGAGCCTCCAAGTCCGCTTCGTGCGCGCGGACCCGCTCGGGTGTCCATTTCGCGAACTCCATCGCCGAATCCCCGATCGGCGCGTCTAGAATGGCGGTACGGCCGCGCGCGTACTGCTCCAGTAGCTCTTCAGGGGCTCCACCAGTCCAGCGCTGGAGTCGGAATCCATCGGGTACAGGGCGTTGCCATAGACCCGGAGCGACTTCGGGGAGGGTGAGGATCTGGCGGACCCACGCGTGGGTCCGGGCGAAGGCCAATTTCCTTGCCCACAGGTCACCTGAGGCGTCGGCTTTGACGCCCTCCCCCACCACGACGGTCCGGCCGTGGTCACGTAGGGCCGGGAGTATCGCGCGCAGCATCGCGGTGCCAATACCCTGACGCCGCCGTGTCGGCGTCACGATGACCCGCACAGTAGCAAGATGGCGATTTTCGAGTTCCGGGTAGACCGCGTAGGCACTGCCGATGATGTGGCCGTCCTCCCGCGCTACCCAACGGTCTCTTGGTTTCGACGCCGACTCATGTCGGCGCATCTGCGTGACGTACGCCTCGAGCGTCGGCAGGGATTGCTCGGGATAGTCCAGCCCCATGACGGCCTTCATCACCTCATAATGCTCGGCGAAATCAGCCTCAGAAGCAGACAACGGATCAAACAGACTGACTTCCATCGACATGATGATCTTCCTTTCCTAAAGAGGTTTCGAGCGACGCCAAGGTGACTACCGCGATCATGATGAGGGCGAAGCTGAACAATCCAATGAAAATCATGATAGCGAGATGAAAGGCTATAGCGACCACCAGCGCGTAGCGCCGATAGACGGTGGCGCAGAACATCGAAACACTGATGCCTAATTCGATGATCATCACCGACCAGGTGAGCACCTGCCCCACATAGCCGTGCTTCAAGATCCAGACAATCGGAGAACGAACGAGATCTGGTGCGCCGTACTGAGGGTCTTGCATGATGATGCGCAACGCCCGCCCATTGCGCCACGCTGGATGCCGTGCTTTCGATAACGCGGCGTCCAGGTAAATAATGGCAACTTGCGCTCGAAGCACCAAGTGCGCGGCGTATGAGCTACCACGCCAGGTCGGCGCAAGTGGCTGGTCTGTGCGCCTCCAGTGGTTCGACCTGGAATCACCCATAGACTGCGGGATGATAAGGCCGCAAGCTATCACGGCGATAGCGGAGCCGCCATCAGTGGTCGCCAGGCGCGCAATCACGCTGAAGGCGATATACCAGTGAGGTATGCATAGCCACCGAGGCCTCAGCCCCAGGACCACCGCGGTGAGGATTGCCACCGCGACTACCCTGGCCACGAGGTTCGCGCTCGGCTGCCCGCCACCTACACACCACAGGGAGATCCGGTCAACTCCCCCGCAGGGCCCAGGATCCCCAGGATGCGGCACGGCGAAAAGCAGGTCACGATCCGGCGCGAACAGAATGAAACTGAGCTGAGCCATTGCAAGCAGCGAGCGGGCGACCGCAAGCGATTCACCTCGCGGGTCAAAGAAGGCGGCAGATTCAAGAAACCGCTTCATGGCGAGCATATCAGATTGATCATCGCAACCTCCGAGGGACGCCTCGCCCCCGAATTCGTCTCCGGCCAGGTCAGCACAAACGCCACTAGCCCACACAAAGATGCCGGCTTTGTCTGGTTGACCAGCGACAGCGGCGCGGTAGACGAAAAACAACGAGCCGTTTCCGGATCGGCACAAAGATACCACGATCCGGCTGGGATAATACTTTTGACATAATTAGCTTCGGCTGCGCGCGTCTGGGAACTGTCCGCCAGACCCCAAAGGTTGCGCGACGACATCTGTCGGGGAATTAACGGCGATGGTTCCTTCATGTCCGATCCGATCCCGAACACAGACAGGGTGGCGGAATCGGCATAGTTGTCAAAGAATGACCAACCTTGTGGCCAGATTGCCCGATACGCCTGGCCAGTGCTACCTGTCCATGAAGGCTGAAGCTTAGTGACCAACTGAAGCCCCAGAGTTGAAGCAAGGGCAGTCACGAGGATAGCGAAGGTCACAGCAAACCCGAACGAACTGGCGGACTTTGAAGGCTCGCCAGCCGTTGGCGATGCTGCCATGTCCGAAATCAACCCCAGCTGATGGGACTCGCATCCATGCCATCTGGATGGACAACGAGCGCCTGCGGACCTGTCCCCATCGCAGCGACTGCTGACAGCGCGACAACTGTAGCGATCACCGCAAAAATGATCTTGCGTCTCAAAACTCAATCCCTCTCGCGCGGTCGTTCGACTACCATTGGTGCCCACTTCGGTGGACACAGTGAGCTTGGGGGGCGGCGCTACCTTACGGCTACCGAGTTGCTACTCGTCTCGCGTGGCCGCGAACACTGTAACGGACGCCGGGCCGGACACAAGGATTGGATCATCGGTTGTGACAGGGGACGACCACGACGCAGGGCAGCACGGCTTGCGTCCCCACGGACCAGTTAGCCTCGCGATACGGGTACTCGGCCCATTGCTAGTCGAAATCGACGGCCAACCCGCCGCGGTCGGCGGGGGCCGGTCCGCAAGAGCGCTGGCGTTGTTGACCATCAACGCGAACAGGGTTGTACCGGTAGAGCAAGTGGTCGACGTGCTGTGGGAAGTTCCGCCCGAGTCGGCGCGTCAGCAGGTGCACAATGTCGTCGCAGGCCTCCGAAGGACGTTGAGGCCAGCGGCTGGAACAGCAGACATCTTGACGGTCGATGCCGGCTACAAACTGAGCCTACCGAAGGATACTGTTGACGTTCTCCAGTTCGAGGCACTGCTGCTTGCCGCCGAGAGTGCGGTCGCATCAGGGGACCCCACTGGAGCATGTCAGCATCTCTGGCAAGCGCTCGCTTTCTGGCGCGGGCAAGCGCTGAGCGGGTTCGACGCTCCGAGTCTCCTAAGTACAGCCACCCTGCTGGCTGAGAAACGAGCAAGCGCTGTCGAGCAGCTGTCGACGATCAGTATTGAACTGGACGAAGCTGCTTCGGTCGTCGGAGTTTTGACCGAGTTGGTAGCCGAATTCCCTCTCCGGGAGTCACTTCGGGCCATCCTTGTGCGAGCGTTGTACCGCAGCGGTAGGCAAGCGGACGCACTCGCCGTCTACGAAGATGGCCGGCGCCGGTTGGCAGACGAGCTCGGATTGGACCCTGGGCCTCAGTTGCGGGAGGCGCATAGGCAGGTCCTTGCGAGCGGCAGTGTGGCAGATCCGTCAGCTGGTTCCACATCGCTGCCCGTGAAAGCCGAAGCCGCCAGGACGCCCGAGCCACTGGGAGGAAATTTCCTTCCGCGAGACCTTGCGGAGTTCACCGGGCGTGAGGCGGAGATCCATCACCTAATTGCCAAGGCCGCCAACTCGGATACCGCGGCGCTCGTGATCTCAGCCATCGATGGTATGGGCGGCGTTGGCAAGACGACGCTGGCGGTCCATCTCGCGCATCGGCTGGCTGATCAGTATCCGGACGGCCAGTTCTTCGTGGACTTGCAAGGTTTCACCGTCGGAAGTGAACCGCTGTCTCCGATGCACGCCCTAAACACGCTACTCCGGTGCAGCGGCGTTCCTCCCGAGGCAATCCCTCAGGATCTCGCGGCGCGTAGCGCTATATGGCGCAGCGCCTTAACAGGGCGGCGAGTGCTTGTATTGTTGGACAACGCCTCTGATGTGACGCAGGTGCGCCCCCTGCTCCCTGCCGAACCCGGCACTCTTGTGCTGATAGCCAGTCGACGTCGAATGACGGCTTTGGAGGGTGCGGTACCGCTTTCTCTCGATGTGATGCCTGAAAGCGATGCTTATGATCTCTTCAGCCACATCGCTGGTGCTGATCGTGCTGCTGCTGAGCCGGAAGAAGTCAAGCTCGTTCTGGACCTGTGCGGGAGGTTGCCACTAGCCATCCAGATTGCCGCTGCACGGCTACGCGATCGCCCGAGCTGGTCTGTGGCAGATCTGGTTGGCCAACTGCAACGACGAGATGGCCGGGCCAGGACGCTCGTTGCCGGCGACCGAAACGTGATGGCCATTATCGGTTGGTCGTACCAGCACCTTTCCGAGTCGCAGAAGGTTCTCTTCCGTCGACTGAGCGCACATCCCGGATACGACTTCGACGCGTACACCGCCGCGGCCCTCTCGGGGCTTTCGTTGGAACAGGCCGAGGATGGTCTAGAAGACCTCATCGATGTCAATCTCCTGCAACAACGGCGCTCCGGACGCTACAGCTTCCACGACCTAGTCCGAGACTGCGCGCAAGACTTGCACACCCGCGATGATGGGGATGACGAGCGGCAGTCCACGCTTCGCAGGCTCCTTGACTACTACCTCGTATCGACTGACGATTGGTGCCGGACCGTGGGAGCCGGGAATCCATATAACACGTTCGAACCTCACGAGGAGCCAAACCACCCACGAAGGGCCCCGAACCGCGATGCGGCACTTTCGCTGCTCGAGGACGAGTACCGCAACATCGCAGCTACCGTCAGAGATGCCGCAGTACGTGGGTTCGATTCTCATGTGTGGCAGCTTGTCTGCATAATGCAGCCCTACTTCTTTCGGCTCAACCAATGGAGTGAAGCGGAAGAGCTCTTCACAATGGCCTTGACTTCGGCGCGACATTTGAGCCTTGACAAAGCGGAATCGGCATGCCTCGTAGGCCTGGCCTCTATGAGGCGTGCTCGCGGTGCCGCCTCCGAGGCGCGTGAGCTCACATCCCGTGCGATCGAGATCAGCCGGGCAAGTGGAAACCTACTGGCGGAAGCGTACCAGCTGACAAACCTTGGCGGCATACTTTTGGACGAGAGTAACTTCAATGAAAGCCGAGCATGTTTCCTCAGCGCCCTGGATCTCGCGACCCAGGCCGGTGATCTTCACCTCCAAGCAAGCCTCACCAATAACCTCGGCGTAACGAGCCGCGGCCTTGGTCGATTCGCAGAGGCTCTCGATTACTTCAACCATGCATACGAGCTCAAGATCGATGACGACACCGTGCGCCGGCACATCGTCTGCAATATCGCCGAAATACTCAACCTCCAAGGTCAAACGAGTGCTGCTCACAGGCGGTACAGAGAGGCACTGGAACTTAGCGGTCTTATTAACTCGCCCCGGGGGAGAGCGGAGGCTCTGGTTGGACTGTCCGCCGTGTATCGGGCCTCAAACGACCAGGACCGGGCTCTCGAAGCTGGCCGCGAAGCAGTCGACCTGGCTCGCTCAGTCGGCTGGCTTCAGCTTGAGAGTGAGGCGCTAAACGTCATCGGTGACACACACCTCAGCCTCGGCGACGTAGAATCGGCTGAACGTTCGTTTGTCCAGGTCGAGTCCATAGGTTTGTCTTTCGGATCCGAGCGATACGTGGCGCAGGCTCATGAGGGTATGGCACATGCAGCACTCGCCCGCCTCGAAATCGCCCAAGCCAAAGACCATTGGCGCGAAGCGCTGGCCATTCACCCTGGCGGAGTCATCGATGCTGCAGCTGCGCGGCGCCACCTAGAAGCAGAAGACCCGAGTTCCGAGCCTTGTTGGCGATGCAGGCTGGACCAGAATACTGGTCAAGAGTAAAAGGTGACGCTTCAGGTCATCCGTGCCGCAAGCTCCATTTCCATGTCTCGAATCGACAGCATTGCAGTTCGATGACACGGGTTTATCAGAAAACACCTCCACGGTTACTCGCCTCGACTTCACCTCCCATCAACGATACCGACAGATCCGTCGAAGTAGTCTTCGCATCCTCCGGTACGGCGCACGTCCCACGTCGCGCAGTGTAGAGAACCTCCAAATTCGTAGACGCTGCGGAAAGGGATCACTAGTACGTTGAATCCGAGCGCTTCGAGCAGCCTCTGCAGATTCTTCTCAGATTCCTCACAGATGACAGTCTCCGGTGCCACACTCAGTACGTTCATAGAAAGCCATCGAGAAGACTGACAGTATTTCGGCATCTGGTCGTTCGTGCTACTGGCCTCGGGGGCGTCGACGAATTGCCAACCATGATCCGAAAAGTACTCCGCCTCGTTCTCCTTAATGGGCCTATCCGGATTTGTCAGGACCAAGCCAGGACGCAGGGGTACGAACGTGCAATCTATATGCGACGGAAAGAGGTCCAAGGGAAAGTGAACAGCATGCACCCGAAAACCTCGCGGCTCGAGCTCGCGCCGAAGCCAGCGGATACCAGCCCGATTAGTCGTCATCGACTCCTGGACGAAAATGTCGCGACCCATTCTTGTGATGTCGGCCGCATCGAACACCACTTCGTCTTGCGTCACGCAGAACTCGAAATCGTGCATGCGGGCGTAACGCTCGTCCACATCCAGCTCCCAGAACTCCTTCCGATACATATGGTCGGCCATGGAGGGCTTGGGAGCCGCCGTCCAGATCATCTCGGAATCCCGGTCCCAGTATTCTCGGACGATAGAGCGGTACGGAAGATATTCGAAGAAACGCGCACGCCGGGACATCGTGGCCTCGATCACCTGGTTTCCAACGGTGATCAAAACGTCTCGCGGACACACGGAACAGTATTGACTGTCGACGGTGAATTCCGGAGAGGACAAGGACCGGTCGAATTCGATCGGGTCGGGGCGCCGCACGACCACACCCTGCGACTCCAGCAGTGCCGTCAAACCATCGAGCTCCTCATTCGCGCGCTTGATCACATCGGCCGGCTTCGGTCCCGTTGGAAAGACCTCGCCCGGTTGTGTAAGGCCGCGCAGAATAGGCCGATACCCGGGTTCGGCCGGGTCGTAGCATGCACCATCTGCTCGCCCTACCACGATTTCTTCCAGCGGATCCCATTCGTTCCAGGCATTCACTACGCTGGAGGACACGGCGGCGGCGGACTCGTCGATACTGGCCGAAGTGGGAAAAATCATTGCGGAACTCCTCATCGTAACGATGTTACTTTGCGGTAGTCGAAGAACCATCCGCCCGCCTCGATCCACTCGCTCAGAATGGCAGGTGGATCACGTACTGCACGTTCTGCACTTTATTCGCTGGTTGCCACTTACGGCGACTTGATCAGAGCCTTGGCCTCCGTAAGAAATCCGACGAGACTACCATCGTGAGGCAAGCCGGGATGGACAGCCCATGGGTCTGCGGGCCCAATCACCACGCGACGGATTGTCGGCTCCCTCACGACTTCCTCCGCGAGATCCGGAGCACCGATGACAGTCAAGGCGAGTGAGTTCCTCAACTGAGCCGCGCCAAGCGCCCGGTCCCAGGACGCGACGAGAGCGAACGGAAACGGGAGTTCGGTTCCGATAGCCGGATGATGCGGATCATCAGTCGCCAAGACGATAGGCCGCACCACCACAGATCCATCGTCCAGTTCGACAATGTCATCCGTAACGCCACCAATTCTGCGGAGACTGCTCGATGTCATCGCATTAACGACACGGATCAGAGCTTCAGCCTGGCCACGCTTGAAGGTGGGAAGTACACACCGGGTATCAGTCGCCGTGTACAGCGGAGCCTTATCGAACTCCATCGCAATCAGCGAAGCGATTTCAAACGGATCATCGATGGTCAAGACTGCAGACGTATTGGTGCAAAGAACTCCACCATCGTGGGCAATGGCACGACAGGTAAAATCAAGGGCTTGTTGGTCAATCGTTTGAGCCAGCAGCGTCTTACTTCGTCCCGGTCCGCGCAGAGCCACCGAGGGCGCAGCCGACCAGCGAGCCATACTGTCCGGACCGCCGTACGCAAGCGCAAGATCTGCGTGGCTGATCAGAAAATCCGCACTCGCGTAACTTCCTGGAAGGACTGAGAGCCGGCCGGCCGGAAGGCCCGCTTCGAAGAGGGCACTGGCCAGACGAAAAGGAGTGAACGGATCGCGTGACCCCGGACGTATGACCACGCTGTAGCCGAGGGCTAATGCATGCAGCCAAGCCAGATGCGGGCCTGGGTGGTTGCTCGGCGCCACAACACCGAACGTCCTGCCCCGCGGCATGTGCCTGACCTCGAAGTCACCCGACAGGGGAGCCGGCAACTCGGCGAGCACCGCCGACGGTACTTCCGCCACCCCGGTACCAAGCGTTTGAAGCGCTCGAGCGTAGGCCGAGTACGGTACCCCCGTAGCCAGTGCAGCAGCCTGACAGTAGTCACGGGGCGACAGACCGGCCACCGTCCCAACGGCGTACAACTCGGCAGCTCGGCCGAATAGCGCCGATTCCGGAGGCGTTCCCGCCTCCTCCGCGGCCCTCCGTAGGGCGACATTGACCAAAAGGGGCGGAGCGATGCCGACCAGAGCCAGAACGGACCCGTCGACCCCGGTCAGTTCCACGCGATCGGCGGATCGCCACGTGTCGCCGCAGACGATCGGCTGAAATTCATACGCGACCATCTCAGTACACGCCTTCGACGACTTGTTGCCCGTCCGTCAAAAGCGGCTGGACGTCGGCCACATCGTCCCCGAACCCGCCATCAGGCGTGCCGACCCTGATTGCGGAGTCCCGTTCAAGCACGTTGGGCAAGAACATATCCCTCGTCAACAAGTGGACCAGAACTCTGCCCCTTTCACCGACCGCCGAGCGCTCTCCAGTGTCGGGATTCACCACCTCGACCAATGCTTGGGGCTGCGGCGTGCGGAACACGCAAGGAAACCGGTCTCGCTCAGTCCTCGGAACCTGGGGCGCGATACCCATCATGCTGTTCCCATACAGGCCGACCACTGGAATATCTGGAAAGTATTCCTCCTCCAGCAGCTGACGTGTCATGGGGCTGATACTCGTGCCACTCCAAATGACGCCGCCGAGGCCCGATGCGAGGCGGTCGTACAGCGAAGCCCTGGCGCACAGCGCCTCCAACATCGGAGGAGTCGCGAAGATCACACCGATGCGCTGGCTGGTCACGATGAGGTCGGCCTGGTCAAGGACATGTTGGACGTACTCGTCAGCCAGAGCTCTGCGCCCGTCGGCGATCAGCCGCTTGACCCACCGGGGATCGAAATCCACGGTGAAGCATGTCCCGCCGCGGACTTCGGCCAGACGCCGCATCGATCTGCCGACGATGTGAGGCCCCGTGGGGCCGATGTGCAACCAATGTCCGCCCACGGGGACACCGTGGTCCGTGAGCACGGAATCCACCCAGCCGAGCGCGTCGAAGCGGGAGCTGTGCTCGACGATGCGTTTGGGCGCGCCCGACGTACCACCGGACTCATAGACCGAGAAGGGTTCGCCGACGATTCCTGCCGGGATCAGATCGTCCACCGCGATGTTCCTGAGCTCGTCACTCAAGTCGGGAAAGCGGCGCAGATCGTCGGGCTCGCGGATATCCGTCAGCGGGTCGAAGTCCCATCGGGTCGCCGCACGGAGCCAGAACGGCGACCCCGTATCGGCACCGAAATGCCACTGCAAGATATCGCGAAGGTGGGCTGTGGGATCGCCACCCGCGGCGACGGACGCGTCCATGCCATCGCTGCTCACAGCTCGACCAACTCCTCCGAAAGTGGTGAGAAACAACCCGCTACGCTTAGCACGTTCTTCATCATCTGTTGGCCGTGGTCGGTGAAATGCGATTCGGGATGGAACTGCACGCTCTCCACCGGCATCTCTCGATGGCGCAATCCCATGACCTCTCCCTCGGGAGACCAGGCCGTCACCTCCAACGCGTCAGGTAACGTGTCGGGATCGACGACAAGCGAGTGGTAGCGCGTGACGGTGAGCCTCGACGGCAGTCCTTCGAAGACTCCGCGTCCGTCGTGTTCGATGACAGAGCACTTCCCGTGCATGGGCACTGCGGCGTGACGTACCTTGGCGCCGAAGGCCTGGCCTATGGTCTGGTGGCCTAGACAGACCCCAAATATCGGGATCAGGCCGGACAGGTCATGGACCGCGTTGAGCGACGCCCCTGCGGTATCCGGGTTTCCAGGCCCCGGCGAAATCAGCAGCAGAGCCGGCTTCAGACGCTCCAACTCCCGAGTTGTTACGGCGTCGTTCCGGAAGACAAGGCACTCGACGCCAAGAGCTCGGACGTACTGGACCAGGTTGTAGACGAACGAGTCATAGTTGTCGATGACGCATATCACCGAAGTTTGCCTCCAAGGTCGAGCCGGACCGCACGGGCCGGTGCGGCCAGCTTGGCGAAACACTCGTCTCGCTCATGCTTCGCGTCGGAGTCGTAGACGATGCCCCCGCCCGCCTGGATCCTTATACGCCCGCCGGTCAACACAACGCTCCGTATCACGAGAACGAGATCGACGCCCTCCGGGCCAAAGCTGCCGACTGCTCCGGAGTAGAGGCCACGTCCTCGTGGTTCGAGCTCGTCGATGACCTCGATGGCACGCAGTTTCGGGGCCCCTGTCATCGTCCCCGCCGGAAACGTCGCCTGGATCAGGTCCGCGACTGTGCGGTCGGCGGCCAGCCGACCGGTGACCTCCGAGGTCAGATGCATGACGTGGGAGAACCGCTCCACCCCGAGCAGCCGAGGCACGGTCACCGTGCCCGGGTCACATACGCGGCCCAGATCATTGCGGGCCAGATCGACCAACATCCGATGCTCGGCGAGTTCCTTGTGCGAACCGAGAAGATCCCGTTCAGCGCGCAGATCGTCTTGTCGCCGCGCCCCACGAGGCCGGGTGCCAGCAAGGGGCCGGACCAGTGCAAGACCGTCGGCGAGTTCCACGCATGGCTCGGGTGAGCAGCCCGCCACCTCGAATGCTCCGGCGCTGTACCAGAACTGATACGGCGACGGGTTGAATCGGCTCAGCTCCCGATACACGGCCAGACCGTCCGCGTCCGATTCCGCGGTGACCCCGACGGACAAGACCACTTGGAAGACGTCCCCGTCGACGATGTGCTGCTTTGCGGCAGTGACCGCGTCGGCGTAATCAGCAGCCCCGAAGGTGAACACACCGGGAGAAGTACTGGGCTCGGCGAAGACAGCCGGCCTGGATCCGACAATCGCCTCGACGACGTGATCGCACACTCGCGCGGCAGTCGGTGGGGTGGTACCACGCCCCACCACCCGCACACTCTCCGGTTCGAAGCTGACGATGGCTTCAGGAAGGAAGAAGTCGTAGACGGGCAGATCCTGATCCTTCTCCGGTCCGAGCCGTTCGAAGTCGCGGATCGCGTCGAACCCGAGTACGCCGAACCAGCGGCGCTCTTCAGGAAGCACAGCGTCCCGCAGCTGGAGGTCGTCCAGGAAGGCGATAGCTTGCTGCAGGATTGTCGGTGTGGCGATCCCGCCCGCGGAATCGGCGCGCACACCGGTACTGACGACAGCCAGCTCGCCCACGGCCAGTACGACACGCGCTACCGGGTCCCGTTCGGCCCTGAGCAGCATAGTTCTTCGTCCGCCGCGCAGCGCCGCCGCGACCGACACCGGGTCCAAGGCACCGGGCAGCACGATCTCATGGCGCCATACAGGCTCGCCGGAGACGGCTACCACCGCCTCGACAGACGCGAGCCGGTCTCCGATATCGGCGAGCGTGCTCACCGGGCCTCGTCGGTCTCGATGGCCACCACCCGGGCCGGCGCCGCCTCGACACCCGCGACCTTGATCGGCAGCGCGATCAGCTCGACGACGTCGCGACTCAACTCATGCATGTTCGTGAGGTATTCGAGAAGTGGAATGCCCGCAGAGAGCAGCATGTGGTGCACGGGTGACTGCCGGTCACCCGGAAGCTCGGTGAGGCAGTCGAAACCGACAAGCACCGCTTGGTTATCGACCGCCCACTTCGCAGCGGACGGCGTCAGATACGGTGGCACATCCCAGTAGTCACTGCGCCCCCAGGCCCTGCGAACGTAGTCAGTGCGGATCAGGAGCCGATCTCCGGGATGCCAAATGTCGGCGAGTACGGCATCGAGGTCCTCGCCGGTGACCGGTTCCAGATCCTTCTTGTATGAGAGGTCTGCGACGCACGCCCGCCCGACGAGAGTCTCCAGTGGAACCGCGTCGATTCCCTCAGCTCCCGGAAAGAAATGCAGGCGATACTCCATGTGGGTCGCGTTGTGCGGAAAGAGATGAAGAACGCTGAAGGTGCGCTGCGTCCCATTCGGATCGGACGTCGGGGTCATAGTGGACTCCGTCGCAAAAGCAGGGAACCAGTCTGCGGGATATGCAGGCATCCCGTCGTAGAATCCGTGTGTGAGATCGACGATACGTGTCATGTCGTTTGCACCCTTTGTCTAGTGAGATAAGCAGAGCCGGGCGACAGCCGCCACGAACTCGTCAACCACGGCCTGGGCCACCCCCGGCGGTACCGCGGTCGGCTGGAATGCGAGCTCCCCGTGGACGTCTGTCGCGCCGACGTCGAGCCTGAATGTCATTTCGAACTTCGGGCTGCGCTGCGTGATATACCGCGGACGGCCTTCGATGGAGCCGAGATCTAGAGTCGCGGCCTGATCCATGGTGAAGTAGAGCTGAGGAACATTTGACGGCCGGGGCTTGATTCCCCTGAGCAGCTCTCGCATGACAGCCGAAAACGGGATGTCGACGTCCGCCAAGGCAGTCTTGACCGCCGTCCCGACACTGCGGACGTAATTCGCCGTGGAGAGGTCGGGATCAGCGGCCGGCACCAGAACGGTGTTGACCAGACAGCCTGCGACATCCCCCGCACCCCACACATCACGCTCGGACACGGCGATGGCGACGTTGAAGTCGCGCAGACCCGTGACCCGCTGTACCGAATCTTGGAACGCGCTGAGGTAGATCGTGTGGATCGTGACGTCGAATTGGCGCGCGCGTGCGAGAAGTGCCTCGTTTTCCAAGCCGGTGAGATGGAAGAGAATGCACAGTCCCCGGTCTGGCTCCACCTCGGCGGAAACAGATCCGGGCCAGGCGAATCGGATCGGACCCGAGCCGCGAATCCGGTCGGCCCGAGCGCTGACTCGGGCAGCGAAGCCCGGATCCGCTTGGGCGGCTGCGGACAACGCCGCGAGATCGCATACCGTTCTCGGTTCGCTGGCCGGCTCGTACGTGTCATCGCGGTAGCACCGGCCGACCTCCGCAAGGAACCTCCGAAGCGACCAACCGTCAATGACAAGGTGGTGCCAGGAGAACACCACCGTGCCGGAATCGGGACCGCACCGAATGACCTCCGCACGCATCAGCGGCCCCGTCGACAGGTCGAACGCGCCGAACGCCTCGGCGATCCGAACGGCGTGCTCCGCCGATCCCGCGATCACTGCCCGTTCTGGGCACCCGACAGCAACCATGCGCTCACCCAACGACCAATGCGGGCCGCTGCTCTCCTCGACGATCCGTGCCCCGAACGCCAGATGTCTCGCAGCGGCCGTACGTATCGCGCCAACCAGCCGGAGGGTGTCGAGCCCTGTCGGAAAATCGAACGCGACCACCTCGACATAGCGGAGGTCATCTTGAGTCACTTGTTCGTGGAGCCACATCGCAAGCTGCGCCGGGGTAAGAGGACCGCGCATCGTGCCCGTTAACGGGCCTGCACTAGTCGCTTCCGTCGCGTCAGCCAGCAGCCGGGCCAGAGCATGCGCTGACGGTGCGCGCAGGATGTCCGCCGCACTGACTCTCTTACCGAGCCGTCTGCGGAGATCTGCCGCTGCCTGTATCGCGCCCAATGAGGTCCCGCCGACTTCGATGAACCCGCTATCGGGGGAACCGCCCGTACCCTGGGCGTACTCGAAGAAGCAGTCGAGGACCGCTTGAAGCAGCGGATCCGCTACCGGGTTCGGTTCTCTGTCACCCTTATCCACCGCCAACGCCGCCAGGGCCGCGTAGTCGGTCTTCCCGTTCCGGGTCTGAGGCACCGCGCCGATCCGGACGATCATCGAGGGCACGGCGTACGCGGGCAACAGCTTGCGGACGTTCAGAATGGTGTCGTCGGGGTCGACATCCGTCCCTGGTCGCGGCACCACATAGGCGACTAGGTCTCGATTGCCGTTGCGGCTCGCGACGACCACCTCATGAAACCGGCCCACCCGGTGCAGCGCCGCCTCGACCTCGCCCGGTTCCACACGGTGGCCGCGCACTTTGAGCTGGTTGTCGACACGGCTTTCGAACAACAGATTCCCGTCCGGCAGTCGGCGCACCAGATCTCCAGTACGGTACGCGGGCTCGCCGGTGCCTCCGGGCTCGGTGGTGAACCCACCCGCTTGGCCGTTCAGATAGCCGCGGGCGACATTGATCCCCGCGACCAAAAGCTCGCCCACCTCGTTGGTCGTCGGGGCTCCGGAGGAATCCACCAGATGGATACGGTTGCCGGCGACGGCCAGGCCGATGGGCGTGCGGCCGTTACGGTCGCCGCCAACGGCGGGCACCCGGTAAAGAGAGCTGGCTATGGTCGTCTCTGCGGGGCCGTAGCCGTTGAGGACGACCAGCTCGGGCCGCGCCGCCAAGATGTCCTGGCAAACGCCGAGCCGGACAGGTTCCCCACCAGTCAGCAAGCACCGAAAACCTTTACCAAGGTCCGTATTCACCAGGGCATCCCGGACCGAGGGCAACAGCCCAGGCATGATGAGCATGCTCGCGGCGCCCTGTGCGTCCAGGAAGCCCACGAGTTCTTCCGCGTCGAGCCTGGCGTGGTCCGGTACCACGACGACGGCTCCTCCACGCTGAAGCGGAGCCCACGCTTCCCAAATCGAGACGTCGAAACTGGGACTCGCCCACCAACTTCCGTTCGCGTATTTCGGACTCGGGGCGATTCGATCTATTTCCGCGATCACATTGAGTGCGCTCCGATGAGAGACCGCGATCCCTTTAGGAACGCCCGTGGAGCCCGATGTGTGTATAACGTAAGCGACGTCCCTGTTCAGAGCCGGAAACACGTCGCGGACACCCGCCCCGAACAAGGGTTCGACCTCGTCGGCGGTGATGGTCGGCAGGCCGAGCGATGCCCTGCCGGGAGCAGACACTGCGATCGACGCGGAGGAAGCTTGTAACAGACTCTGAATGAAAGCGTCGGGATGCGCGGGATCGACCGGGACGAACGCCGCCCCGCACATCATCGCAGCCATCGCGGCAGCGATGGCGGTGCGACCCGGCGCCACCGCGACGCCGACCCGGTCACGCGGGCCGACTCCTTCCGCCACGAAACGCGCTGCGAGCGCATACGCGCATCCGAGCAGTTCACCGTAGGTGGCCTCGCCATCTGGAGCCAGAACCGCCAACCGTTCCGGGTACAGTTCCGCTGTCGCCATCGCAGCAGCCCACAGGCTCACAGTGCCGTCATCCATCCTTCCCCCAGACTCAGGCCATGTCGCACAGCTGCGCGAGCGTCAGTGTCGGCGATTCGGCGGCCGCGCAAATGATGGTCTGGACCCGCCTGGCAACGACGGATGCGGCCCACCACACCTCGGAAGCCAGATCCGGGGCTGTATTGGCACAGACCGCCCAGGATGCCCGCGGCCCCAGAAAGACGGTCACCAAGGAATCCGCCGACGGAGCGTCCTGGCGGTCTGCCTCCTCGCTGAACGCGATCTGAAGCGGGGGCCGCGGCGACGCACGAGGTATTCGGGCTTCAAGGTCGCGCAGAAACGTCCCCCTCCGCTCGGCGGCCGCGCGCTGATCCGCCGTAAGGGCCACGAACTCGGCGAACGTCGCGTCACGTGGCACCGCCACACTGATCGGAACGGCGTCAGCGAACAGCATCCCCACGCCATCTGTCACAGAGCGCAGCGTGGGTGTGCTCCAGAGGACGCTGGCGCCCTCTTGCCCCCGCGGGGTGATCGCCGCCAGCCAGCCGCTGAGAGCGACATCGATCTCGGCAGAAGCCGCCCAGGTGTCCGACAGAACCCGCTTCGTACGCCGGTCCACGGAAATCGGCTGCCGCTCCTGTACGTCCGCAGCCGTAAGGTCCGGGATCCCAGGCAGCGCAACGGGCTGGAGGCCGTCCAGCACGTCGACCCATTCATCTTCGTGCCGGGCACTCCGTCTGGCCACGTCGGCCGCTTGCTCCAGGATCTGCGCGGGCAGGTAGGAGAGCGGGCTGGCGGCGATTCCGGCCCGCTCCAAGGATGCGACGATGGCCGATCGCGGTGGCACCGCGGTGCCATCCAACGTGGTCAACTCGTCGATCCGCACGCCGCGGTCGGTGGCGGCGACCACCACCGACCCGTTCCCGTCGACTTCGACAGTGCCTATCGCGCCTTTCGGTCGATCCACGACGGCGGCTCGGCGCAAGACGAAAACATGCTCGCCGACAACGATCTTCGGTACGCCCAGCCGATTCACGAACGGGCCGTGGTCGGCCGCGCGGCACGCGCGCTCGATCTGGGCGGCCTCAGAGTCCCACGAAACGATTCCGCCATGTGGCAGCGTGTCCTTGCGTGCGAAGTAGCTCCGCTGGGACAGATCCTGCTTTCGAGGTGTGATGTCGCCGGATTCCAAACCGGTCACCAGGCGAGCGAAACTGACGACACCGGCGCTGTGACATTTGAGGTTGAGGCTCAACGCCGTCTCGTCGCGGTCGAGACCGAACCACTGTTGGAGGAGGATGTCGCCGGTGTCGATGTCCGGATCGATGACATGCCACGAGACCGCGTAGTCCGCCTCACCGTGGTAGATCGCCCAGCAGGTCTGGTTGACGCCGGCATACCGTGGCAGGGGAGAGCTGTGGAAGTTGATCGCGGACACCCGCGGCACCTGGATCTGGCCGGGAGTCAGAATCACTCCATTGGCGATGCTGAACAGGAAATCCGGGCGTCCGCCCGAGGCGGCGGCTGCAGCGTCAAGATTCTCCCGCCAAGGGATCCGGTGCTCCCGTGCCCACTCTCGGATCTCCTGGTCGTCGGTGATCACCGCTCCGATGCGGTGGCCTCGCCGCAGTAGCGTCTGCCCACACTCAGCGACCAAGATGCCGCCCCCGATTAGCCAGCAGTCGAACGATTCCGGTTCGCTCACACTGAAGAGTCTACGGGAACTAGAGTATTTATAGAAGCCTCTTTTGGCGACAGTCGAGACAGTCTACAGTTGGTCCAATGTTGGAGAGTCATCACCATGGACCGGACGACGGTCGGGAGCAGACGGATCTGGCCGCGGCGAGGATCCGGTCAGTCGGCGTCGTCGGCGCCGGCACGATGGGCCGCGGCGTCTCCCAGATGTTCGCCGAAGCCGGCATCGACGTGGTCTGCGTCGATGTATCAGAACAGGCCTTGCGCGCAGCCCGCGCCGAGATCGACCGGAACCTCCGGCTGGCGCCGCTGACCCGGGGCTTCCGACCGGACCACGCGGCGGTGGCGGCCCGGATCGAGTTCACCTCTGACTACCAGGCTCTGTCACAGGTCGGATACGTCGTCGAGAACGTGACCGAGAACTGGACCGTCAAGGCCCAGGTCTACCCGCTACTCGACGCGATCTGCGGGGAAGAATGCGTGCTCGGGGTGAATACGTCGGCGATCCCGATCACGAGGGTGGCCGGTCTCACGGGCCGTGCCGACCGGGTGGTCGGCACGCACATCATGAACCCGGCACCGATGATGCCCACCGTGGAGGTGATCCGCGGCCACCTGACCTCCGCCGAATCCGTCACGTTGACCAGCTCGCTGTTCGCCCGGACGGGAAGACGGTCGGTGGTCGTCAACGACATGCCCGGGTTCGTTACCAACAGGGTCATGATGCTCACGGTCAACGAGGCCGCCTTCCTGATCCAGGACGGGGTCGCCACGCCTTCCGACGTCGATCGCCTGTTCCGGGAATGCTTCAACCACAAGATGGGCCCGCTGGCGACGGCGGACCTGATCGGCCTGGACACCGTGCTCTTTTCCCTTGAAGTCCTCTATGAAGACTTCAAGGACCCGAAATATCGGCCGTGCCCCTACCTGCGTCGTCTCGTCGACGCCGGTCTGCACGGACGCAAGACCGGCGCGGGCTTCTTCGACTACGAAACGATCTGACCACATCGGAAACGCGGGAGGAAACGATGGATGCGACCGTGGCGGAAGGCGAAACCCCACTGGACTCCGTGCGGACGTTCGTCGGCAGACACGTCGGCGAGGAGCCGGTCGCGGACGACGACGACATCTTCGCCACCGGCAGGGTCAACTCGCTTTTCGCCGTCCAGCTGGTGATGTGGGTGGAGCGGACCTATGACATCGCAGTCGGCCCGGAGGAGTTGAACGTCGGCAATTTCAACTCCATAAGCGCGGTCGCGGACTTCATCAGTCACAAGACCGCCGCGCGCAGCGATCAGACCAGTTGACTCAGCACGACACCCCTTTCCAGCAGAAAGAGACTCTCATGTTCGAGGACGAAGACGGTAGGACCTACAAGGTGGTCATCAACCACGAGGAGCAGTACTCCATCTGGCCGGCCGAGCGAGAATGTCCCGTGGGATGGCGCGAGTGCGGGCCGACCGGCCCCAAAGCGGACTGCCTGGCCCACATCGAAGAGGTCTGGACGGACATGCGCCCGCTGAGCCTGCGGAAGTTCATGGAAGCGGCCGCCGACAGCCAGGCGTGACGATGGGCCGGCAACGGGCGATGCCCGTTGCCGGCCCACTCGGGGACAGTCATCTCATCCGACTCACCAGATCCGAGACCTCACTGAGCGATCCTGCCTCAAGCAGATCTGCGAGCGTGACCTCTATCCCGAGCAGCGAGCGGATTTTGAGCTGCATCCGGACCACCGACCCCACGCCGATCCCGTCCAGCGGATCGTCGAGGCCGGTCCCGGGACGGCCTGCCTCTTGTGCGCAAAAACTCACCAGAAGCTGCTCGACGCCAGTTCGCGCAGGTCGATAGGCAACGCTGCGACGGGGCCTCGCAGACGACAACTCCAGCCGGTTGACCTTGCCGTTCGCCGTCAGTGGGAAGGCGTCGAGCCAGATGAATTCCGCAGGCATCATGTAATCCGGCAGATGCGACGCCAGTCGAGCCCGCCACGTCCTCGCGTCCAACCGGGACTCTTCAGGCACCGCGGCGAACGCAGTCAGCCGTGCTCGATCCCCCTGCTCCGCCACGACCACGGTTTCGAATCCAACAAGGGCGCTGAGTACCGTTTCCACTTCCTCCAACTCGACACGGAAACCACGAATCTTCACTTGCCGGTCCATCCGGCCTATGAACTCGAGCATGCCGTCGTCGCGCCATCGAACCCGATCGCCGGTCCTGTACATCCTCGATCCCGGCGGACCGTAGGGATTGGGTACGAAGCGTTCCGCCGTCTGCGCGGGGCGACACAGGTAGCCCCGAGCCAGACCGGCACCGGCGGCGTACAGCTGGCCTGAGACGCCCGCCGGGCTGGGAAGCAGACCGGCATCCAGCACGTGGAGTTCGGAGTGGGGCATCGGCCGCCCTATCACTTCGGCTTCACGAGTCTTGGTGGCGTCCGCCCAACACACGTCCCAGGTCTCAGACAGTCCGTAGACGTTCGCTACCCGCATGGTCGGAAGAGCGCGCGCCGCACGATCGAGAACAGCCTGGGGCAACGGTTCACCACTGCACAGACACCATTGCACGGCACTGAGCGCTTTCAGCGCCGACGCCGGGAGTTCCAGGATCGCAGACAACAGCGACGGCACGATCACCAGCCGCCTGACGCCGTGTTCACCCGCCAGCTCGATCAACCGCCACGCGTCCCGCGACTCAGCGTCTGTCGGAATGACGATCGTCCCGCCGCTCGACAACGGTGTGAACGTCTCCCAATTGGAATCCATGAATGACGGCGCCGTGGTCAACAGGTACTTTTCGCCCAGAACAGTCGGTTCATAGGAATCGCACAAGATCCTGGAGACAAGGCTCTTGTGCCGAACCATCACGCCTTTGGGACGGCCGGTCGAACCGCTCGTATAGACGATGTAGGCGAGATCCTCGGGTGAGGACCTCACGTCGAGATCGGTCTGTGGTTCGGCGCCGGCGGCCTCCAGCAGGTCCTCGAGAATCAGCAGCCGTGCGCAATGCCGGCCGGGTACCCGTTCGACCATCTGCCGTGTGGCGATGACCGCGCGGGGCCGACAGTCGTCGAGGATGAGCGCGAGCCGCTCCGGCGGCAGTTCGGAGACCAACGGCAGGTATGCGGCGCCGACCTTCAGCACGGCGAGGGTCGCCGTGAGCAAGGCCGCGGAACGTTCGAAACACAACGCCACGACGGAGCCGCTTCCGATGCCTTGATGCGCGAGCGCGCACGCCAGACGATCGGCGCGGGCATTCAGCTCTTGATAACTCAGTACCGCGCCATCGAAGATCACGGCGGGGGAGTCTGGGGTTCTGCCGGCTTGGGCCTCGAACAGCTGATGCAGCAACATTCCATACTCCGCGGCGGGCACGGGAGGCTTTGCGAACGTCGCACTGCCAGCGAGGTCCGACGCGGATGCCAGTTCCGCCGCCCCGAGGTTCGTCTGGGGGTCGCCGGCGAAGGTGTCAAGCGCCATGACCAGAGCTTCGGCCATGCCGTGGAACGCCTTCTCCGAAACCACATCACGGCGCGCAGACAGGATGGCTTGAGGCTCATCAGCGATCGTAAAGGTGAATTCCACCGCAGCATGTTGTGAAGGCGGCGCAGTCAACTCCCCATGGACCGAGGCCGCCGGGCCGGCGGCTTGAATCGCGGGCCGGAGCACGACCGACGCCGCGTCAAGCGGTGGGAACGGGTGCACTGCCCCCGGCACCACGTCAGCCAGTGTGTCCACTTGAGACCGGAACTCAGTAGTGGGGCGATAGTCCAACTCCGTCACCGAGAAGTGCGCTCCGCGGCAAACGGCTACCCCCATCCGTCGCCGGTCGAGCCACCGGGCCGCGACGGTGTGCACGGCTACGGCTACGGAAAGCTCGGTATCCGGCGCACCGCCGGAAACCGTCGTTGCGAGCCTTTCAAGGCTCTGCCTGCCGACCCGGATCGGGCTGGACCAGGTCGGCCCGACGAGGGCGGGCCGGGGACGATCGGCGGGAAATTCCGCCTCGGCCGGTATGAGCCCGGTACGAGATACCGCGGGTTCCTGAAGCAGGATACCCAACAGGTCGCGCGAGTTCCGCGGCCGCACGATCGTCTCGGCCAGACGGGCGGCCAAGGCGTCGAACCAGCGATGGTCGCCGACGGCCGGGCTGCCGACCAGGACCAGCCTGCCAGATCCCGACCGGTCGCGGTCGAACCGGATGCGGAACAGCGGTCCCGACAGCGAGAACGGACGGCTGACGAACTCCTCGAAAGTCTCGACCTCATCGCTGGAGCCTCCCCCGATTAGTACCGGGACCGGAGCTGCCGCACCGACGAGAGCCAGAAGTTCACCAGTCGCGTCTAGGACGAACGCCGAACGAAGTGCGGCGTTTTCAGTCGCCAGCATCCTGACGGCCGTATACACGGCGTCGGAACCGACCGGACCGCGGAAACGCAGAACGCGGACCACAGGCTGTACCGAACCGGGGAAAGCGCGCTCCTGCTCCCAGATCCGCCGTTGGAGAGGCGACGGTTCGCAGACGAACGGCCGGTCAGACGGGTCAGGGACGGGGCCGTTCATCACCGGACGGGACGTTCGTCGGGGGACGAAAGCGCCATCGACAACGTGATGTCGTCCGCCACGGCCGCGATCACCATCGTCCGGTTGTCGCGAACCACGTGATGTCCGCCGGCCATTATTCGGGTGCTGAATCGACTGGCCGTGTGCACCTTCCACGCCTGCAGCGCCTCTGGCGAGGCCCATATGTCGTCTTGACCCGCGATCGCGGTGATGGGGACGGTGTGCGGTTCGTCGCCGCGCCACAGGTAGGTGTCTACAGCGAGCAGGTCTGCCCTGATAGCTGGGAGCATCAGGTTGAGATACTCACGGCTTTCCAGGAACTCCTCCCCCACGCCGCCCGCCCCATGAAGATGCTCGACCAGTTCCTCGTCTGTCATCTTCGCCGAACGCGGATCGCCGGTGGACAGTTGGGGCGCGCTGTGTGAGCACGCAAAGATGTGGATGGGGTGGTGAATTCCTTCTGCACGGAGCCGGTTTGCCGTCTCGTACGCAACGATCGCACCCATGCTGTGCCCGAACAGGGCGTACGGCAGATCCAGATAGGGACGGATGATCTCCACCGCGTGGTCGACTAGTTCGGCAACCGAGCTCAGCGGCGTCTCGCTGAACCGACTCTCACGCCCCGGCCACTGCAGCGCGGCGACTTGTACGCCTTCGGGGAACGCATCATGCCAGCCGCGATACATCGAGGCGCCCATGCCCGCGGAAGGGAAGCAAAACAGTCTCGCCCTCGCGGTCGTACGCGGCTTCATGACTAGACGGTTGCGCATACCCATCCTCCCCAAACCGGCGTCTTCCTCATCCGGGAAGACTCCGCCAGACGCTTGAAGTATCTACTCGCCAAGATACTACACAGAAGCGCTATGCCGTCAGGCGTTCGATGCGTCAGGGGTGATACCTCAACACCACACGGACACCACCTCCAGCGCCTGCCGCGGGTTGAGCCGCGGATCGCACAGGGTCGTGTACCGGTTCTTCAGCGCGGCCGGGTCCGGCACGTCCGCACCCACACATTCCGTGACCTGGTCGGCGGAGACCTCCAGATGCAAACCGGAGGCAGGGACGCCGCAGCCGTTCAGCACCCGCCTGAACTGTCGGACCTCCGCGGCGATGTGACTGAGGAATCTGGTCTTGACGCCGTCGGACGTGACGACGGTGTTGCCGTGCATGGGATCACAAAGCCATACCGGCCGATGGCCGGCAGCCGCCACGGCTCGAACGACGGCGCGGAGCCGGTTCTCCGCGTGCCGCCAACCCATCCGGGTGATCAGGACCAATCGGCCGGCGATCCGGAAGGGATCCAGGGCGTCACACGTCCGCACGAGTTCCTCCGGGTCGGCAGAAGGACCCACCTTGCAGCCGACCGGGTTCTGCACCGGGGCCAGCAGGCGGACATGCGGGCCGTCGGCCCGGCGGGTGCGTTCGCCAATCCATGGCAGGTGAGTCGAGCTCAGATATCCACCGCCGGCCTCGCCACCTCGCATCAATGCCTTTTCATAATCGAGCACCAGCGCTTCGTGGCTGCTCCAGGGCCCGGCACCGTCGTTCTCGCGGGCGTTGTCCAGTAGCCGGTGAATCTGCGCGGCGTGACCGTGGCCTATGACCATGCGCGCGGGATCGTGTTGGCGACCATCGGTCGTCGGGATCTCGGAGTTGATCAGGTGTCCGCGGAAGGCGGGCAGGTCACGACCGCCATGGTGCTCGTGTTCGTGGGACCGCGGCTTGGCGAACTGACCCCCGATCCGGCCGATCTGCAGCACACGCCGGCCGTCTCGCTCGGAAAGCTCCGTGGCCAGCGAGCGCAGCAGGTGAAGCTTTTGGGCGATGTGTGAAGGCGTCCCCTCAGCGAAACTCTCGGCACAGTCCCCCGCCTGCAGGACCAGTGACTCGCCTTCGGCCGCCGCCGCCAGTCCTTCGCGGAGTTGCCGGAGCTCCGCCGCCGACACCAGAGGCGCGGCCCGGGACAGTTCCCCCAGCGCCCAGGCCCGATCCGGGTGATCGTCCCAGTCCGGCTGCTGCCATTCCCGGCGGCTTTGTTCATCGAAGTCCTGCGGCGCAGATCGGGCGCTGCCGCGCTCGCCGGCCTCGGATCGCACTGTCACCATGATCGTCCGTTCTGCAAGCGTCGGGGCGGTGGGGAGGCAGACCCGCGTGTCGGATCGGGTCGTGGAGGGGCGATCGTTGAAGCTTTTACGCGCCGAGTGTTGACTCCACGAATTTAGCAGACGCTATGCTGGTTCCGAATCGTTACGATGAGATGTCTTCATTGAAGATTGAATACGTCATCGACGCATCGTGTCCGTCGGCGGCTGTTGCGCGATCCGCCCAGTCGCCACCCCATGGGGCCTGCGCCGTAACGCCTTCAATGGACGACCATTCGGCACTACGGAAGGACGGGCACCGGTGAAGCTCTTGATCGCCAATGCGGTCGACAGCGCCCTTTGGCTCGGTCGCGACGCCCGAGACTGGTCTCAGCGTGTTTTCTGGTTCGCCGACGACGGCGACCTGGTCGTGGTCTCGGATACGCCCGACGCCTCCTTCGTGCGACACGTCGCCGCCGTGAAGTTCATCGACAGTGACCGAATCGCCGTCGTGACCTGCCCTCCCGGGCCCCGGGGCAATCGTGTGATCCAGGTGGAATCGCTAACCCACTCCTCATTCATCGCCGACATGTCACCGCACGCCGAGCGGATCACAGAGGTGTTCTCTCTGTTTCCTTCCGCCCTCGTCAGCGAGTGCGCCGCCGTTCTCGGGCTGACCGATCGGACCCCGGGAGCAGCGTTCTTCGCGCAGGGCGGCACAGAGATGGCGAACAGCAAGGCTGTCTTCCGGGCGCTGGCCGCGGCTGCAGACGTCGTCATCGCACCCGGATTCGTGTGCCACACAGAAGCCGACGCAGCCCGCGCCTTGAGCAGCATCACTGAGTCCGGCCACTGCGCGATGGTCAAGCGGGCACACAGCGGCGCCGGATTCGGCAATGAGATGGTCTTGCGGCCCGGTTCAAGCTCGCCGGCGAACATCGGGGCGCGCCACGAGTACCGGCTTTCCGACACACCCGACGCCGTCCGGACCTACTGGCGGAGTCGGTGGTCATGGGCTTCCTCCGAATCCCGGTTCCCAGTGATCGTGGAGGAGCTCCAGAGCGTCCAAACCACGATGTATGTCGAAGTGCAGGTCACCGACGAAGCCTGCGCAATCGTCGGCACAGGCGTCTTGTCATATGAGGAGGGCGGGATCGTCTGCGAGACGCTCGGCAATCCCGGGCTGGCAGATCCTGCTCTGGACCAAGCATCGGGGAGCGCGCTCCGGCTCGCCGAAATCTACCGGTCGATCGGATACCGCGGTCTCCTCTCCCTGGACGGCATCGTCACCGACAGCGGGAAGGTGATGTCCACCGAGGTGAACGCGCGCACCACATCGGGTTCGCATCTGCACCATCTCATTGAGCGTGGCGTGGTGCCGGCGCACACGACCGTGCGCCAACGCCGAGCGGAGCCCGGCTGGGACATCCGTTCAACGGAACATTTCCTCGAAGGTCTGGCAAAGGCAGGTATCACTTTCGACCCGACCATCGGGCTGGGAGTCTTCCTGGTCAGCCCCGTCGCGCCCGTCGTCGGCTCCGATTCGTTTCTCTACTGCACAGTCTCTTCCGGCAGTGACGCAGACTACGTGTCAACCCTTAACGATCTTTTTCTTCCGCGCGTTTAGCCCGCTCGTCATAGAGGCAAACGTCGTCGTCTTTAAAGACGACGACGTTTGCGTATGTGCCTATCACGAACACCGAATCCCTGCCGGAGCGCTACGACCTTCGCTTCGTCCGGTCAAGAGCCAATCACTCTGGACAGACTGTGCCGCATCAATATGACGAGTTCCGATAGTTGCGGCTCCTCCAGTACAGTCTCGTGTTCCCCGCGCAGCATCGATTGCTCTACGTTTACCACCCGCCCCCAACCGAGCGTGGGATCCGCGGTCACTTCGATACTCGAGTCCGTCGCGAACACACTGATCCGGCCGTCGAACGCGGTGGGTTGGTGCCGGTGGTACGCGTGCAGGTTGTCTCGCGCGACCACAAACATCCGGGCCCGGCGCTCGACATCAGGCCCGCGCGAAAGCAAGCGGTGCTCGACAAGCCATTGTGCGGTTCTCTCGATGCGCTCGGACAGCGCACCCTGCTCGTAGCCCTCCGGGACGGGAGGCACGCTATCCGTGGTCGTCGCGACGCCCAGCGATTTAAGGATCTCGGAGTCGCCAAAGGCGATCTGCTCCCGATCGGTGGCGAAGTCGTCGCCGGGCCGTGGCGGCGCCGCGTCGATCACCCCTGTCCAGGCGACTTCGTCGCCCCTTGCCAGGAGCCGCTCAGCCATCTCGACCGCGATCGTGCCGCCGATAGACCAGCCGCCGATCAGATACGGGCCCTGAGGCTGGATTCTTGTGGCCTCCGCGAGGTATCGCTCGGCGAGGTCGCCGATGCTCGGCACGCCCACCTGGTTCTCCACAAGCGACGGCGGCTGGAGTCCGTAGAGCGTCGCCGGCAACCGTCCGACAAGGCTCCGATAACCCAGGACGCTACCGCCGAGCGGATGCACCAGGAAGATGTTGCGGTCGCCCTCACCCCCGAGCGGAACCAGGACCTGTTCGGCTGCCGCACCGTCACCGTCCATGGCATCCGCCAGGTGCTCGATCGTGCCGGTATCGAGGATCGCACTGAGCGACACGGGCCGCTTGAGACTCCGCTCCATCAGCTCGACCACCCGCAGGGCCAGCAGGGAATCTCCGCCGAGCTCGAAGAAGTCGTCGAAGACCCCGATCGCGTCCAGTCCCAAGACATCGGCCCAAATGGCGGCGATCACGGATTCGGTCTCAGTGCGCGGCGCCACCGCCACCGTCTTGAGGTCGGGACGGGGATACCGAGGCATCGCCGTCCGTTCGTCCTCCTTCTCATCATGGTCTCGCGCACCACCGAGATCACGATCGACCCATGCCGCGAGCCGTGCGCTCAGATCGCTCTTGGAGACCACCGCGCGTGCCGGAAAACCATCGACCAGGATGCGTTCGAACAGCTCAGCTGCTTCGACCGAGGTCAACGGCACCGCAAGGTCGGCAGCCGGCCCCACGCCGGCCGCGTCAGCGGTGCCCCACGCGTCCCAGTCGATCGCGATCCACGGCACGTCGCGTCGGCGGCGCAGCGACTCCACAAAAGCATCGATGTATGCGTTCCCCGCGGCATAGGCGCCGTAGCCCAGGCCGCCGAGGACTGCGGACAACGAACCGCTCAACACGCAAAAGTCGAGACCCCGGTCTGCGAAGACGGCCTCGAGCGCGGCCGCCGCATCGACCTTCGACCGGAAATTGCGCTCGCAGACCTCGGCATCGAGGTCTGCGAGCAACGCGGCGTAGCCCTCTGCCACCACCCCAGAGGCGTTCACCACTCCGCTCACAGCTCCGAACAGCCGCTCGGTCTCCTCAACGACCCGCTGCACGTCGGCACGATCGCCCACATCGCCCTGGACGAAATGAACGACCGCGCCGAGTTCCTCCAACGAGCTGATGAACGCGTGGTCCGTGTCCGCCGCGAGAGGCGATCGGCGGACCAGGACCAAGCGGGCACTGAACCGTTCGGCCAAGAACCGCGCGAGACCGCGCCCAACTGTCCCTGTGCCGCCGAAGAGAATGTAGACGCCCCGCTCTCTCAGCAACGACGGCGCGGCGCCAGTCTGGAGCGGCTCGTAGCCCCGAGTCCAACGGTCCGCGTCGCGCAATGCGACCAGCACATCCGAGGACTGGCTGCGGATCTCCGCGACGGCACGTCGAGCCACGGCCCAGCTCGGCCCGCCGCCGGTCGCCACATCGACGACACGTGAGGTGATCCGTCCCAATTCCTGGTTCATGACGTGGACGAGTGCCGCGCTCATGGCTGCTTCCGGGTCGAGGCCTGTTTCGCCGGCCACCGCCTGTCCGCCATCAGTTACGACCACGAGAGATTCAACCTCCGTGGCCCGTCCCGACGCCAACACCCGCGCCAGCGCGACCAAGCTGCGATATCCGGCCGACTCTCCGCTGCCGGGCCCGACGCAGTGCACCACCGAAGACGGCACTGACGACTCACGGCGCAACGTCTCGAAGAGCTCCGTCATACCGGTCAGGTCGGACAGATCCGCGAAACAGCCGGCTGATGCGGCGGCCGCCCCGGGCCCGGCGAGCACGACGTCCGCCCCTGCGGACCGAAGCTCGGCTACTAGATCGCCGGCCAGCGGGGAGCTGTCGCAGACAACCAGGTACCGGCTGTCTCGAGTCTTCGGCGAAGCGCTCGCCCTCCGCCATGAAGGCAGATACAAGGCATCTGAGAGCTCACGACGAACAGGCACGCTCACCGTCGGGCTCTCGGGCATCCTGGCCGGTTCGACGTAGTAACGACGTTTGTCGAATGCGTATGTCGGCAGGGAGACACGACACCGTCGAGTTCCGGCGTGCAGGTCCTGCCAGTTCACATCCGCGCCTGCGGCCCACGCATCGGCGATTCTCCGGAGCCAAGCAGCCCGTTCATCGCCGTCCGACTTTCCGTGGCGCGGCCCGTCGGCGAACCCCGCCCTGGGGTGGACGACACCGTCTGTCCTGTCGGCAACGCCCCGGATGACTCTGTTGTCGTCTCGGGCTCTGAGCGCATGCACGAGATCCGGGAGATCGCGCGCCACGACCGCCAGCCGGCAGGGCATCGCACGGCGTCCGACCTGCAGTGTGAAGCCGACGTCGGCCAAGTTCATCTGGGCATGGGACGCGAGATGGTCGGCGAGGTTCGAAGCGGACCTCTCCAGGGCGGCCGGAGTAGCTGCAGAGAGCACGATGAGCTGCCATTCAGCCGCGGGGTCGCCCTCTCGCGGAGCCGGCGGCTGGTCGACGACCACGTGGGCGTTCGTTCCTCCGATGCCGAACGCGCTCACCCCGGCGCGCCGCACCGGGAAGCTCTCAGGCCATGGCCGGAGCTGTGCATTCACGAAGAACGGCGACGACGCGAACCCTATGCCAGGGTTCGGAGACCGGAAGTGCAGGCTCGGGGGAATCAGGCCGCGCTGTACCGAGAGCACCGCCTTGATCAGGCCAGCGATGCCGGCTGCGGCGTCGAGGTGCCCGATGGCTGTCTTGACCGAGCCCAGCGCGCACCAGGGCTCGTCGTCCACGGCCGGTCCGAAAGCCTTGACCAGCGCGGCGACCTCAATGGGATCGCCGAGCGCCGTACCCGTGCCGTGCGCCTCGAGGCAGCCGACGGTGCGCGGGTCGATCTTACCGGCTTCATACGCGGTACGCAGCACTCGTTCTTGACCCGAAAGGCTCGGAGCCGTATAGCCGACCTTGTCCGAACCATCGTTGTTGGTCGCACAAGCGCTGATCACGGCGTGAACGGTGTCGCCCGCAGCCAGGGCGGCCGCCAGTGGACGAAGCACGACGAAGCCGGATCCCATTCCCGGACCGGGCCCTTTCGCGTCCGCGTCGAAGGCGCGACACCGCCCGTCGGGCGACAAAGTGCCGCCGTCGACGTAGCGGTATCCGGTCGGCCGCGCGGCCACGTTGGTACCGCCCGCCAAGGCGAGGTCGCATTCGCCCAGGCTCAGGGCCTGGACGGCCGCGTTCACCGATACCAGCGAGGTCGAACACGCGGTTTGAATCGTCAGAGCCGGGCCGCGAAGGTTGAGCCGGTAGGCCGTCCGGGTCGCCGTATGATCCTTCTCCACCGCGATCAGGGCCTGAAGATGGGTCAAGTTGAGTTCGGCGCTGTTGGCCGCGACATTCTCCCATCCGTACAGGTTGAGGCCGATCCCGCCGAAGACGCCGACGCGGCCGGAATACTGGTCAGGGTCATAGCCGGCGTCCTGGAGAGCGTCGTGAGCGGTTTCGAGGAAGACCCTTTGCTGTGGATCGATGAGCTCGGTCTCGCGGCCTGCGAGGCCGAAGTACGCCGCGTCGAACATGTCGACGCCGTCGACCACCCCGACCCGTCTTACATATGACGGATCCGCCATTTCTTCGACGCCCACGCCGGCTGCGAGCAGCTCCTCGTCGGAGAGGACCCGCGTGGCGTCAACGCCCTCGACCAAGTTCCGCCAGTACTGGTCATAGCCGTCGGCTTCTGGAAATCTGCACGCCATGCCGATGATCGCCATCGGTTCAAAGCCGCCCGCACCGCCCTTTCGCCGGCCGGCCGACGGTGCCGGGTCCTCGTCTTCAGCCCCGACGTGGGCCATCGGATGTTCAACGACCATGGCGGGGTCCTCGCCCGCGGACAAAAAGCGGGCAAGCGATTCGACAGTCGGATTGGCGAACAGATCGAGGAGTTCCAGACGACGGCCGAGCCGCTCGGCGATCGCGGCCTGGACCCGGACCAGACCGAGCGAATGACCACCCAGGTCGAAGAAGTTCGCATCACGCGCGATCCGGTCCAGGCCCAGCACTTCTCGCCAGATGTCGGCGACGGCTGATTCGTCGGGCCGTCCGAGGAGACCCGTTGCCGATCCGGCCGTCGCCGAACCCGCTGTTCCGGCCGTCGCCGAACGGCCGGCCATGGCCGAGGCCAACCGGCCCCGCGTCGTCCACAAGGCCCGGTCGCCGGTCGGCACCAGCTCTACAGGACGCCCGTCGACGGTGATGGCGACGCGATGCCCGTCATCGATCGACGGCGTCGCGGCCAGATAGACCTGACCAGGCTGGCCCGGAACCACCGGTTCACAACAGCTGTCCAGCAGGAAGACTCCAGAGCGCAGGAACGGTTCGAGGCCGGCGTGCGCCAATGAGTCGCCTTCCAAGACAGCCCCGGCACAAGGGACGCCCCAGGGTGCGTAGAGGACCAACGCCTTGTCTCGTCCTTGCCGCGACAATGGTTTCTCAAGCGTTGTCAGAATCCGGCAAGACACAGTAGTGCCCGGGTACCGGTGGTCCTGCCCGTCATCGCCTGTGGTCACCGCCAAAGTCACGCCGGACGGAGTCTGCCGGCTCGCCACGGGATCGGCAGACGGGATCAGGACGCTGCCTCCCCAACAGAGAGGAAGGAGAATCGACCATCCGACGGCCACGGGGTCCTCCGTGAACGGCGTCACCATGGCCAGTTCGTTCGAGCTCAGGACTCCGCGCGCCCAGTACACGGCGTCCGCAGCCGCGGCAGCGGTCACCGCGTACCCGGTCCTCTGCGAGCCTGCGGGCTCGGGGGTGCCGTCGACCGGCAGCGCGGTGATCCGGACATCGTCGCCCTCTGGCGTGACCACGAACCGGATATCGCGCGGGACTTCGCCGTCGTCGACCACGGCCAGAGCGCCACCGGCGATCAGGGGCGCCAGAACCGCAGGGGCCGCCAGTCTCCCGGTTGAGGCGAGGCTGACCGCCACCGGCTCATCGGCTCGGAGCCCGGACCCCAGGAGCGCGTCAGCGATCTTGTGGGCTTCGGATCTGAGTTCCTGATAAGTCAGACGGCCGTCATCGCTCACGACGGCCGGCGCGTTGGGCAGCCTGTCGGCTTGGACATCGACAAGCTGGCCCACAGTCATGGCCTGGCTATCGCCAAGCACGTTCCTGGCACCCAACCCGAGTGCCGCCTGCCGCTCCTGGAGACTGGCCAATCTCAGTTCCGACAAGCGAACGCCGGGCTGACCCGCCACGGCCTCGAAGATCCGTGTCAACTGACGGCCCGCGCGGCGAACGGTTTCGGCCGTGAAAGCACTGGTCAGGTACTCGAACGTACAGGCCAGAGCGCCGCCGGACTCCACCACGTCAAGCATCAGATCCACTTTGGCGGTTCCGTTGAACCTCGGTTCGAACGAACCGGTCAGGCCTGCGAAGTCCACGTCCTCCGCGGGGGCGTTCTGCAGCACGAGCATCGTCTGGAAGAGCGGGGTACGGCTCAGGTCACGAGCGACGTCGAGAGCTGCTACCACACGCTCGAAGGGAACCTCCTGCAGCTCGAAGGCTTCCAGTGAGGTCGTCCGCACCCGCTTGAGGACATCAAGATACGAGGGGTCTCCTGACAGATCGGTCCGCAGAGCGACGGTATTGAGGAAGCACCCGATGATCGGTTCCAGCTCCGGCCGGGTACGGCCCGCCACCGAGGTGCCCACGACGACGTCCTCCTGGCCCTGAAGCCGGGCCAGTAACATGGTGAACGCCGCGAGGATCATCATGAACATCGTGGCGTGTTCCTCAGCGGCCACGACACGCAGCTTGTCCATGACATCGGCGGGGATCTCGAAGGTGTGCCGACCGCCGGCGAAGTTGTGTGCGGCCTGGTTCGGCATATCGCGCGGGATTTCGTTCCGGGTGACTCCGGCCAGCTTGGCACGCCAATATTCGAGTTCTGCTTCGAATGTGGCGGTGTCGCAATACTCGCGCTGCCAGACCGAATAGTCGGGGTACTGAATCGCGATCGGGGCCAGGTGGACGGGCGAACCTTCCACCTGTGCGCTATAAAGGCTGGTAAACTCGCGAAGGAAGATGTCGAGCGACCAGCCGTCGCAGATGATGTGGTGCACCGACACGGCCAGTACGTGCTCCCGGTCTCCGAGCCTGATGAGCGTCGCTCGAATGAGTCGGTCCGCTTCCAGGTCGAAGTGTTCTTTGCTGTCGGCTTCGAGCTGCGCGGACAGCTCGTGCGCCCGTCGGTCGGCCGGCATCGGCCCCAAATCGACCTCGGACAAAGTCAGGGGCAAGTTCTCTTCGACCATCTGCACAGGACGGCCGTCGATGACCGGAAAGCTGGTCCGCAGCGCGTCATGCCGTTCGACCACCGTGTCGAGGGCTGTGCGCAGCGCGGACGTATCCACCGGCCCGTTCAGCCGCAAGGCCATCGAGATGTTGAAGGTGGGCGCGGTCCGGTCTAGCTGCTGGATAAGCCAGAACCGCTCTTGTGCGAACGAAAGCGGAAACGCGCATGCGCTCATCGTGACTCTCCCATGTCGCCGGCGCCGATGCGGAAACGGCTGCGGTCCACCCGGGTCAACGGCACGCCCTCTTCGACGGCGGCGGACTGTACCTCGATCCTTTCGGCGAGACCGGCGACTGTGGGGTGGCGAAGGAACGTCCCCAACGGTATGGAGACCGACAGCGACCGGACCATACGAGCCACGATCCTGGTGGCCACCAGGGAGTGACCCCCGAGCTCGAAGAAGTCGTCGAAGACCCCGACGCGGTCCAAGCCCAGTGTCTCCGCCCACAGCCCGGCTATCGTCTCTTCGGTCGCGTTCCGCGGAGCTACGTAGGCCGTCTGTAGCAAAGGCCTGTTATGCATTCGCCCCTGAGGAGTCGCTTCCGACTCTGCTCGGCGGGGTGTCTTGGTGACCCACTGGTCGAGCCGATCGCGCAGGGGACCCGTCGAATTCACCAGTCTGGGGGGGAATCCGCTGGCGAGCACCCGGTCGAATGCCAAGGCGCCTTCGGCGGGGCTGAGTACATATTCCGACAGCGACTGCCCGCGGAGTCCGTTGGGCAACGGCCCGCCGGAATCCCATGCCTCCCAGGCCACTGCCGTCCATGGCGTGGCCCCGAATCGGGTCGCCTGAGTCGCGAACAAGTCCACGTAGCCGTTGGCGGCGGCATAGGGCCCGTGGCCGATTCCCCCCAACACCGAGGCCAACGATGACGACACGACGCAGAAGTCCAAGCGGCGGTCCCCCAAGGCCTCCCGCAGTGATCGCATGACCGCGGCCTTGGGCTTGAAGTGCGCTTCCACGAGGTCGGCGGAGACATCCTCGATTCCCGCGAACGCCTCCGGCGCGGTCAGCCCCGCGACGTGGACCACCCCGTGGAGTGCGCCGAAGCGTCGAACCGCACCGTCCAGCGCGGTGCGCAGCTCGGCCGGGTCCGCCGCATCAGCCGCAAAGATCGCGACTTCCGCACCAAGCGTCTCCAGTTCCGCCACGACCGCGGCGACCTCGGCGGTACCCGGAGCACGCTGGATGACCGCCAACCGGACCCCCGACGTCCGAGCGAGGCGGCGCGCGACATTCGAACCGACGAATCCTAGCCCGCCCACCAGGGCGTAGACGCCACCCGATCGCAGGACTGGTTTCCGTTCCTGCGATATCCGGACCTGTTCATAGTCCGCCACGAGACGTTCTGCGCCACGATAGGCGACAACGGGTTCGTCCGGCGCCGTCGCGATTTCTCCGGCGATGGTCTCGGCGAGCCTGTCGGGATCCCCCTCGTGGGCGAGATCGATCACCCGGCAGGTCACTCCGGGCAAGTCCTGCGAAACCACCCGGGCCAGCGCGGCGACCGCGGAATTCCCCGGCCTTAGCAGAGGTTCGCCTGCCACCGCTTGGCCGTAGGCGGTGATCACACAGATATCAGTGCCGGCGCCCGCTCGCCTGGACGACACCGCCTGCCCGAGTGCGAACAGCGAGCGCAACGCGGTCAATTCGTCGGAGTCGGCCGGAGAGCTCGCCCCGACGCAATGCACGATCCGGTCCGGCATGCCACCCGGGTCGTCGCAGACCAGCCCGAGCAGGCGTTCGAGGTCGTCGCGGTCGGTGAGCGCCACTCGGTGGTGAACACTTGACCCGACAGGATGGTGATCGCCGTCGGTGGCAGTGATGACGCGGGCGCCCCCGCTGCTGAACCGCGCGGCGAGACGCTCGGAGAACTGGTGCCCGTGCCCCAAGATCAGCACGCTTTCCGGCGCTTCCGATGGCGGGACCGCGGTACGGCGCCACGATGGGAGGTAGAACCATTCGGCGACGTCCGTCGCACGGCCCGAACCGGATGAGCACCGGTCCACAGCTGTCGGCTCGACCCAATACCGCTCACGTTCGAAGGGATAAGTGGGCAGCGGGACACGGTGCGGCGCTGCATCCGCGCGCCGATCATGGAAGCCCTGCCAATCCACCTCGACGCCAGCGACCCACAGCCGACCCAGCGCGGTGGTGAAATGCTCGTGGTCGTCAGCCTGATCCGTCAGGGCGGCCGACGACGACGGCAGCGTTGACAGCACCACGCCCGTCGGGGCATCGCCGCGGCCGGGATGCTGCTGGACCAAGCTGCCGAGGGCTTTGCCGGGCCCGACCTCCAAAAACACCGGATGCGGCAGCCGCCACAGTTCGGCGAGGTTGTCCGCGAAACGCACTGTGCTGTGCAAGTGTGTGGCCCAGTATTCGGGGCTCTTGGCCTCGGGCTCGGTGAGCCACGTTCCAGTGACGTTCGACAGTATGGGTATCCGGGGTGCGGCGAGTTCGAACCGGCGCACGACGCCGGTCAGATCAGCGGCGATCGGGCGCATCATGGGCGAGTGGAACGCGTGCTCGGTGCGCAGCCGACGGGTCGCGACGCCTTGCTCTGTGAAGGCCGCCTCAGCTGCGGCCACCGCCTCCGCCGGACCGGCGATCACCGTGAGGTAGCGACCGTCTTCGGCGGCGATGGAGACGTCGGAAGAGAGTGTTTTCGTCACGGAGTCGGCGTCCAGCAGAACAGCGCTCATGGCACCGGGCGGCAAGTCCTCGATGGCCGAGGCCCGGCGAGCCACCAGCTCCAGAACGTCTTCCACTGTGAACACGCCAGACAGGCAGGCCGCCACATACTCGCCGATGCTGTATCCGACCATCGCGGTCGGCTCCACCCCCGCGGCGAGCAGAAGACAGCCCAGCGCGTACTCGGCCATGAACACCAGTGGCTGTGCCACAGCAGTCCGGTCCATTTCCGGGTTCGCTTCTCCGGAGACGGCAGCCGGTCTGAATCCTCCCTTGTCATGGTCCGTACTGTCGATGCGCGCTCTTTCTAAGAGAAGAGGGCGCAGATCCCTGCCCAGATGGCCGGCCAAGATTTGTGAGCATTCATCAATCACCGCACGAAATACGGGCTCGCGCTGGTAGAGCTTCGCCGTCATACCTGGATAGTGGTCGCCCACGCCCGAGAACATGAACACTGTCGACCGAGCTCCCGAGGGGACCGTGCCGTCGAAAAGGTCGGCGGTTCCCGAGTCGAGCGCCGAGGCGGCAAATTCCGGATCCCGGGCTATCACCGCACGTCGATGTGCGAACCGCAATCGGCCAACCTGGAGAGTCCAGGCCACATCGGACAACTTGAGCCGCGGATCCGACCGCAACCGCGCGGCCAGTTCCCGCGACGACTGTCGCAAAGCCGCCTCCGATCGAGCTGACAGCACGATCGCCTGCGGATCGGCCTCACGTCCCGATCCGGTGGCCTCGCCGCGCTGCTCCAAAGCCGGTGGCTGTTCCACGATGACATGGGCATTCGTCCCTCCCAGCCCGAATGAGCTGACGCCGGCGCGGCGCGGACCGTCGACGGGCCACTCCCGCAAGACGGTGTTGACGAAGAAAGGGGTCGAGGCGAACTCGATGGACGGGTTCGGCCGGACGAAATTCAGGCTCGGCGGCACCAGGCCCGCCGCCACCGACAGCACCGTCTTGATCAAGCCTATGACCCCGGCGGCGGCGTCGAGGTGGCCGATGGCGGTCTTGACCGAGCCCAAAGCGCACCACTGGCCCGATCCGCCGCCGAAAGCCTCGGTGAGAGCCGTGACTTCAACAGGGTCCCCCAACGGGGTCGCAGCACCGTGCGCCTCGACGTAACCGATGGTTTCCGGGGCAACCTCCGCCACCGCCAACGCCTCTGCGATCACCCGGGCTTGGCCTGACACACTCGGAGCGGTGAACCCCACCCGGTCGGCACCGTCGTTGTTGACCGCCGAGCCCAGGATCACCCCCCGGATCGTGTCGCCTTCGGCCAGCGCGTCTTCCAGCCTCCGCAGCACCACCGCGCCGACGCCGCTCCCCGGCACCGTCCCGGTCGCGTCGGCGTCGAAGGCACGACAATGGCCGTCGGAGGATGCCACGCCGGTACCGCTGTCGAGATAGCCCTCGCCGGCGCCCCGCAGAGAGACCCCGCCTGCGAGCGCCATGTCACACTCACCGGAGAGAATCGACTGGCAGGCCAAGTGCACGGCCACCAGTGAGCTGGAGCAGGCGCTTTGCACGGTGATGGCCGGCCCGCGCAGGTCGAGCTTGTAGGCGACACGGGTGGCCAGGTGATCCTTGTCCAGCGAGATCATCAGCTCCAACGGGCTGACGTCATCGAGCTCAGCCAGGTTCGGAGCTATGTTGTTGAGGAGATACGAACTCAGACCCACCGCGCCGAAGACACCCACGTATGTGTCAGGATCAGTCGCGCCGTGGCCGGCGTCCTGCAACGCCTGGGCAGCACATTCAAGAAACAGCCGCTGCTGGGGATCGAGCATTTCGGCTTCCCTCGAGTGGTAGCCGAAATAGCCCGCGTCGAACCGGTCGAGATCCGGTAGGACACCCGCGCGCCGCACATAGCGAGGATCAGCCATCTCCGCCTCGGTCACACCGCTGGCGCGCAGGTCCTCCTCCGTCAAGTCGCGGATGCACTCCCGTCCTTCCGCGAGATTCGACCAGAAGGCCTCCGGATGCGCGGCGCCCGGGACACGGCAAGCCATGCCGATCACGGCGACTGCGTTCTTGACATCACTTCTGCGCATCATCGTGTCCTTCATCGCAAGGCTCGAAAGGTCGCACCGGGCCGTCGGGACGGCCCCGCCGCTGTCGGGACGCTTTCCGGCGGGCCTCAGCCCTCCGGCGGGCTGTCTGCGTGGCCGTGCTCACGTCCCCACGCACGGCGCCCGCCTGTGCGGCGACGGACGGACGGGCCAGGAGATCGGTGATCGTCAACTCGGCGAAACGCGGATCGTCACGGACGAGCCGAGCATGCAGCCTCAGCAACAGCAAGGAGTCCCCTCCGATGTCGAAGAAGTTCTCCTCGCGGCCGACTGCGTCCGCGCCTAGCACCTCGCACCAGGCCCGGGCGATTTGGCGCTCCGTGTCGTTCGCCATCACGGACTCAGGGCCCGGCACTGTGTGCACCGCCGGCGCGGACAAAGCCCGCCGATCCAGCTTGCCACTGGGCGACAACGGCAAGCGGTCCAGCAGCACCACGACTGACGGCACTGCTTGGGAAGGCAGCCTGGCCGCCATCAGCTCCTTGATTTCCTGCGGAGCCGGGCCGCCTTTCCGACAGACCACGTACCCGATGAGCCGTTCACCGCCATGATGGCCCGCTATCACCGCAGCGGCCGCGTCCCGCACCCCGGGCAAAGCCCGCAAACCGGCTTCCACCTCGCCGAGCTCGATCCGTACGCCGCGGATCTTGACCTGATCGTCGTCTCGTCCGAGGAACTCGACGTCGCCGGACTCGCCTCGACGCACCCTGTCGCCCGTGCGATACATCCGAGCCCCCGGGAACCCCTGAGGATCCGGGACGAACCGCTCAGCGGTGAGGCCGGGGCGGCCGTGATAGCCGCGGGCGAGCTGGATGCCGGACAGGTACAGCTCTCCCGGGCAGCCCAATGGCAGTTCGCGAAGACCACCGTCCAGAACCCGCAGACGCGTGTTGGCGACCGGCGCGCCGATGGTCACGACCGGCCCGTCCGATGGACGGCACTCCCCCTCGGTGACATCGATGGCGGCTTCCGTAGGACCGTATTGATTAAACAACTTCGCCTGCGGCAGTTTCGCGAACACTCGATCGCGCAGCTCAGGAGTGAGCGCCTCGCCACCGCACAGCACCACCTTCAGACTGGGACAACATTCGGGGCCGATCGCGTCCAGGAAGGGGCCCAGCAAAGACGGAACCATCTGTATGACCGTGACGCCTTCGCGTTCGATCAACTCGACCAGGTAGCCGGGGTCCAGATGCCCCCCAGGCCGGGCTATGATGAGCGTCGCTCCTGCCGAGAGCGGCCACAGCACCTCCCGCACCGACACGTCGAATCCGGTGGGTGCTTTGACGAGCACGCGATCGGCTGCCCCCAGTCCATGGGCCTCTTGCATGACGCCTATACGGTTCACGAGACCGGCGTGGGTGTTCACAACGCCTTTGGGCTCCCCGGTCGAACCGCTCGTATACAACAGGTACGCCGCGTGCGCCCCAGTGACCGTCTCGCTGCCGCTGCTCTCGACCACGGAAGCGTCCAGAGCCTCGTGGACGGAGATCGCGGGCACGCCGGCCGGCAGCAATTCCGGAGCGGGACTACCCACGACGACAGCCGGAGTCGCATCATCGAGCATCATGCGTATTCGAGCCGCGGGATAGGAGGGATCGACGCACAAGAAGGCCGCCCCCAGCCTCACGGCAGCCAGCATCGCGCAGACCAGGTCGATTCCGCGATCGAGACAGAGCGCCACGACGCTCTCCGGTCCTACGCCATAGCCGCTCAAATGTGCGGCGAGCCGCGCTGTCCGGGAACCGACCTCGCTGTAGCTGAAACCGACGCCCCCGTCGCGAACCGCCATCGCGTCAGCCCGGGTCCCCATGGCGACGTCGAGCCAGTCGGCCAGCGTACCCTCCGCGGTGAATCGGCCGCCGGTATCATTGATCCGATCGATCAGGGCACGTTCTTCGGCCGGGAGAACCTCTGTCTCCAGCGCGGATCGGTCGGACGCCAAGGCCACAAGCGCCTCACGCCAGCGCTGCGACCAGCGCCCACCGGCGAGGATCCGCCGATCGTAGGTGAATTCGGCTATGAGTTCATCATCGTTCTCGGTGCACGTCAGCATGGCGCCGTAGTGATCGGCTCCCGAAACCGCCGGCTCGGTGGAGTCGCCTCGGACGTGTCCGTAGCCGATCCAGACAGCGCCCGGCTCATTGGGGACCTGGTTCGCGACGGCTGATCGACGGCGAGGCTGTTCGGCCAACACGCGGACGAGCGCGTGGCCGTTCGGCCGGTCCAACAAGCCAGGCGGCACGACCAGCACTTCGTCATCCGACGCCTTGGACGCCGCCTCGGCGGGTATGCGAAGTCCGAAGCCGCCGTCCACCCCGCTGCACCGACCAATCACGACGGCGAGCGCGGCCAGGCAGTGCTGGGCAAGCGTGGAACCTGAACCGGCGACGTTCCCTCGGACCAAGGCCAGATCGGCGTCGGCCACCACGACGGTCTCCGTGGCCCGGCCGGTCTGCGGAGCAAGCGGAGGCGGCATAGGCGCGGGCATTATCGCGTGTGGCGCAGACGGAAACGATGCGAACCCATCCTCCACCAAATCCGTCAAGGCCCTGATGAACCCTCGGCCCAGCCGCGCTGCCTCCCCGGCATCGACATAGCGCTCGTCATGGATGAGTTCGACGGTCATCTCGTCGCCTGCCGGAAACCGGGAGACCGTGACGCACAGTGGCAGCTCGATCGGTTCGACCGCATCTTGGGCGAGCACCGTGACGGCTCCGCCTCCGACGTCGTTCAGGACCCGGAAGTGGACATAGTTGAAGAGCACATCGAAGGGCCGGACCCGGTGGTTCATCCGCTGGATCTCGGCGAGCGGGAACCTTCGGTAGGGCAGGACCTCAATCTCGTGCTCGAACACGGCTCCCAGATACTCCGCGGAACTGTCCGCCGTCATGGGGATCCGGAATGGAATCGTGTTGAGGAATACTCCCAACCCGGACTCGGCACCTCGTCGTTCTGGCCGGCCGTTGACGACCAGGCCGGTGACCGGTTCGGAATATCCGAATTCCCGGGCCAGGAAGAGCATGTGCGCGCCGAGCAACACCGATTTGAACGGAACACGGGCTCCGGTGGCCGCGTCCTGGATCCGGCTGATCAGCCCCGGGGGGACCACCGTGACGTTTCTCGCTTGGAGCGCGGCCTCAGGATTCCGCACCGGCAGAGGACGACCCTGGATTTCCTTCAGCTCCCGACGCCAGAACTCCCGATGCCGGTCGTCCGCGACAGCGGCCTTCTCCAACGCGATGAATTCCGCGAAGAACTCTGGGGGCGCCTGCGTACCGGTCGCGTCCACACCGTCGAGCAGTTCCGCATAGCGTGACAGCCACTGGGCCATCGCCGTCGCCGCGCTCCATCCGTCGAGAATCGCATGGTGAAAGTGAAGGACGATCTTCATGAGATCGTCGGCGAGGCGATAGACCCTGACACGCAGAAGCGGCGGCATCGCCAGATCGATCCTGCGCAACCGCTCTACGTCGATATCCGCCTGCACTTGAGCACGCTGATCGTCGGCCGGGAGATCTCGTAGGTCCCGCGTCAGCCATGGCACCGGCGCCGTCTGCCATACAGTCTGGATCGGCTCCGGATATGCCGAAACGTCGATGGATGTCCGCAACACAGGATGCTCGGCCACGAGCTCGGCGAACGCGGCTCGCAGCAGCAAGTCGTCGCACCGGGCGCGAACGTCGTAGAGCAGGAAGTCCTCGTAGAACTGGTGGTCGGAATCAGCCTGACTCAGAAAGACCATGCCTTCCTGCATCGCCGAAAGCGGATACTCCGCGACGGCTGTCAAAGCCTCTGTATCAGTCCACATGGGCCGCTCCTCCGCTCTCGGGCCCGGCACCGTCGGCAGGTCCGAAGGCCAGTTGACACAATCGGCCGACATTCGCCGCCGGTTCGGCCGCCGCCACAGTGATCAAGCGGAAGTAGGCGTCGAGCAGTACGCGGATGTCGTCGGGTTCGAAGACGTCCAACGCGAATTCGGCGAAACCGTGGAAGTGGCCTCGCGGCTCCTGATACAGAGCGAAGGTCAGATCGAGCTTCGATGTCGCGTTGTTGACACCGACGACGTCGATGTCCAGGCCGTGTGCAACAAGCGCGGCCCCGGGCGAGTTCTCCACCACGAGAGCGATCTGGTAGAGCGGGTTGCGGGCCGAGTCTCGTTCGATCCGCAGCTCTCGGACGACGCGTTCGAACGGTACGTGCGCATGGTTGTAAGCGTCGAGGCAGGTCTCTCGCACGTCGGCGATCAGCTCGCGGAACGAGCGGTTCGGGTCGACCTGGCAACGGAGCGCCAGCGGGTTCACGAACAGCCCGATGATCCGCTCCAGATCCGGCGTGTCCCGGTTGGCAGTCAACGTGCCTATACAGATGTCTCGCTGTCCCGAGGCGCCGTACACCATGGCGTACAATGCCGCCGCGAACACCATGAACGGCGTCGCTCGGCAGTCGGATGCCAACTCCTCGACACCCGCGGTCGCCTCGGCGGAGAGCTCGAAGCTGAGCGCCCGGCCGCGGAACGTCGGAACGGGCGGTCTGGCTTTCGCTGAGCGCAGGGCGACAGCCGGTGTGTCGGCGAGCTGCTCTATCCAATAGCGCATCGAAGCATCCGCCGAGTTCTGGCTTAATTCAGTGTGCTGACGTTCGGCGTAGTCGATATACTGCACGGCTAGCTCCGCGAGCGGGGGCTCTCCTCCCGTTGCGAAGGCCGAGTAGAGCTTGAACAGCTCATCGAGGAACAAGCCAGTGGACCAATGGTCGGAGACGATGTGGTGAAAGCCGAATACCAGCAGGTGGCGGCGCGGTCCCAGAACAACGAGTTGCAGAAGGATCGGAGATCCCGCCTCGATGTCGATCACGGTCTGCGCGGCCAGATCGACCAGCCGATCAGTTTGTGCCGCCGCCTTCTGCTCGGGCAGGCTCGACAAGTCCACGACCGGGATGTCGAAAGGCAGCGTCGGCAGGATTTCCTGATACGGACGCACGCCGGCGTAACGGAATGCCGTCCGCAGCGACCATTGACGGCGGACCAGTTCTCGAGCAGCGGCGTTCAAAGCGGCGAGGTCGAGATCGCCATCCAGACGGCAGGTGTTGAGCATCGTCCACATCGGATTGTGCGGCTGCATCCGTACGTAGAACCAAATCCGTTCCTGTGCTGCGGACAGTGGTCCTGTCGTACCGGAGATCCGCTCGGGCTTCCTCGGCCCGGCCACATCCTGCTCGCGGTCGATTCCGGCATCGACGACACGTGCCAGGTCGCCGAGGACGGGGTGTTCGAGCAGGTCCCGAACAGAGATCTCGACCGAATACAGCGCTCGGAGTCGGGACGCCACTCGGCTCGCGATGAGGGAATGACCGCCCATGGCGAAGAAATCATCGTCCGGCGCCACTTCCTCCACGCCGAGCACGTCCCGCCAGATCTGCGCGATCTCCTGCTCGGTCGCAGTGGTGACGCTCCGGCTGGGCCCCGCCGGTTCGGTCGATCCCGTCGGCACCGGCGGCTCGGCACCGGACGCTGGTACAGCGGACGAGTCCGGACGCAGGTCGATTTCGCGCGCACGTACTCGGCCCAGTGCCCGGACATACTGATCAACCATCGATTCGGTCATCGGCTCCGTCGGCACGAGGACGACCGAGCAATCCGGCAGGCCACCGAGACGGGCGGACAGGTATCGGGACACCGCCGGTGCCCCCTCGCCCTCCACGTGGACCAAGCAGGCGGTACCAGACTCTGATGCCTGCTCGACCACCGCGACAAGGCCATCCGCACGTTCGATCGACTCAGGAAAACCGACTCCCGACGACGCGTTGTGGAAGAACAGCGACACATCGGGATCCGTTATGACGGCGACCTGCGAAGTGTCTCGCGATCGCTGGAGCCACCGGGCCGCCAGGGGACTCTCGCCCACGATGGCGCAGCGCGCCGAACGCGGGACCCAGCCCCCCTCACCCGTTTCCGGAATCGGCACCGGGACCGCTTCCCAACGCAGTCCGCCGCGCAGCGCGACCTCGCACCCCCGCGACTGAGTCCGGCACTCGGTCGCCAGCAGCCGGCCGGCCTGGACGCTCTCGGGATCGTCGCCGACATCAACGGTTAGCAGCGAGACCCGGGATCGGCCTAGGACTTCATGCTGCAAGCGTGCGGCGTCGATGGCCCCGGTATCCGTCACGCGGTCACTGCTCTCCACCCGCGCGGCCCCCCGAACCGCCCCGACCACTCGAATACCGCCCACACCGGAGACGATCGCCGATTCGATCAGGTCCCCGAGTCCGACACCCGCCGGTCCGCGGTCGAGCGCGCGCACATCAGCCACCGTCAGCAGGCCGTCTCCGGCGGCATCGAGCGTCTCGAGCCACTGCGTCGTGTCGGTCAGCCCGCAACCCGCGTTGGCGAGCGTCGCGGTATCGATGCTGGTCACCATGCCGGGACCGGTGTCGGCCGGCTTCGCGAGTTCGGCTGCGACGTCGAGTCCGAGCGGACCCGACGCGACGACCAAGGCGACGCCCGGGCAACGCCGTCCGACAAGCTCGCGCCGGGACCACGACCAGGCACGAATCCCGGCTTCAGCGACCGAGGGCGGTTCCTTTTCCTTTTCCTGGTGCCAGAAACTCCTACTGTCGAAGCGCACAGGGGGCAGCGGAACGCGAGCGCCGGGCCGCGCGCTCACAGACCGCCAGTCCACTGGGCTTCCCTCGACCCACAGGCGAGCAACCCCGCGGTGCAGGGAAGACACCTCTTCGGTACCCGCGGCGAGCGTCGGCACCGCCGGTACGCGCCCGGGCAGACCTCGTATCAAATGGCTGAGAGCGGTGCCGGGGCCGACCTCGACGAAGTGATCCGCTCCGGCCTGGACCGCACAGGACAGTCCCGCCGCGAACAAAACCGGCGCACGCAGGTGCCGGACCCAATAGTCGGGCCGGTCCACAGCGGCTTCGGCCGACCAACCGCCGGTGACGTTGGAAAGGTACGGACGCTCCGGCTCCCGTAGTCGCACCCTTCGCAGCTCATCCGAGAATTCCCTCAGAATCGGCTCCATCGCCGCCGAGTGGAACGCGTGCGAAGTCCGCAGTCGCCGGCTTGACACGCCGTGCGCTGACAAGCGGTCCTCGAGGTCACGCACAGCGTCGAAGGAGCCCGACACCACACACTGACGCGGACCGTTCACGGCCGCCACTTCCACCCCTGGGAGCAAGTACTGTTCCAAGCGGGCAAGCGGCGTGCTGACCGCCGCCATCGCGCCACGGGGCAGGCCGCCGATCAGGCGGCCGCGGGTCGTCACCAACCGCAGAGCGTCGTCGAGATCGAAGACACCGGCCAGACAGGCGGCCACATACTCGCCGATGCTGTGGCCGATCATCGTGACCGGCTGGATGCCCCACGCCTGCAAGGTCTGCGCCGTCGCATATTCAAGCGCGAACAGCGCGGGTTGGACAACCGCCGTGGACTCCAGGTCGGATGCCGCCGACGTCTGTCCACGCATGCCCAGCAGCATTCTCAAGTCGTGACTCAGGTGTGGACGAACCAAGTCCGCGCACATATCGAACTCGCGCCGGAACACCGGCTCGGCCGCGTACAGGTCAGCACCCATGCCGGCGTATTGCGAGCCCTGCCCAGGGAACAAGAAGACGGGATGCGACAGTTGACGGGCCTGCGACACCGAACCCTTGATGTGCTCGTCGCTGCGCCGCAGCGCGGAGACGGCAGACCGCCGATCCGCTGCGACCACCGCTAGGCGCTCAGAAAGCTGCGGCCGTCCGGTCCGAAGAGTCCAGGCCGAATCGGCCAATGACAGCTCGGTGTCGGCCTCCAGCCGATCCGCGAGATCATCGGCCATACGGGCCAGCGCACTCGGGGAACGCGCGGAGAGCACCAACGTCTGGACGCCGGCGAGCTCCGGCTCCGCCCGCCGGGCCCGGTCGGGAGCTTGTTCCACAATCACGTGCGCGTTGGTTCCCCCGATCCCGAACGAACTCACCCCGGCTCGCCGGGGTCCGTCGGGGAGCGGCCAGGATCGCAGCGAGGTATTGACGAAGAACGGACTCGACGCGAAATCTATATCCGGGTTGGGACGACGGAAGTGCAGACTGGGCGGGACCATCCCGTGTTCGACAGACAAAACGACCTTGATGAGCGCGGCTATCCCGGCCGCCGCGTCCAGGTGCCCGATGTTCGTCTTCACCGAGCCCAGCGCGCACCACTGGGTCCGACCACCCGGCGATCCGAACGCTTCCGTCAGCGCCGCCACTTCGATCGGATCGCCCAGGGGTGTGGCCGTGCCATGCGCTTCCACGTAGCCGATCGTCTCCGGCCCCACCTCCGCGACGCTTTGCGCGCTGCGGATGACCCTGGACTGACCCGACGGGCTCGGGGCGGTATAGCCGATCTTGCCCGCCCCGTCGTTGTTCACCGCGGTGCCGCGGATCACGGCCCGCACGGTATCGCCGTCCGCGAGCGCGTCTTCAAGGCGGCGCAGCACGACCACACCGACGCCGTTTCCCGTCACGGTGCCGCTGGCCTCGGCGTCGAAGGTACGGCACCGGCCGTCCAGTGAAGCTATGCCCTCCCCCGGACCATAGCCGACGCGCTGGGGCACCCGGACAGAGACACCTCCGGCGATCGCCATGTCGCAATCGCCGGCGAGAAGCGCCTGACAAGCTTGGTGCACTGCGACGAGCGAACTCGAACAGGCAGTCTGGACGGTGATCGCCGGACCGCGAAGATTGAGTTTATAGGCCACCCGCGTCGCCAGATAGTCCTTCTCGTTGCCGAGCGCGATCGAGAACTCGCCCACCGTCCGGGTCAGCGACGCGTCGTTCAAAAGGTTCAGCGGATATAGCGAGATGCCCGCCGAAGCGAACACTCCGATGAGGCCGTCGAACAACGCCGGCTCGCAACCCGCATCGTGGAAGGCCTGTACCGCAGTCTCGAGGAACAGCCGCTGCTGCGGATCGATGAGCGCGGCCTCGCGCGGACTGTAGTCGAAGTACCCTGCATCGAACAGATCTTCGCCTTCGATGAACGCCCCGCGCCGGACATACCCCGGTTCCAACCGCGCCGGATCAAGACCGGATCCAAGCAGCTCCTCGTCCGTGACGTCGGTGATGGACTCCATCCCAGCGCAGAGGTTGCGCCAGTACTGCGCGACATCCGCCGCGCCGGGGAAGCGCCCGGCCATGCCCACCACGGCCACCGCCAGACCGCCCAAGTCACCACCACCGATACTCACGAGACCACGCTCCAGCCCGATGAAAGCCGAGCCACCGGTGAAGTATTCGATGTCACTACTTGCCCCCTGACCAGGGTAACCGCCTCGCGGGCCACAGACAGTGCCGACTGCGCTGTCCGATTCACCGCGTCATGGAGCATGATGATAGTAGAGAGTCGTTAGAGAGTGCCAGGGAATACTTCATCGAATACGGCGGTGCACCGTGAACCAACACTTCGGACAACAGGGCGCGGCGGACCGCGCAGGTATGGAGACCGACTTCGCCGGCCCGGTGCCGCCGCCGCACGACGTCGGCGCGTACTGGGATCCTTTGCTCCACTCCGGCAGCCCGGCTCGCAACCCTTGCGGTCACGGCGGCGGATTCTGGGCGCTGGGCCGGTATCAGGACGCCCAGCGGATACTGCGCGAGCCCCGACTTTTCAGCTCGGAAGGCGGAAACATGTTGAGCGTCCTGGACGGCGGAGGGGATCCGGCTGCGGGCCGCATGCTGGTCGTCACGGATCCGCCTCGGCACACCGACCTGCGCGGCATCCTGGCCCGGCACTTCAGTCCCCGAGCACTGCGATCGCTCGAACCCGCGATCGCCGGCACCGTGGACATGCTGCTCGACGACGTCATAGGCCGTGGCGAATGCGACTTCGTGAGCCAGGTCGCCGAAAAGCTTCCCGTGAAGGTCATCTGCGAGTTGCTGGGGGTGCCGCAGCAGGATCAGGACTGGATGATCGAGCGAACGACGACCGCATTCGCCGGCGGCTCGGCCACCGAGCCGCTCCAGGCGCGGATCGCGTACGGCGAGATCATGCTCTACTACAGCCGACTGGCCCGGGACCGGCGCTCCGAACCACGCGAGGACCTGATCAGCGTGCTGGCCGCCGCCCGAATCGAGGGGCGTGAGCTGACCGCTGCGGAGCTGGCCCTGAATTGCGTCAACCTGGTCATCGGCGGAAACGAGACCACTCGCTACGCCGCGGCGAGCGCGGTGTTGGCCTTCGCCCTGCACCCCGAGCAGTTCCGGCTCGTGCAGGACGGGACGGCCAGTGTGTCCGAAGCGGTGGACGAGGTACTCCGGTGGGCCACGCCTGCTCAACACGTCATGCGCACCGTGCGCGACGAAACGCTACTTGGCGACAGCTGCCTGCGCCCAGGTGATGCGGTCACAGTCTGGCTGGCCGCGGCCAACCGGGACCCCGAGGTGTTTCCTGATCCTGCGCGCTTCGACGTGACCCGGTCGGCGAAGCGGAATCTCACCTTCGGGACCGGTGTCCATACCTGCCTCGGCATCCACCTCGCGCTGCTGGAGCTGCGGATCCTGATTGCACGGCTGGCGCACCGTGTCGACCGGATCGCCCTTGCCGGATCCGGTCGATGGCTCGAGTCGAACTTCCTGTCCGGTCTGACCGGGCTACCCGTCGTCCTCGAGCCCCGAGTCGCCTGAGCGAATTCGGTGCCGCATTCCGGTGGGCGTCGCGGGCACGGCTCGCGACGCCCACCGACCGGGTCCGCGACCGGTCAGCCGGCTGCCGCGTCGGCCACTTCCGCCAGTTCGCCGATCGTCTGGTTGCGGAAGAGATCGACCAGGGAGAACACCAGCCCGCGCTCCTCGGCCTGGGTCACGACACCGATGCATAGGATCGAGTCGCCGCCGAGGCTGAAGAAGTTGTCATCGACTCCCACCTCGGACAACCCGAGCACATCGCACCAGATATCGGCCAGGACCTTCTCCGTGTTGGTGGACGGCGGGCGCAGTGCCTCGAAGACGGCACCGCGGCCTGATGCCTGCCCCAGGAGCCTGTCCATGTCCGTCTTCCCGGTGGCCGTCAGGGGGAACCGGTCGACCGCGAAGAGCCGCGTCGGAATCATGTACGAAGGCAGCCTCCGTTCCAGACGCTTCTTGATCTCCTCCGGCGCCGTGGGCTCGTCGCCCGCGGCTATGAAGAAGGCCACCAGCTGGGTGAAGCCGGAAGCGTCCACGCGTCCCGTGACCACCGCGTCCCGTATCCCGGGATCGGTACGCAACGCGTATTCCACCTCGCCCGGCTCTACGCGGAAACCGCGCACCTTGATCTGACGGTCGAGCCTGCCCACGAACTCCAGGGCCCCGCCCGGACCGCGCCGAACGCTGTCCCCGGTCCGGTACAGCCGTGCACCGTAGGCCTCGGCGGAGGGATCCGGAACGAAACGCTCCGCCGTCAGCCCCGGACGGCCCAGGTAACCGTGAGCGACACCGCTGCCGCCGATGTACAGCTGCGCCGTCTCACCCGGGGACGATGGTTCGAGACCGTCGTCGTAGAGCCGCAGGCTTGTGCCACCGATCTCGCGTCCGATCGGAACGGCGGCGCCGTTCCGCACCGCTCCCGCCGGTAGGACCGCGCAGGTCGCGAAGGTAGTCGTCTCCGTCGGGCCATAGCAGTGGACGAGCCGCGAATCCCGCTGCCGGATGTTCAAAAGACGCTCGACGCGCTCTGCCGATGCCGCTTCCCCTCCGAACAGCAGCTGCTTCAACCCCGCCACCGCGCCGGGATCAACGTCGACCAGTTCATTGAACAGGGCAGTGGTGAGAAACATGGTGTCCGCTCCCAGAAGCGGGATCTGCTCGGTCAGATCCAACGCAGTGGTCCCGCTTTCAGGGAAGGCGACACATCCTCCGTTCAGAAGCGGTGCCCAGATCTCAAACGTGGCAGCGTCGAATCCGAGCGCCGCGAATTGCAGGACCACGGACCCTGGACCGAGGTCCAGAAACGGCAGACCATGGGCGAGCCGCAGGATGTTTCGATGAGACACGGCCACCCCTTTAGGCCGGCCGCTTGTTCCCGAGGTGAACATCACGTAGGCCAGGGAATCGCTGGTCGCCTGGTCACGAGTCCAAGGGAGGCCACCATCGCCGGCGGCGACCAGATCGTGGATCATCACCGTGCGTCGGCCGTCGGACCTGAACGGCGCGGCGGTCGCCGGTTCCGCGATGATGAGCGACACGTGTGTGTCCTGGCACATCGCTTGTATCCGATCGGCCGGATACCCGGGATCCAGTGGAACGTACGCCGCTCCCGTCTTCAAAACACCCAGCATCCCGGCCACGAGTTCGGCAGATCCGCGCACCGCCAGGCCCACGAAATCCCCGGCCACGACTCCAAGCTCGGCGAGTGCGATCGCGACGCTATCGGCCTGCTTCTCCAACGCCGCATAGGTGATGCTGTACTCGGTGCCGCGCACAGCCGGAGCTGCGGGCTTCGACTGCGCATGTAAGGCGAACGCCGCCGGTACAGTCTGCATTCGCTCTCCTGCGGGACCACCCACGGATCGGGTTGGTGCCGTCGTCGCAGGCATCTCCACAATATCGTCCTTTCGGCCGGGATGAACCAAGACCGCCGCGTACGGCGCCTCGGGAGGCACTCACAGCTCGATCGGCCAAGCCCGCGGGTCGAGCCCATGCCGGGCCACGAACGCGAGTACGAAACGTTCCAGTCCGAAGCCCACACAGGCTGTATATGCGACGTCTTGGTCTTCGGCTCGGATGGCGAACGCTTCCCCGAAGAACCGCTCGTGGAAGTTGAAAGATCCCACGGCGACCTCGCGACCCGCGCCGACGCCCAGGATCAATTCGTATTTGAGTTCATGCATACGCTGAGACCAAGCCTTGGAAGCACTGTCTCCCAAGAAGAACGGATCGCTGGCGACTTCGCAGCGCCCTGACAGACCCAGTTCCTCGACCAGACCCGCGGCGGCCTGGAGGAACCGGCGGCGGCAGTCGACGACGAACTCGCGGGATCCGACGAACACGGTCTCGCGAATGGTGAAGTTCCACAGGCGTTCGAGCCCTCGCCGGTAATGTGATTCGAAGCGGAACGACTTGCCTCGTGCCGTATACGTACTACCGGCCTGCGGCACCGTGGTCGCTGAAAGCTGTTGATATGTGTGAAAGCACATGGTAGGCGGGAGCGAGTAGTCGGTATTCCGACAGAAGTCGAGGATACGGACCGCTTCGGGATCTGCGCGAACCTCCCGCCCGAAAGCGTTATACACGTCCATGTCAGTGTGCAGTCTGGTGACGAACATCAGATGTTGGGGGAAAGACTCGAGATAACCGCAACGACGCAGGGTCTCGGTCGCGATCACCGTCGGATACTGATATTCGACCCCGCCCAGTTCGTCCACCGCTATCCGGCGGAGACGGCCGTCGAGGTAGGCGGCCAGCGGAATGAGCGGATCGGACAGCGCCACCATGCCCTCGCCCATCTCCACAGCGGCACCGGCAGCGATCATCGCGGCGAAGGGGTCGTCTTCCGTCAAGGGAACCGACGTCGTCGTCCACAAGACCCGGGGCTCCACCACGCGCTGCATGACCACATCGTTGACCGCCATGGCGTTGACCTTCCGCGCCAGATCATCGATCGCGGTCCCCGGAGAAACGATCAATGCGACGGCCACTACGTCCCTGTCGCTGCGTACCAGGGTGAAGTCCGAAATCGCGGCGGAGACGAAGAGTATCCGCTTGGCGAGCTCGGGTTCCAGCCGGAGCGGAACCGGCGTTTCCAGCTCGACGATCGTCTCAGTCACCGGTGGGCACTCCGATCAGCGTGGCGATGATGTTCCGCTGGATGTCCGAGGTGCCCGCGTAGATCCGGCCCGCCAGTGCGTCCCGTACTTCACGTTCGATTCCGTACTCACTCACATAACCCCGCGCTCCATAGACTTGTTGAGCGTCCAAGCTGCTTGCCACAGCGCTCTCACTGATGTACAGCTTGGCGATTGCCGACTCCAACAAGGCCACCCGGCCTTCGCCCTTGAGCCAGGCAGCTCGATACAACGCCAAACGGCTGAGCTCAGCACGTATCCGCATATCCGCAATCTTGTGCGAAACCGCCTGATACGAACCGATCGGACGCCCGAATTGCCTCCGGGAGCCCGCGTAGGCGGCGGCATCCTCGGCCATCCACTCCAGAGCCCCGACCTGTGGCGCGAACATGAAGATCCGTTCCCACTCGATCCCTGAGGTGAACAGCCCATAACCGCCGCCGATACCGCCGAGAATCGCTTCGGCCGGTACCCGGCAGTCCCTTAGCAAGACCCGCCCCATCGACGTGGCTCTCACTCCTGGTTTCGACAGACCGGTGACCTCCAACCCTGCCGTCCCCCGAGGGACCAGGAAGGCTGTCAGCGCCGACTGAGAGCGTTCTTGGGCGGTCCGGGCGAACACGATGAAGACATCGGCATCCACCGCGTTGCTGATGAAGGTCTTCGTCCCGTTCAGCGCATAGCCGCCGGCGACGGCCTGCGCCGTGGTGCTCAGCGCCATGACGTCGGATCCGGCATCCGGTTCGGTCAGCGCCTGGGACCCGACCAGCGACCCGTCGGCCAAGCCGGGCAGAAACCGCTGTTTCTGCTCCTCCGTACCGTGTGCAAGAATGTGCACGGCGCACGCCCACAACTGATTTCCGATAGCGAAGACCAGCCCGTTGTCCCGGCAGCCATATCCCAGCGCCTCCAAGCCGATCGCGATCGAAAACGGGTCCAGGCCGGCCCCACCGTATTCCGGAGGTATCGGCCAGCCGAGGATGCCGAACCGTGCGCATTCGCGCCATTCTTTGAGCGGCAAGCGAGCCGACTCATCGGATTCCGCCGCGGTGGTTCCGAGGCATGTTCGCGCGAACTCGCGCACCCGACTGCGCAGAGCCCGCTGATCGGCTGTAAGGCGAAAATCCATCTCACTCCATGGTCATGAGGTGGCGGTCGTCACGGCGGCGCCGGAGTCCAGTGACGATTCGCCGGTGGGAAGCTCGTGCAGCGACCAGACCGACGATCCGATGAAGCCGAGTGTGGCCAGATTCCAGGACACCGCGGCGATCAGCAGTGGCATGCGATATCCATGGTGCGCGGCGAGTTGGCCACCGATCAGCGCTCCAATCGGCATCATGCCCCAGCCGAGCATGGTCATAGTGGACCCGATCCGCCCGAGCATCCGGGTCGGGACCGAGGCCTGCATCACGCTTTGCATCGATGCGTTGAAAACCGGGGAGAACAGGCCGGCCACCGCGAAGGGCAGCACGATGAAAGGAATCGAAACCGCCCCGCGGGGCAGGAAGGGGATCAGCAGCATCGGCAGATTGCCCACCAGCGAACTGACGATCATGGAACGCCCGACGCCGGTCCGGCGGATGACCGTGGGCGCGGTCAGAGCCGCCGCCAGGCTGACCGACCCGTAGAAGACCAGCGGCAGGCCGAGGAACCCGGCCGAGATTCCCAAGTCGCGGACGGCGAAGAGTACGAAGACCGCGTTCCAGACCCCGTTCGCAAAGTTGCCGAACGCGGCGACCGCGATCATGGGGCGCAGATACCGGCTCCGGAGAAGGACGTCGAGCCCTTCTTTGATCTGAGCGAAGTGTGACCCCGCTTCACTGTCCCCAGCCTGTCCTTCTTCCCGTATGGGCGTCAGGACCAAGATAAGCGCCGCGATTGTCCATGTCGTGCAGTCCACCACGATCGCGGTCGGCGCGCTGAGCAGAGCAACCAAAGCCCCTGCCAATCCCGGCCCGACGGCCATGGCGAGTGACTGGCTCATCCGGATGAGGCTGTTGGCCTCAAGGAGATGGTCCGGCCCCACCAGCGTCGGCACGATCGCCGGGCCTGCCGAGGTATTGAAGACCGAAGCAGTGCCGACCCCGCCGGCCACGGCGAACAACATCCACACGTGCAGAACACCCGCCGCATGCGCGATCGGAATGACGGACAGCTGCAAAGCACTCGCGACCGCGCTGAGCATGAGGACCGAACGCCGCTTGAGCCTGTCGACCCACACCCCCGCGGACAGACCGATCACGAGCCACGGCACCCATTGAGTCGCCTCGAGGAGTCCGACTTGGAACGCGCTGGCGTGGAGGGTGATGACGGCAGTGAGCGGCAGCGCCAGCCCGGTGACCGCGGTTCCCATCAGTGAGATCGTGGCCGAGGCCCAGACCCTGGCGAATTGGGGCTCGGTCCGCAAGACACCCAACGGCAGCCGGCGCAGCAGTACCCGGCCCCCCGTCCTATCGACGGTCGAGGTGGTCTTGTCGGCCATCCAAGCCCCCTTCATGCATCCTTAGAGTATTTACGCACGCGACCGCAACCTATCACAACACTCAGACGACGGATACATCAACCCTGACGAGTCTGCCCATGACGTCGAGAAAACGTCACCGAGTCCTCGACACCGGGTTCTACCTCCCTACGCAGCAGGCTAGCGCGTCGTACGTCGCCAGCGGCGGCATCGGCGAAGACAGTACGACTCAGCCAGACTGTTGCACAGAATCTCTAGGCTGCTTAAAGTCTCCAGCGTGGAAGAGTACCAAAGACCGGGCTCGGCGGCCTGGAGCCGACTCGGACAGCTGAGCAGCGAGCAACTCGCCGGCCTGGTGTCGAGCATCGGCGACACGCCGGTGAGACGTCTGGAGTTCACCGTTGACGGAGGACGCGAGGCAGAGCTTGTCCTCAAGTTGGAAGGCTTCAACCCCGGCGGATCCATCAAGGACAGAACTGCCCTGAGACTGTTCACAGGCTTGCGGGAACAGGGATGCCTCAAGCCAGGCGATACCGTGGTGGAATCGACCTCGGGAAACCTCGGGGTGGCCCTGGCCTACCTCGCGAGAGCATTCGGCTACCGCTTCCATGCGGTAGTGGACCCGCACATTACTGCGGAGAATCTCGCAGTCCTGACTTCCCTGGGCGCGCGGGTGGACATCGTCGAACGGCCGGACGAGCACGGTAGCTTCCTGCCCGCGAGATTAGCGCGGGTCCGTGAGCTGTGCGCTGCTCGGCCCCACTATGTCTGGACGAACCAATACGGCAGCGGACTGAACCCGTTGGCACACTACGCCACGACGGCGCCCGAGATCGATACACAGTGCGGCGAGCGGCTGCAGGCCGTCATCGCGGCGGTGTCGACCGGCGGGACCCTGGCCGGCCTCGCTCGCTACTTCCGGGAGCACCGTCCGGACGTCGTCGTCGTAGCCGTCGACGTCATCGGCTCGAGCGCACTCGGCGGGCCATTGGGACCGCGCCGCCTCAACGGCATCGGCTCGAGTCGGCCTTCGGAATTCCTTGCCGCCGGGACGTACGACGAGTTGGTCTATGTCAGCGATCTGGAAGCCGTGACCAGCTGCCACGAACTCTGGAACCGTACTGGAATCAAAGTAGGTGCTTCCAGCGGGGCGGCTATAGCCGGCGCCGCGCATTTGCTCGCCCGGCGAGAGCTGACCCAGATCGCTTGTATCTGCCCGGACGACGGCACCAAATACGACACATCTATTTACCAGCCAGCGTGGTTGGCGAAAGCGGGTCTTGACATCTCGCAGAGCTCCGCACCGTTCTCAACGATCCGGACGACAGAGCCTTCCGGCTCACGATCCGACTCGGCTCCTCGAACCTTGGCCAGGTGATATGAGCACTTCGATATTGTATTTATCCGAACACGAAGTCACTGTGGCACTCCGTTCCTGTGATGCGGTGAAGGCGGTGGCCGAAGCCCTCATGGCCCATTCACGGGGTGAAACCTTGCTCCCGGCCGAAGCCGCGCTCCGGTGGACATCGCCTGATGGCGAACCGGCACGCAGTCTGGCCTTGCCTGGCGGCGTCCCAGCGGACCCCTTCGCCTATGGGATAAAGATCATTAATGCTTCGCTCGGCAATGTGCGACGAGGACTTCCCCGGGCCAGCGGACTGACGCTCATGTTCGACGCGCAGACAGCACGAGTGGCCGCTGTTTTGGCGTCCGGCCCGATCTCCGCTACACGGACCGCGGCCGTTTCGTATCTCGCCGTCCGCGAACTGTCCACCCGGTCGGCGCACGATGTCGCCATCATCGGAGCCGGAGCTTTGGCCCGAGCCCATATGGATCTGGTCTCCGAGCAGATGCCGCAGTTCGAGACCTTCCATGTTTTCGACATCGAACGCGGACGTGCGGAAGCCCTCGCGGAAGAGTATCGCGAACGGCTGAAGGGCCGTGGCGCTCAGATACAGCTTGCGCGATCTGCCGAAGAGGCGGTCAGGGCCGCAGACGTCGTCATCCCCGTCACGACCACGAACCAGGGGTACATCGAGTACGCCTGGCTGCGGCCGGGAGCCCTCGTGATCAACGTCTCCCTGGACGACGTCCAACCGGAGGTCATCATGCGGGCCGACCGGCTGGTCGTGGACGACTGGTCACTTGTCGCCGACGACACGACTCGTGTACTGGGGCGGCTGATCCGCGCCAGGAGCGTCGTCGCTCCCGGCGCCGAACCGGCCGATGGCGGACGGCGGGTGGACGCCGAACTCGGCGCGGTCCTGGCTGGAACCGCGCCCGGCCGAAACCGTGAAGAAGAGCGTGTCGTCGTCAACCCCTTTGGGATGGGTATCGGAGATGTGGCCGTGGCCGACGCCGTGCTCCGCACCTCCCGCTCTCTCGGTCTCGGAATGGAGTTGGAGCGTTGAATCGAACGCGTCATGAATCTCAAGCTGTCGGCAATCCCGGACCGGAGATTCCGACCTTGTCTGAGACGGTCGCGGCCCAAGCCCTCCTGACACCGGACGCACCGGCGCTCGAAGATGCCGATGGTGTCTTGACATACGGCGAATTGCACCGGTCTATCGTCTCCTCAGCGTGCATGCTGCTGGAAGCCGGAATCGGCTCCGAGGAGATCATCGGGGTTTGGGGAGACCGGACACGGCAAGCGATCACGGCGATCCTGACGGTGCTCGCGGCCGGAGCGGCCTTCCTCCCGTTGGATTCGGCATACCCGCTCGAACGGCTGGACATGATGGTGCAGGACTCTGGGACCCGCGTGGTCCTGGGAGACGGTCCTGAGCTCCGCAGCCGCGTTCGCACCATTCCATTCGAGCAGCTGGCTTCTCTACCCGCCGCGAAGGCGGTTCTCCGGCCGCCGCCTTTGGACAGTCTGGCTTACGTCATCTACACATCAGGGTCAACGGGTCGGCCCAAGGGCGTTATGGTCCCGCACCGCGGTATCTCCAACGTCATCGCCGCCCAACGGGAGATACTCAATCTGAGCCCGTCCGACCGCGTCCTGCAGTTCGCTTCGTTCAGCTTCGACCCGATCGTGTTCGAAATGGCTCTCGCGTTCGGCGCCGGCGCAACCCTCGTCCTGGCACCGCGGCCTCACCTACGTCCGGGCGAGCCGTTAGCGGCCACGCTGGAAAACCGCGACGTGACAGTAGTCGTCGTACCACCTTCGAGCCTCGCGGTCACTCCCGTGCCTCACAACCCGATCCTCACCACCATCTTCGTCGGTGGAGAAGCCTGTTCCGAGCATGTCGCAGAGCGCTGGCGCCAGCAGCGCCGGTTCTTCAACGGATACGGCCCGACCGAAGCCACGATCTGGAACACCACCGAGTTGGTGGAAGACCCGGGAACACCGTCGATCGGACACCCGAACAGCGGCGTGACCGCGACGGTATTCGACGACGACCTCCAACCCGCGCCCTGCGGCGCCACCGGCGAACTCTACCTCGGCGGCGTCCAGGTGGCGCGCGGGTACCTTGGCGATCCGCGGCTGACGGCCGAGAGGTTCGTACCTGACCCCGGCGGTCACGGTGCGCGCATGTACCGCACAGGCGATCTCGTCACCGCTGGCGAAGATCACCGCCTGCACTTCCTGGGCAGGTCCGACAATCAGGTCAAGGTCCGCGGCTTCCGCATCGAGCTCGGTGAGGTCGAAGCGGCGTTGACCAGGATACCCGGAATCCTCGAAGCGGTGGTGGCGGTCACCGAATTCGACACTGTCAAACGTTTGACAGCTCACTACCAGAGCGAGAGCATCATTGATCACGTCACGCTGAGGAATCAGCTGATCGAGTGGCTGCCCCTGCACCTGGTCCCGGGAGTATTCACGAGGTGGCCGGAGCTGCCCAGAACGCCCAACGGGAAGATAGACCGGGATCTCCTCTGGACAGCGACACCATCGACGACCGCGTCCCCCTCCCCCGACATAGAAACCACGCTGGTGCGGCTCTTGTGCCGGATCTGCGCCCGAGTACTCGCCATCGCCTCCGTCGATCCCGAGCAGGACTTCTTCGAACAAGGCGGGGACTCCCTGCTGGCCACCCAGTTCGTGAACCAGATTCGGGACGTGCTCAACGTCAAGGTGACGTTGATGGATGTCTTCGATGCCGAGAGTCTGCGACAGCTGAGCGACACCCTGTCCAGTCGGCTGACCTGATCGGGACTCGGCGACGCCGCGTCGAAAGGTGAACCATGAAGGCAGATCGATCTGTGATGAGTGAGATGGAACAAGCCATCGCGTCACATCGCGCGGTGCGTGTCTGCGCTGTCGAGGAGGTGCAGACGCCGGGCCCTGAGGCCGACGTCATCGCGTACGTATGCCCTGAGCCGAGCCTGCGCGACGCCGAGTGGGGCGACCAGCGTCTGGCCGAATGGCGTGGCCTGTACGAGCATACGTATCAAGGCAGCCTGGCGGCGGGCGATCCGGATCTGAACCTCGCCGGATGGCTCAGCAGCTATACAGGAAGCCCTTTGAAACGCACCGACATGGCCGCGTGGCTGGACACCACCGAGGAGCGCATCGCCGCGCTGCGGCCCGGCAGAGTCATCGAAGTCGGCTGTGGATCCGGCATGATACTTCGCCGTGTTCTCAAGCACTGCACGGCCTACTCCGGCACGGACATCTCGCCAACAGCCGTCGACTACCTTCAGCAGGCGCTGGACCATTCTCCGGACACGACGACACCGCTCCTGCTGTGGACCGCGCCCGCGCATCAAAGCTTCACCGCGGAAACCGAGTACGACACCGTCGTCATGAATTCAGTGATCCAGTACTTCCCGTCAGTCGAGTATCTCGACAAGACTCTGGAGCTCGCGATCAACGCGACCGCGGACGGCGGTCACATCTTCATCGGCGACGTCCGAAGCCTCCCGCTCCTTGAGCTCTTCCACACTTCGGTCGAACTGCTGAAAACCCGACCGGAGACGGAAGTCGGAAGCTTCCGAGCGCAGATCCAGCGCATGGCAGACCAAGAGCGGGAGCTCTGCCTGAGTCCCGGCTACTTTTCCATGCTCAGCCGTCGCAATCCCCGCGTCACGGGAGTCCGCATACTCCTCAAGCGCGGACGTTACCGCAACGAAGTCAGCCGGTTCCGATACGACGTCATTCTCCGGATCGGCCGAACAGCCTCGACTGAACCGCTGAGCGCCGAGGAGATCCTCCACTGGCCGGATAGCGGTCTGCCGTTGCAGAGCTTCGGCGAGAGACTGTCGGCCTGGCGAGGGCCACGCCTGACGATCCGAGAGATCCCCAATGCCAGACTGTCCTCGCTTATCGCGCTACAGCACGCGATAGCAGCGGCGGATCCCTGCACCCCGGTCGGAGAAGTGGTTACGCATTCGAACGGCTCCACCGTGGCCGGCATCGATCCCGAGGACCTATGGGATCTGGCCCGCGACAACGGGTACCATCTCGACCTGAGTTGGAGCGCCGGTAACCCGAACGGGTTGTTCGACGCATACTTCGACCGCGAGCCGCCGACGGGCACTGTCCACCGGCTGGAGCAGGACCTGTGCGCGTATGACGTCTCAAGACATGCGAACGACCCACTGTGGGAACGCCTTTGTGGTGCCCTCCTCACAGAGCTGACCCTGGATCTGCGCGAGTCCGGTACGAAGCTTCCGGACCGTTTCGCGTTCCTGCATGCGCTGCCAGAAACCCCTGACGGCCAACCGGACAGATCAGCGCTGCGCCGGCTGCCGTGGGATCTCACGATGGCGGTACCCGGCTAAGCTGCGGACGGTCGTGGCCTCCTACCGGCGGCGGGTACGTTTTTTGGCGCTCGGTAGCTGGCCACGACGCCGTGCTGTGTTCACCCACGCCTGAGCGGTATACCGGGGAACGCCGAAGGCGTCGGCCAACGCGCCGATGGTCGGGTATTCGTGGAAAGCCTCCACGAAGCCGGCCGGCATGGTCCGATAAGCCCGCTCGGATCCCGGCTCGGCCGACGGCCGAACAGCAGCCGGAACGCTGACGCGAGCCGGTGCGGAGCTTTCGCCTACCGGCCTGACCACTCCAGTCGGCTGATCCGACGAGGCGGCAGAGGTATCAGTCTCAGCGAAGGTACTCTGCGGAAGAGCCCGCAGTAACAGCTCCATTGCTTCGGAAGGCGTCACCCCGCCGCCCGGCGCAGCCTTCAGGTGCAGCTCCGTGATGAGTGGCACACCTGCGGAAACATCCACCTTCACAGTGGTCTCGATCGCGCGATCGTCATCAGACGTCACGGTAACCGTGTATCTAGTCACTGCGATCCCGTCCTCCGGAATTGTCAGGCGTCCGCTCCCACCCCGCCTTCGGCGTCCGCTCCAGTCACACCCGCAGAATCTACACATAGAGTCTGCATAAGGATTCTATCCCAGCCGGCACGGCCGATGATACCGGCTGACTCACCGGCCGCGCCTGACTGAGCAATCACTTCACAACAGCCATCGCCGAACAGCCAGCGCCACGGTGCGAACCTCCGGACGCGCGAGGATCGAGGCATGATCGCCGTCAGCTGAAATCACTGTAAGGGATTGCAGCAAGGAACCCCATCCAAGGTCGGTCTCATGGTCTCGGACGGCAGCGAGCGGCCCGTCGTGCTGTCTGGTCGCCCGCACCAGTAGAGCCTCGATGTCGGAGGAATCGGGGCGGTAAGCGTTGAGTTCGGCTCCGTGTGCCGCCGCGACACTCACCGTGCGCCGCAGTATTCCGTCTCCCTGCGCGTCGTCCAACGCCCGCACCAGGGAGTGCATGCCGGCCGCGGCAGCCGCGTCGCGCGCAGCTTTGTCGCGCTCCTCCGGCGCCAAGCTGAGGAACTCGGAATAGCTGTGGGCGGGATAGACCCCCGCCTGCCGCAACCAGTTCCATATGAGAGTCGACATCAGGTCTTCCTCAGTCGAGATGGGGAACAGATCACCGGTAGGCGCCGGCGAATCGATAAGGAGCAACCGGACCTGTTCCCCCTCGCTCCGCAGCTGCCTGGCCACCTCGTAAGCCACCACGCCACCGAATGACCATCCACCAATGCGGTAAGGACCCTTCACAGCCGCCTGCTTGATGGTCCGCACATGCCGCGCGGCGAGTTCCTCGACACTGGAAGTCGACGGGTCCTGAACGGTGAGCCGGTTGTCGTCGCAGGCCAGAACGCTGATGTCACCCAGCGCGTCGGCCAATGGCGCGTAGCTTAGGACTCCTCCACCTTGCGGATGGATCAGGATCAGAGGAGGGCCCGAGCGGGCAGCGAGCTCCACCAGCGCCACGGATCCAGGAGCTGCCACCAACGGCGCGAGACGGCCTGGGGTCGGCGCATGTGCGATGACATACGGCGGGAGCGCCACCCCCGTCTCTTCTTCGATGCGCCTGAGGAGGCGGACCCCCAGAAGCGAGTGACCCCCCTGGTTGAAGAAATCAGTACGCGGTGTCGCTTCGATCCCCAAGACTTCGGACCACAACCGGCATAGGACGCGTTCGATCCCATCGCGGGATTCGTCATCGATCCGCTCGCCGTCGGGAATGGCAGGATTTCGGCCTGCTTCGTCTTCGGAATCGGAGGACACCCTGCTGCGCGCCTGGTCGACGTGTCCAGGCCTGGCGAGTCCTCGCTCGGCGACCCACAACCGCTGACGGTCTTCGAAGGATCCCCTGGAAACCACGATCCAGCTCAAGCCCTCGGCCGCCAAAACCCGGCCCATCGCCTCGATCGCCTCTTCGGCACTGAGTTCGAAAGCGTCCAGGCTGGAACGGCCGCCGTCGCGAAAGCTGGTCGCCCCCACTCCAGGCCAGCCGTCCCAGCTCACGGTTACCCAGCGGGTCGCAGTGCGCCTGCCGGCCTCGGAGCTGAATCCGTCCAGGACCGCGTTCGCTGCCGCGTAGGCGCCGAGTCCCAACCCTCCCAATACACCGGCATTCGACGAGAAGAGCACGCAGAAATCAAGCTCGGTGCCCGCGAGCACTTCAGCCAAGGCACGCGCGCCGCCCACCTTGGGCAGGAGTTGTTCAAGCAGGTCCTCGCGATCCGTCGCGGACCCACGACGCGGAACCGAGCGTCCCCTGGTGACCGCAGCCAAGTGGAACACACCATCCAACCGTCCGAAGCTGCGCTTCGCTTCCTCGACGGCCCTGCGTACGTCCTCCACTCGGCTGACGTCACCGGACACATGGCGCACGGCTGCCGCGTCCCTCGTGTACGGCGGTGTGTCTTCGGGTCGTCGACGGGAGAGCAGCACCACATTCGCCCCGACCTTGTCGATCAGGTGGCTCACGAGCAGCTGTCCGATCCGACCGAGTCCACCGGTGAGCAGGTAGGTCTTGCCCGCTGCCGGCACTCTCGGCCCCGGCTCGGAGCGGAGCCCGACTTGCACGAAATTCCTGACGAATCGGTGTGCTCCCCGATATGCGACCACGCGATCGGTCGAATCGGCGGAGATCTCCGCGACCAGCGTGCCCGGGTCTGCTGCATTCGCAGGATCGCTGCCGGGGTCCAGGATGATCCAATCGAACCATTCGAGTTCCTGGGCCAGACTGATGCACAAACCGGCGAGCTGTCGCCGCTCGGGGCAAACACAGTCCCCGCCGTTGACCTCGTGCAACCCGTTCCCCACGATGACGAACCGGATCCGTGAGGCACTGTCGCCGTCAAATCGACGGACCAGTTCCAGAAAACCCGCGGCCCGATCGGCTTCGCCCTCGACCGGATCGCCACAGGGCTCGTCGTCGACACCGAAGACCACAGTCGTCGGCCGCCAGGCCGGGTCCTCGGGCATGCCGACCCAATGGCCTCCTGGCATCCGGTGCGCCACCGTGACTTCATGATCCGCGAGGCCGAGAAGGGCGGCCAAGTCTCCAGGGTCGCTGAGTCCGGCGAGCAAGATTCGGCCGGCCGCACCCGCGCTCAAAGAAAGAGGCGACACCGACGGCCGCCAGACCGGCGCGTAGAACCAATCGTCGAGCGGCCGTGCTCGTGGCGGCTCGGCACCGGCGGAAGGCTGGCGATCGTTGGCGAAGGGATAGGTTGGCAACGGTACCCGGCCGCGCGGTGTGGTTCGGTCTTCGATCCCATGGATCGTCGCGCCGTATTCCCAGACACGCGCCACCGCCAACGCGACGAGGCGTGAGTCGTCGCGGTCCGGCGGACAGACCGTCACCACCCCTTCCCGCGAGCCTTTCGCACGGGACACCAGCGAACTGAGATCGTGGCCCGGGCCCACTTCGACCAGGATCGGGGTCGGCTCCAAGCTCAGGGCCGTCCTGATACCCGCAGCAAAATTCACCGGCTCACGCAGTTGGCGAACCCAATAGTCGGGATCGGTGAACTGCGCGGCGTCGGCCCAGTCACCGGTCAGGTTGGAGATCAGAGGCGTCTTCGGGCGGTGGAAAGACGTCGACGCCATGTGAGACCGGAAGCCCGGCAACCCGGGATCGAGCAATGCCGAGTGCGCCGCCGCCGCGATGGGCACCCTGCGCACTTCCACCTGCTGCACCTGGAGCTTCCGCTCGAATGCGTCGATATCCTGATGGCTCCCCGAGACCACAGTGAAGTCGTCGGTATTGATCGCCGCGATGGACAAGCCCGCAGGCAAGACCGCGGCGACCGCGGAAGCGGGCAATGCCACGCTGAGCATCGTCCCGTCCGCACGGTCCAGCACCTGCGATCTCGCTTCGACCGCGGCGGCCGCGGTCCGCAGGTCGAAGACACCGGCGGCCAGCGCAGCCGAATACTCTCCCAGACTGTGACCGATCAGTGCCGCGGGCCGCACACCTCGGGCGAGCAAGGCCTCGGAAAGCGCGTATTCGAAAGCGAAGATCGCCTGCAGCGTGATGGAAAAGGGCACGGCGTCCCGCACTTGGTCCACGAGGAATCGGCGTACCGAAGCCCGAGTGTGTTCGCTGTAGGCTGCGACACATTCTTCCAGTCGCTGACGGAATATCGGTTCGGACGCCATCAGAGCCGTAGCGGCCCCGGCGTGAAGTGTCCCGCCGCCCGGGAACATGAAGACCACGGGAAGCTCCGCACCCGACCGCCGGGTACCGCCGGACACGCCGAGTTCTGAAATAAGCTGCTCCACGCTCCCCGCGGCGAAGGCACTGCGATATTCCATCGGCCGGCGGCCACGGGCCAGGGTGAAGGCGACGTCCGCGAGTCCGGTCGTGCCGCTTGCGGCGAGATGATCGGCGAGCTGGCGGCGTCGGCGGTCGACCGCTTCGGCACTGGCCCCGGACAGCATGATGACTTCCGGGACATGAGCCGAGTCGGGTGCCGACCGCACGGGCGGTTCTTCGACGACCACGTGGGTATTGGTGCCGCCGATCCCGAAGCTGCTCACCCCTGCTATCCGCAAGCCGGCCGTTTCCCATTTCTCGAGCTTCCGGCAGATCTCGAAAGGCGATTCGTCCAATCGGAGCTCGGCATTGGCCTCCTCGAAATGCATTGTCGGCACGAAGAGCCCGTCACGAACCATAAGGCAGGTCTTAATGAAGCCTGTGATACCCGCTGCGATGTCGAGATGCCCGACATTACCCTTCACCGAGCCCAGCCGGACCAGGTTGTCGACGCCTGCGAATACCTGTCGAAGCGCGGCGATCTCGATCGCGTCACCCAACGCGGTGCCGGTGCCGTGGGCCTCGATATAGCCAACTTCGGAAGCCTTCAACTCCGCGGTCCGGTGGGCATCGCCGACCGCTCCGGCCTGGCCCACCGCGCTCGGCGCGCTATAGCTGACCTTTTCGCTTCCGTCGTTGTTGAAGCCGTATCCGCGCATCACGGCGTGAATCGTGTCCCGATCGGCCACCGCATCGTCCAGCCGTTTCAAGACCACCGCGGCGACGCCGTTGCCGGGCACGGTGCCGCCCGAACGCCGGTCGAACGGCCGGCACCGTCCATCCGGCGAGAGTATTCCGCCGCTGGTATAGATGTATCCCCTGACTTGAGGTGTTTTCACCGCCGCGCCCCCCGCGACGGCCAGGTCGCAGTCACCGGCGAGCAGACTCTGCGCCGCCAAGATGACGCTCAAGAGCGAAGTGGAACACGCCGACTGGACCGTCATGGCGGGTCCCGTCAAGTTCAACTTGTACGCTGCCCGTGTCGCCAGGAAATCGTTGTCGTTCCACAGCGAGACCCGCCAGGCCTCATCAGAGTCCGGATCCGTCGGAACAGCGAGCCGCGAGACGTGGGTATTGGTGCCCGCGCCGGCGAACACACCCACTCGTTGCGCGCCGGCAACACTGTATCCGGCATGCTCCAGCGCAGACCACACCACATGCAAGAAACGTCGCTGCTGAGGATCCATCACAGCCGCTTCACTCGGCGCGATTCCGAAGAACGCGGCGTCGAAGTCTTCGGCGTGCTCCAGCGTCCCACGGGCCGCTACGTAGCCGGTCGACCGGATTCGGACCCGATCGCCGCCGGCAGCCACGAGCTGCTCCTCGCTGAACCGGCTCAGGCATTCCTCGCCTTCCTTCAACCGCGACCAGAGCTCGTCGACCGTACTCGCGGCTGGGAACTCGCCCGCCATTCCGACGACCGCGATCTCGGTGCCTCGGGATACGGTCATGCGGGCCTCCGTGCGTCCAGACGGCGACGCAGGCGGTCACGCCCCGCCGACACGCGCGCCGCCTCCAGCGCCGGGTCGGCGGCGTCGGACGACTCCCGCCCGGCGATGAATCGGGCTTGGCTGGCCACAGTCGGGAACTGGAACAGATCCACTACCGACCCGGGCCAGCCCGATGTCTCAGCCAGACGGGCATGCAGTCTGATCACCAGCAACGAGTGACCTCCGACGTCGAAGAAATTGTCGTGCACTCCTACCGAGCCCAGGCCCAGCAGCTCACACCAAACCTTCGCGACAGCCGGCTCTAACGGTTCCGATGGTCCGGTGCTTGGCGCCGCAGTCTTCACTGCCGAGGGCTTGAAGTCGGCGCCGACGGACAACGCCTTGCGGTCTGTCTTGCCGTTGGGAGTACGAGGTAGTTCGTCCACAACGGCCAGACGACTGGGCAGATACTGCGCCGGCAGGCTGCGGGCCGCGTAATCCCTGATCTCGGCGAGATCACCGGCCCGGCCTTCTCGCTCTCGCAAGACCAGGAAGGCTGCCAACTCGTTCTCCCCGCGATCGGACACGACCGCCGCAGCCACCGCCGTAACGTTCGGATGCGAGCCCAGGGCGTGTTCCACTTCTCCCAGTTCGATCCGCATGCCACGCACCTTGACCTGGTCGTCTCGCCGTCCGAAGAGTTCCAGCCGGCCCTGCGCGGTCCAGCGCCCCACGTCGCCGGTCCGGTAGAGCCGCCCGCCGCCGGCGCCTGTCGGGTCGGGCACGAAGCGGTCGGCGGTCAGGCCGGCCCTGCCGAGATAGCCGCGGGCCAGCCCCGTCCCCGCGATGGCGACTTCGCCCCGGACCCCAACTGGGGACGGCATTCCCCACGGATCAAGCACATAAATCGCCGTGTTGGCGATCGGCGTGCCCACGCCGGTCTCACGGCCCGTAACCGCGCCACGGCTCGACCAAATCGTCGTTTCGGTCGGGCCATACACGTTCCATACCCGCAGGCCCAGCCGAATCAGGGCTTCGGCCACGGCCGCCGGCAGCGCCTCGCCGCCCGTCCAGGCCTGCATGCCCGGTCGGCCGCGCCAGCCGGACTCGATAAGCAGGCGCCACACCGTCGGCGTGGCCTGCAGGACAGTCGACTCCTCACGATCCATGAGAGCCCCGAGTTCCTTGGGATCAAGCACTTCCGCAGCCGCCGCGAGCACGAGCGTGCCACCGACGGCCAGAGGGAGGAACAGCTCCAGTCCCGCGATGTCGAAGGACACCGTGGTGATCGCGGTCAGTCGATCGTCGGCTGACAGTCCCGGTTCCTCTTGGAAAGAGCGAATGAGATTGACGACGTTGCGGTGGGTGTTCATCGAGCCCTTGGGCCGTCCTGTCGACCCGCTGGTATAGATCACATACGCCAGATTGTCCGGATGAACCCGCACCCGCGGCGCCTGAGCTGGCAACGCCGCGATCAACGGCCAATCCCGATCCAAACACACCACCGAACCACCGAACCCCCGCACCCGCCCCAGCAAAGACTCCTGCGTCAACACCACCGAAGCCCCACTGTCCTGAAACATGTACTCCAACCGCTCCGCCGGATACCCCGGATCCAACGGCACATAAGCCGCCCCGGCCTTCAACACCCCCAACAACGCCACCACAAGATCAAACGAACGCTCCACACACACAGCCACCCGCGACTCCGGACCCACCCCCGAATCCCCCAACAAGCGCGCCACCCGCGCAGAACGCTCATCCAACTCCCGAAAACTCAAACCCTCCCCACCAAACCGCAACGCCACCCGATCCGGAGTCCGCGCCACCTGCTCCGACACCAACTCATGCACCAACACCCCACCACCGAACTCAACCCCCGTCGCATTCCACCCCCCCAACAACGCCACCTCACCGGGGGAAATGGACTGGATCTGGGACATCGGGGTGTCGATGTCGTCGAGCAACGACTCGACGAGAGTCTGGAACCGCTCGGCGAACAGCGAGATCGTTTCGGCCGAGAACAGGTCCTTCGCGTACTCGATGGAGCAGCCCAAACTGTCCGGCGATTCGTCGACGAACAGAGTCAGATCCAGTTTCGCGGTATCGTTGTACACCAGCCGATCAGTCATCTCCAGGCCGCCAAAACGACGAACCGTGCCCGCCTCCTGGTACACGAACATCACCTGGAAGACGGGGTTCCTGCTGGTATCGCGCGGTGGATCCATGACTTCGACCAGGCGCTCAAACGGGAGGCTCTGATGCTGGAAACCGCCGAGCGACGATTTCCGGGCCCGCGCCACCGCTCCGCGAAAGGTCGGATCACCGCTAAGGTCGACGCGGAGGGCCAGAGAGTTGAGGAAGCAACCAACCAGACGGTCGAGCTCAGCCCGCGTACGAACCGTCATCGGAACGCCGACGACCAAGTCGGTCTGTCCGGACTGCCGGGCCAAGAAGATCTGGAACGCGGCCAGCACGGTCATGAACATCGACGCCTGCATGTGTGCTGCCAGCTCGTGGAACCGGTCGAGGACCGTCTTAGGAAGACTGAACCTGTACAGCCCGCCTTCATACGACGGGTAGGCCGGCCGCAGTCGATCACCCGGTAGTTCCAGGTAGGCGGGCGCCCCGTCCAAATGCTTCTGCCAGTAGGCGAGTTCGGCCGCGTAAGCGCCGCCTTCACTGCGGTCACGCTGCCAGGCTGCGTAATCGAGATACTGGATCGAAAGCGGAGGAAGCGTCCGCCCGGCGTACAGCGCTCCAAGGTCGTCGAGCAAGATGCCATACGATGCCGCGTCGCTGGCGATGTGCGGCGTCACCAGAAGAAGCAAGTGTTCTCGTTCACCAGCCCGGATGAGGGTGGCGCGGACCACCGGACCGGTCTCCAGGTCGAATGGACGTCGGGTTTCCTCACGCACGACGTCCTGGACCCGTCCGGGCCGCTCGACCAGTGGATGCCCACGCAAATCGACCGTGCCCAGTTGAATCGGGCCGGCAGGTCGCACCCGCTGGACTGGCGAACCGTCGACCATCGCGTACGTGGTGCGAAGGATCTCGTGCCGTTCCACCAGGCTGTCGAGGGCCGATGAGAAGCGGTCGAAATCGAGCTCCCCCGTCAGCTCCGCCAAGTGGCTTACGTTGTAGAACGGGTTGTGCTGGTCCAACTGCTGAAGGAACCAGAGGCGGACCTGCTCAAACGACAGCACGCCGCCGCGGGCCCGGTCGCCGGACACCGGCATGATCTCATCGCTTTCCTGCCCGATGGCGACCAGCGTGTCGATCCGATAGGCCAGAGCGGCAACCGTGGGGTCCTCAAAGAACGACCGGATCGGAAGGTCGACCCCGAATCCGCTGCGGCATGCGGTCACAACACGCACCGCCATGAGCGATTGCCCACCGAGAGCAAAGAAATCGTCGTCGACCCCGATTTCGGCGGCGCCGAGCACCTGCCGCCAGATCGCGGCGACCTGGTGCTCGGTCGCGCTCCTCGGCCCAACGAACTCCGTCGCCACTGCACGCGTGAATTGCGGCTTGGGCAAGGCCTTCCGATCGAGCTTGTCACTCGGGGTGCGAGGCAAAGCCTCCATGACGGTGAAAAAACTGGGCACCATGTAGTCGGGCAGCGTCCGGGCCAGAGCAGTCCGCAAGACCTCGGGATCGAGCTTGCCACCCGGTGACAGCGGCGTCACGTAGGCGGCGAGTCGTGCATGCTGTGTTCCCGCGTCGACCGCGACGACTGCGGCTTCCCGCACCCCGGCGACCTCGGCCAGCGCGGCCTCGATCTCGGCCACCTCGATCCGGAATCCGCGAATCTTGACCTGGTGGTCGAGCCGCCCCAGATACTCCAGGACGCCATCTTCTCGCCACACGGCCAGGTCACCGGTCCGGTAAAGCACAGCGCCCGTCGCCCCGCCGGTATCCGGCACGAAGCGCTCGGCTGTCAGCCCCGCCCGGTTCAAATAGCCACGACTCACCTGGACGCCGCCGATGTACAGCTCGCCGGGGATGCCAACGCCCGTCGGGAGCATGTCCGCGTCGAGGACGTGCACAGTGGTGTTCGCGAACGGCCGGCCGATGGGTGCCGAGGACCCGTCTTCCATCGTGCACTGCCAGGCCGTCACGTCCACTGCGGCCTCCGTCGGGCCGTAAAGGTCGTGAAGGTCGATCGCGGTCAGTTCTCCGAGCGCGCGGTCACGAAGCTGCGGCGACAAGGCCTCGCCGCTGCACATCACCTTTCTCAGAGAACCGGAACTGGCGGGCGTGCGGCTGTCGAGGAACGGACCGAACGCCGATGGCACGAAGTGGGCTACTGTGACACCCTCGGCATCGATCAGGCTCGAAAGGTATTCGGGGTCCTGATCACCGCGTGGCCGGGCGAGCACCAGTCGGGCCCCCACCGACAAAGGCCAGAACAACTCCCACACTGACACGTCGAAGCTGGTCGGCGTCCGCTGCAGGACAGTGTCATGACCATCGAGGTCATACAGGCGCTGCATGTGATTCAGGAAGTTGACGACGTTGCGGTGGGTGTTCATCGAGCCCTTGGGCCGTCCTGTCGACCCGCTGGTATAGATCACATACGCCAGATTGTCCGGATGAACCCGCACCCGCGGCGCCTGAGCTGGCAACGCCGCGATCAACGGCCAATCCCGATCCAAACACACCACCGAACCACCGAACCCCCGCACCCGCCCCAGCAAAGACTCCTGCGTCAACACCACCGAAGCCCCACTGTCCTGAAACATGTACTCCAACCGCTCCGCCGGATACCCCGGATCCAACGGCACATAAGCCGCCCCGGCCTTCAACACCCCCAACAACGCCACCACAAGATCAAACGAACGCTCCACACACACAGCCACCCGCGACTCCGGACCCACCCCCGAATCCCCCAACAAGCGCGCCACCCGCGCAGAACGCTCATCCAACTCCCGAAAACTCAAACCCTCCCCACCAAACCGCAACGCCACCCGATCCGGAGTCCGCGCCACCTGCTCCGACACCAACTCATGCACCAACACCCCACCACCGAACTCAACCCCCGTCGCATTCCACCCCCCCAACAACGCCACCTCACCGGGAGTGACGACGGGTAGCTCCTCGAGGGCGGCGTCCGGCTGCGAAACAGCGGCGGACAGCAAGGTGCCGTAGTGCGCGATCATCCGACGGATCGCCTGCTCGTCGTATCGATCGCTGAACGTGACCGAACCGTGCACCGACTCCTCGACATCGACGAACAAGTCGAGGTCGAAGGGCGACGCACCGTTCTCGATCTCCTCCACTTCCACCACGATTCCCGCTACAGCCGGCGGCACAGGGCTCTTGCCGCCCATGGTGAAAGCAATGCTGAAAAAGGGCGTAGTCCCGGGTACACGCCGCGGCTTCAGCTCTTCGACGAGCTTGTCGAAAGGCACGTCGCGGTGTTCGTAGGCCTCGACGAAGCTGGTACGAACAGCGCGTACCACATCGCGAAACGTCCGGCACGCAGCCAGATCAGTTCGCAGAACGATCGTCTCCACGAAGAAGCCGACCGCGTCGGACAGCTCCGGCCGGTCACGCGTGCTGAAGAAGGTCCCAACGACGACATCTTTGCGGCCCGTGTAGCGGCTCAACAGCACCTTGAACGCAGCGACCGCGATCACGTAGGCAGTAGCCCGCTCCGCCTGCGCGAGTTCGGTCACCGCGCCCGACCATTCGGAACCGAAATCGAACGGCGTGTTGGAACCAGCCGCAGATCGGCCGACTTCTCCGGAAGCCCCCCACCCGATGGGCAACTGCTCCGGTTCCGGCACGCCACGAAGCTTGTGGACCCAGTAATCCAGAGACTCTGCGTTGGAAGTTCCCGCTTCGAGATCGACAGCTTCCTGGAACCCTTCACGCGCGCCCGGATCAAAGACCTGCAGATCCTCCCCTGCCACCGCGGCGTCATAGTCTGCCGCGATCGCGTCCAGGACCAGCCTGATCGACGGGGGGTCGCACGCTATGTGATGCACGACGAAGATCAAAGCGTGATGCGTTTCGTCTAGGCGGGCCAGCACAAACCGGCACGGCGGCTCACCTGCGAGGTCGAAGGCCTTTTGAGCAGCGGCTCGAGCCAGCTTTCGCACTTCAGCACGCTTATCGGCCTCAAGCCGGGCCCCGACATCGACGAACGCGACAGCCGGAGCCTTCCCCTGCACACGCCGGGGTTCGCCATCGATCGACTGGAAGACCGTCCGCAAAGCGGCGTGCCGACTCACCACCGAATCGACCGACTGTTGGAGCAGTGTGGCATCCAGCACGCCGTGAAGCCAGACGATGTGCGCGATGTTGTATGCGGGACTGTCGGGATCAAGTTGTTGCAGGAACCACAGGCGGCCCTGCCCGGCCGAGAGCGGAGCTGAGGAAGGAAGCTGATCCGCGCAAGACATCTTCATGGTTCTGCAATCCCCACTGTAGACACTTCAGACGGCAGCCAACACACTACAGTACAGTCTCTAAGGAAGCCCGAAAAGTCTTCACTGTGAAGACTCTGGCGCAGGCTACCGCCCAGGTGTACGTTGCCGATGACCAGAGGCGACGCCGGGGCAGAGGTATCGCACACGCCTGGCTGAAGCCTTTGTTACGCATGAGAAGCGGCCCGGACAGCCGCCGCAGTTCCGCGTACCCCGGTGCCGCATCGCATCGGCGACTGACAAGCCGCGATCGATCCTCGATGCCCCCGTTTTCACTCCCCGACCCTGGCGGCGAACATGAAGATCAGCATCGTTGATGCCTTCACCGACCGGCCGTTCACAGGCAACCCTGCTGCGGTCTGCGTCCTGCCAGAAGGCACCTGGCCACCGAAGCACTGGCTGCAGGCCGTCGCCGCGGAGATGAATTTGTCCGAGACCGCGTTCCTCAAGCCTTCTCCAGCACGGCCTGAGAGCGAGTGGGAGCTGCGCTGGTTCACGCCCGCAACGGAGTCTCTACTATGCGGGCATGCAACTCTGGCGGCCACCCACGTATTGGCGTCCGACGGCTACGCCGTAGGCTTGATAGTGTTCAATACACGCAGCGGTCTACTCTCAGCGGAGGCGCAACCGGATGGCTTGATACGTTTGGACTTCCCACTCAACACACCTACCCCCACCGATAGCCACGCGACTTTGACGTCAGCGCTGGGAATCAATCCGACCGGCGTCTACAAGGTCGACAAGCTGTCGCATCTTCTCGCGGAGCTACCCGATGAGGCTTCAGTACGGGGGCTCACCCCCGACCCGGCCATGATCATGGCCCTACCCGAGCGGGCCTTGATCGCCACGGCCCGCGCGGACCAGCCGAACTGTGGCTATGACTTCGTCTCCCGCTTCTTCGCACCAAGAATCGGCATCCCGGAAGACCCGGTCACCGGCAGCGCCCACACCGCTCTTGCACCGTTCTGGAGTCGGCGACTGGGTGCCGGAGCGCTAAAAGGGCTGCAGGTTTCAGCCAGAGGCGGCCTGGTCGAAACCGAAGTAGTGGGGAACCGGGTGCTTCTTGCCGGTCGGGCCGTCAGGGTTTTCAACGGCGACTTGACCCATGGGAGTGCCGCCGCAATACGCCTCGGGCCCGATGCCAGACAGGGAGGGGAAGGCGATCGCGACGTGGTGTGGGGGCGTGAATCCAGCCCGCGGTTCGGTGTCAGGTAGGCGGCCGGCGGTAATGGTGTCGTCGCTTTCGATATGGCGGCCGTCAAGCGGCGTGACTGCGGCGTCGTCGGTCGCGCAGTCGCCGGACATGCTTCGGAGCCGAAAGTTGATCGATTCGATGACGTTGGTGGTTCTGCTATGGGTTAATCTCTTCGCAAGGCCGCGGCCCTTGCTATCAGGAGGCACATGACCCCGTTCGCCCAGCCTTGGTGAGCGAGGTCTTGGGCTGGCCAAACCCTGCTCAGCGAGGGCCGCGCCAGCTTGACCAGCCTGCTCGCCTGCCAACGGAGCACGGCGATAGCCTCGATGTGCCGGTCCTGGTGCCCATCGAGACCGCTCGCGTCCTGCTGGTAGCCAGCCTTTGCGCCGTCGGACGGCGCGTCTGCGCGATCCGCTGCTCGGCGCCCGAGTCCTGGCCAAGGTCGACGACGGCCACTAACACTCCGCTGACACACAGGCGCTGAAGTCCCCACGCTGGTGCGGGCCGTGACCCGTGTCTCCGGCGAGAATGCCTCGCCAGGTCAAGAGACGACCGGTTGGCGATCGCCGGTTACCGCTGGACGCTCTGTGCCCTCGCCGCCGCACCTGGAGCCCTAGCCCACTACGACTGGCCGCGACGCCAGACGAAATACCTCGCTCTCCCATGGTTCAAGCTCGCCACAGCCCTGGAGCGCTCCAGAGTCCGGCCTTGCGCTTGGTTGGCGGTTTTGAACACAGGGCCCTGTGTAACAGCGCCCCATCTGCCTACTGCTGTCTTGGTGTAAGCAGTAGGGAACGAGTAGCCGAGCAATGCATCCTGCTTGTGTGGATGGCGATCGCCCCATGACGGATCGCCGCCGATGGTTCTAAAACGACCGAGGCTAGCTGGGGCGATCAAAGGCAGCCGTATCGATACAAAACCTTTCAGAATAAGAGGTGCCAGAGTGCCATACGCTGGATCAGTTCAAGGTGAGCGTTCCCTGGTGTTCGTTCCAGGCCTCGCCACGACGAGTCGGCTCTTTTCGATCGTCGCAGCCAACCTCGCACGCGACCACCGCGTCGTAACGGTCGATTTGCCGGGCCATGGAGAATATAGGCAGGACGCGGAGCTGGCATCTCTGGCAGCGGCGGCCGACGCCGTCCGGGCGGTGATCGACACCTTGTCTCTTCGGAACGCGGTGTTGGTCGGGTGGGAGCTCGGATCGGATGTGGCTTACACGTTTCTCCAACTCTTCGGCACCGACCAAGTTTCGGCGGTCATCTCGATGGAAGAGAGTGCCCATATTGCGGGAGGAAGCGCCCGGGCTAACGGCCGGCAAGAAGATTTCACACCCGGAACAGGAGATGCGCAGGCAACGAGATCAGAGGCCGTCGAAATCACCAGGAAACTGATTCGCACCCTAAGGACTGCGAGAAATCTGGACTCCAAAATGCTCGCTGAACTGGAGAGTGACGCGCTGGCGTGCGATCCCAGGGCTCTTCAGTCCCTCCTGGCAGAGGCACGCGTTCGTGGCCGACAAGACTGGTCCACCATCAAAGTACCGACGCTCTTCGTTCGTGGCGCCAACACTTCCGCATTGCCCTTCGGAAGCGAAGCGCAGATTATCGATCCAGCTCGAGGAACAGAGCTCATCGTAATTCCAAATAGTGGGAATTTGCCATTCCTCGACGAGCCATCCCTCTTCTGCGATAAGCTACGGAGCTTCATGACCCAGTACGCCCCTCGAATGGCGCCGCAAGGTCTGTCACGATCCTGCGTACGGGTGCGCTCTCGCCGTCAGATTCCGTCCGGCGCTTCTTACGGAAGTCGCGCTACTTCGCCATACCGTACCCATATCTGGTAAATTCCGCACTGAGCTATGCCGCGGCATACAATCAAGCGACACCAGGCGCGTAGGCTCCATCCACGGGCTGTTCGCCATGCTCGGAACCGAGACATCGGTCTACCCCGATTCGACACCGCGATCCTCCTGCTGCTATTGAACTGCGGTGCTTAGATCGTAAACTACGCATAATCCTGGGCCTGCGAAATACCTGATACCGCGGTCCTTGATGGGCGAGGATTGCGCCGGATATGCGGACCGACGGAACGCGAGGCACTGCTCAGCAATATTTTCGCCCAGCCGGAGCAAGCCACCGAATGAGCACCGCGATCGTCAGCGCGCCGCACCGTTCAAGGCAAGGAAACACTGTAAAGCCGCAATGGTGTCGACCCACCTCTTAGGGGCCCTCATGACCGGTGCTCTGCAGCACGGTTCCGGCAACCGCGTACATAGTCGAGTATGCACTCGGTCTCACAGCCGATCGGGCAGACAGCCTCGGTGCTCGCGAGTCCGGCAGCGGCCTGGCCTGTCATAGCTGACCCGCTCCGACTTCTGACCATGCTCTCCCCGCGTTACAGCAGGTCAGCTTCTGGTCGTGACATGCTGTCAAGTAGTGAAGGCTCACCGAGCTTGGCCGTGGGGTCAGTGGCTTGATACATGTGAAGCACTCGTGACCTTCCCGGATAGCACCCTGGCCTCGGACGTTCATTGCCGTGGGCTGAGGCACCCTCTGGGTGGGCGGCTCGGGCCAGTTGGACCGCCGATGCCTCGCGCGTCCATGCATCGCGGCACCGTTGCTCCAATTACCGTGCACAACCATAGCTCTCCGACCGCAAATTTCTATCAAGAAGCTGGTCGGCAATTCTTGGTGCGAGGTTTTGGCATCCAGGGCCCGTACACCGGGTAGCCGCTGAGGTCGGCCCACATTCCATTCGACGATCCTTCTGGTGGCCATGTGACATGCGTGCGTCGAGCAGGTAGTGGAAGCACCACGAGAAACAAGAACCCGATGCCAACTCGTGCTGCCAGATGCCAACCAGGGCCAGAAACTCTCCCTGGACCTTCCCTGGACCACAATCGCGTTGAGTCCGGCGGTCGAAGTCGGCGTGATCTCGATGGTCCAGGATGGTCCAGGGAGATGGCCCAGGGTGGTCGAGGCGCTGATCCGGCAAGCCACAGGAAACACCGGTGCCGACCTGGGCCGCTGCAAGATTCGTCGCGGTTACCTCGAACAGCCGAATCCTTCCCGCAACCCCGGCGCGACCACGAACCCCTCCCCCATTACGATGCGGAATTTCACGCATCGTGCATGTTGTGGATCACGCCTTGTACCTCGAATGGCGGGGCTGCGGACTCTTAATCCGCGGGTCTCGAGTCCAAGTCTCCCCCGGAGCCTCCACGCCCGAACTGGGCGTTTCGCACTAATCGCACTACTCTCCTGATGGCCGGTGGGTCCCGGGTGGGGCCGAGGTGCGCCAGCGCGCCACCCGAGACCAGTTGTCTCAAATAGCGAGGTTCCTGTATCAGATTCCTGCTATACAGCGGCCATCGTCGACTCCGGACCCTCATCGCGATGTTTGATCGGCCGGCCCTGTGGGGCATCCATCGAGGTTCGTTGCCCCCGAGTTCGCCTACCAGTGTTGACGTTGCCGCGATGCGCCCGGTGGTCAGGTTTGTCGGGGCGGCGGATCCGTCGGGTGCCGGGTACCAGGCGCCCGGCCTTGAGGACGAGCGCAGCGGTGTCTTCGGCGGCTTTGCGTGCCACCTCCGGCAGGACGCTGACATAGGTGTCGGCGGTGGTGACGATGGAGGAGTGGCCGAGCTGGTCTTGTACCACCTTCAGATCCGCTCCGGCCTGTAGCGCCAGCGACGCCGCGCCGTGTCGGAGGTCGTGGAGCCGCACCGGTGGCAGACCGGACGCGTCGAGAAGCTTCAGGAAGACCCTGGTGAGCCGGTCCGGTGTCAGCGGCGTGCCGGTCGTGGTGGTGAACACGTACCCTGACGGCTCCACTCCGAGCTGCTGATACTCGGCCTGCTGCCGCACTCGATGCCGACGTAGCACCGCCACGGTGGTGCGGTCCAGCGCCACCACCCGCCGAGACGTCGGGGTCTTGGTGGGACACTGCACCACCCGGCCGCCGACGTTCTGCACCTGATGCGTCACGAACATGGTGGCCGAGTCCAAGTCCAGGTCGCACCACCGCAACCCAGCAGCCTCACCGCGACGCAGCCCGCGCAATGCGATCAGATGGAACACCGCATACAGCCGATGCTCCCGGATCCCGGCCAGGAACGCGGCGGTCTGCCCCGCCGTCCACACCGCCACCGTCGGCCGCTCCCCCGTGGCCTGCCACACCGCGATCCGATCCGGTGTCCACACCACCGCCAGCGGACGGCGGATCCTCGGCAGCCGCATCGCTTTCGCCGGGTTCGCGTCGATCAGCTGCTCCCTCAACGCGGCGTTTAGCGCGGTGCGTAGCGTCGCGTGGATCCGCTGCACGGTGGCATCGGTGACCGGACGGCCCCACACCGCAGAATGCCGCCTCACCCCGGCTAGCATCGTCTCCACCTGTCTCGGGCTCAGCGCAGCCAGCGGAACCGCACCCAGATACGGGATCAGGTGGTTGGTGCAGATCGCCTGGTAGGAACGCAGCGTCGAGGGCCGCACGGTGATTCGTGTGTCCAGCCAGGTGTTGAGCCACTCCCGCACCAGGACACCGGCCGATGCCGCAGAGGCAGGGCCGAGCAGTTCCTCCAACGCCTCACAAGCTGCCGCCTTGGAGGCGAACCCACCACGGCGCACCCGACGCCGGCCCGCGGCGCCAGCAGGCAGCTCCACCGCCACGTACCAGGAACCGTGCCCCCGCTCACCAAGCCGCGGACACCGCAAGCCCCACTTCGTCGACGAGCCCGGTATGCGACAGCCACACCGTTTGAATACAGAACCCTGCGATACCGAAGACATGGCGAGGATCACCGACCTTTCCCGAGCGAATGTCGGCGCGGCGATCGCCGCGCCAGAACAGCGATCCCCGGCCAGACCCCGCAACTGTCGTCTGGGACCCGAACCTCACCCTGCCCCGGTGGCCGATTGCTCCGAACAGCCCACAATCGCGCCCAGCATCAGCGAAATCGCTCGCAGTAACGTCGATTTCAACTCTGCATCAAGTACTTGACGGATGGGCCCATGCAGAGCGTCCATGGATGCCGCACCGAATGATCCATCGGATTTCGCCCGCGGGCGATCCGATGCCTTGACGTCAACTGCTAACGATTCACTTCTCGGCCTGCACGTCCCGCGCAGGCCAGACCACGCCTAACTCATTCGCTACTGACAAGGGGGGCCTGCATGGCCAACAATCCGATCTTCAAGAAGTGCGGCTGCCGTGGCCCGGTCACCGACCCCGACGGGCACCCGGTGCTCGGAGCCGATGGGAAGCCGCGGATGCGTCGGCTGGGCTCAGGCTGCCCCCAGCTGCGGCGGACGAATGGGCGCTGGAACTCCAACCACGGCAGCTGGCACTTCCAGATGGAAGTGGCCACCGCACCGGATGCGCCGCGCGCGCATCTGACCCAGGGCGGTATCGCCACCTTCGACAAGGCCCAGGAAGCCGTGGAACGGATCCGAGCGCTGGTCGCCGTCGCCGACGAGCTGGACGACGTGCCCGGCGCCGCCGACAAGCTGCGGGCAGACATCGTGGAGCGGATCCGGGTGGCGTTGAAGGCGAAGATGCCGCTTCCGGAGGTGGAGGAGATCCGCAAGGCCGCACGGCTCGGTCAGCCGGTGATGAACAAGCTCACCGTCGGGGAGTGGCTGACCGAGTGGATCGGCGCCAAGAACAGCCTGTCGCGCGGCACCGTGGTCAGCTACCAGACCCACATCGACAACTACCTCATCCCCCACCTCGGAGACATCCCGTTGGACCGGCTTCGAGTCGCGCACGTGCATGCCATGTTCACCGCGATCGCTAGCGAGGCCGAAGCGATCCCAGCCGCGAACACCGCCCGCCGCGAAGTCGAGAACCAGATCAAGGCCGCCCGGAAACGAGGCGATCGGGCGGTGGTACGGGAGTTGAAGACAAAGCTGGCATCCATGCCGCCGTTCCGAAGACCAGCAAACGCCGCAACCCGGCAACGGATCCGCGCGACACTACGCTCGGGACTGTCCGCCGCCTGCACCCAGCAGCTGATCACCGTGAACGTCGCCGCCCTGGCCGACCTGGAGCCAGGGAAGCGACCGAAAGCCCTGGTCTGGACACCGGTCCGGGAAACACGATGGCGCGAGAACGGGCAGATACCGTCACCGGTAATGGTGTGGACCCGAAGCCAAACCGCAGCGTTCCTGCACCGGGCAAAAGGTCACGAGCTCTACGCCCTATTCCACCTGATCGCCTTCACCGGACTGCGGCGGGGCGAGGCCCTCGGCCAGCGCTGGATCGACCTCGACTCGTCTGCAAAGACCATGAGCGTGGTGCAGCAGGTCACCGAGGTCGACGGCGTAATCCACACCAGCACTCCGAAATCCGATGCAGGCGAGCGGGACGTCGCCTTGGACGACACCACCGTCGCCGCGATCAAGGCCTGGCGCCGGCACCAAGCCGAACTACGGCTTGCCGCTGGGACAGGCTGGAAGGACACCGGGCTCGTCTTCACCACCGCCGACGGCGGCGAACTCACGCCGTCATGGGTGAGCGACCAGTTCCGGCTACTGATCACCGAAGCCGACCTGCCACCGATCCGACTTCACGACCTCCGACACGGCGCCGCGACCCTGGCACTCGCGGCTGGCATCGACGTCAAAGTAGTCTCCGAGATGCTCGGGCACTCCACCACAACGATCACCCGCGACACCTACACCAGCGTCTTCGACGAGTTGAAGCACGCCGCCGCCAACGCCATCGCCCAAGCCATCAACACCGCCACATGACTTAAACGCCGACGGGCACGAACGAGAAACCGGCCGCAGGGACGTATCGTCCCTGCGGCCGGTTTTCGTGTTCCACGGCATCTTCGCCGATCCATCGGCTGATCGAGGCCCAGGTGAGCGGCCTGATCAATACCCGACGACGGCGCTTCCGAGCCCACTTTGAGCCCACCCTGGACCATCCCTGGACCATTCACCTGACGGTCCGTCAAGATGTCCAGACCAGTCGAGTAGCGAATCTACAAAACACCAGGTCAACGACATAGTCGAAACGACTCGATCTGTGCCCCCGGCAGGATTCGAACCTGCGACCATCGGATTAGAAGTCCGGTGCTCTATCCACTGAGCTACGAGGGCCTGGCGGCGACGCGGGCTCATCTTAGCGGGTCGGGGGTGGGTTCCAGCTTGACGTTTCCGGGTGGTGTGCGGCCCCGCTTGGTGGCGGGGCCGGTGGGTGGTCAGGCTTCGGGGGTGAGGATGGTGTGCAGGTCGCGGCGGGCGGCGGCGAGGATCGCTCGGGCCTGGTCGCGGTGGGTGGGGTCGGGGGTGTTCACGGCCGACTGGTAGGCGTTGGTGAGTTTGCGGAGGGCGCGGTCGGCGCCGTTCAGCGCTTCTTGGGTGGCGCGGAGGTTGGTGCGGCGGGTGCGCTGCTCGGGGGTGAGGTCGCGGGAGTCGCGGGCGGCTCGGCGTGCTTCGTGGCGGGCGGCGCGGTGCTGGGCGTGGGACTCGGCGTGGTGCTGGTCGCGGTGGGTGGACCGGCGCTCCTCGCGGTACGCGCGGGCTTCGGCGCGGCGCTGGTCACGGCGGGCGGCGTGGCGCTCCTCGTGGTGGGGGGCGCGGTGCTCGGCGTGGTGGTGGTGGTGGCAGTGGGCGCTGGGGTCGGGGGTGGTGCGGGGGTCGAGGTCGGGGCGGCGGGTGCCGCGGGGGGTGGAGTCGCGGTCGGCGAAGTCGGGACCGGTGAAGTCGCTGCGGAAGCGGCGGGACGGGCCGAAGTCATCGCGGGTGCGGCGGGGAGAACCGTACTCACCGCGGGAGCGGTGGCCGGGGCCGAAGTCGGGGCCGGCGAAATCGCTGCGGGAGCGGCGGGACGGGCCGAAGTCACCGCCGGTGCGGCGAAGAGAGCCGAACTCACTGCGGGAGCGGCGGCCAGGGCCGAAGTCGCGGTCGGCGGAGTCGCCGCGAGAGCGACGAGAAGGGCCGAAGTGACCGCGGGAGCGGTGGCCGGGGGCGAAGTCGGGGTCGGCGAAGTCGGGGCGGGCGAAGGCTTCGGGGCTGGGGCCGCGGCGGGCGGAGCCGAACTCGCGCGGGTCGAACCCGCGGCGGTCGAAGTTGCGGTCGCGGGAGTCGCGGCGGTCACGGCCACGTCGGTCGGAGCCGCGGCGGCCGGAATCGCGCTCGCTGGAGCCGCGCTCACGGGGGCCGCGCTCGCCGAAGTCGCGCGGGCCGAAGTGGCCACGGCGCTCCGGGCCGCACTCCATGTGGGAGTCGCGCGGGGCGAACTCCGGGCGGGGGGCCGCGGTGAGGGCGCGCGGGGCGCGGGGGTGGCGGCGGGGGGTGGGCTCGTTCGGGGAGCCGGGGTTGGGGGTTCTGGTGGGGGTGTTCATGGTGTCCTCTTTCGGGGGTGACGATCGTCTCCGATCTGTCTTTGGCTTGTGTGCGACAGTCTTTGGTTGCTGTCGATACGTTAACGATATATCGCTAACTTGCGGAGCGCAAGTCTGGGGTGGCTTGTGTTCTGATGGTGCTGGTGGGGCGGGTGGTGGGGTCTTTGGGGACTTGGCGAGGAGTGGTTGGTTGTGGGGTTGGGTGCGGGGCTGGGCGGTGGGCCGGATGTCCTCTTGATCGGCGGACGCTCCGGGGTCGGCAAGACGACTGCGGGGTGGGAGGTGTCGGCCCAGCTCAGGGTCGCTGGCGTGGGGCATGCGCTGGTTGAGGGGGACAACCTGGACCAGATCTTTCCGGCGCCGGCGGGTGATCCGGATCGGAGTGCGATCACCGAGGCGAATCTGGCGGCGATGTGGCGTAACTACGCCGCGTTGGGGTGCCGGAGGCTCATATATACGAACACCGTGTCCGTCCTTGAGCCCGACCTCATCGACCGCGCGGTGGGTGGAGGGGCGCGCATCACGTCCGTGCTCCTGACTGCGGATGATGACACGGCGCGGCGGCGGCTCGGGCGGCGCGAGGTCGGGAGTCAGTTGGAGGCGCACGTTCTGCGGAGCGGCACGATGGCCGCGTATCTGGAGGCTGTCGCGCCGGCGGGGGTTCAGCGGGTCAAGACCGATGGGCGGGCGGCGGTGGACGTCGCGCGGGACATCATCGATCTGGCCGGGTGGGTGGAGCAGGCGGCCAGCGCCGGGGACTGCGGGTGATCCTGGTATCCTGGGGTCACCGCGAAGGGGAGTAGCTCCAACGCCGGGACGTCGACATACTGGCCCGCCTGGGCCCGGCCCCCGGGATGCCCGCGAGGGTGTTGAGCAAGACCTTCGGCCCGCAGCGACAGCTGCCGCGCCGAAGCCTCCCCGAAATCGGGCCTCGGATGCGGCCCGACTTGAAGGACTCACCTCGCGTGGATTTGATCATCATCCTGACCGTGTTCGGGATCGTCTTCCTGGCCGAGTTGCCGGACAAGACCGCTCTTGCCTCCCTGGTGCTCGGGACCCGCTATCGCCCTTCGCAGGTTTTCGTCGGCACGGCCGCGGCGTTCCTGGTGCACGTCGTGCTCGCCATCGCCGCCGGGAGCCTGCTGACGCTGCTGCCCGGACGGGTGCTGCACGCCGTGGTCGGCGCGTTGTTCCTGATGGGCGCCATCCTGCTGTTGCGGGGACGCCATGGGGAGGAGGAAGAAGAGGAGCACCTGGAGCTGCGCGGGGACAAGCCCGCGACGTTCCGGCGGGTCGCCGGCATGAGCTTCGGCGTGATCCTGGTCGCCGAGTTCGGGGACCTGACGCAGATCGTCACCGCCAACCTCGCCGCCAAGTACCACGACCCGATCTCGGTCGGCATCGGAGCCACGCTCGGACTGTGGGCGGTGGCCGGACTGGCGATCGTCGGCGGGCGCGGGCTGCTGAAGGTGGTGCCGATCACGGTGATCACGCGGATCGCGGCGGCGATTATGGGAGTGCTGGCGGCTATCAGCCTGGTCGACGCGATCCGAGGCTGAGGCGAAGCAAGTCGAGGTAAAGCGAGGCGAGGCGAGGCGAGGCGAGGCAAGGCGAGGCGAGGCGAGGTAAGGTAAGGCAAAGCAGGGCAGGGCAATCAAAGCACTTATGTACGTGGGTCAGCCGGTGGCTTGGATTTCAGGCCGCTGCCGCACAGGGGCGCTACCGCTAGAGGTAGGTCGTGCTTGTTGTCGCGACCGTCGGCATCGTCGGCGGTGAGGCCGGCGCTGATCGCGGCCCAGCACGCGGCGCCGGTCGGCTCCACGTAAAGGCCGGCGCGGGCCAAGGTGGCGTGGGCTGAGCTGACCTGGTCGTCGGTAACCGTAGTGATGGTGCCGCCGGTACTGCGTACCGCTTCGAGGATCTGCGCGCCGCGAGCCGGGCGGGCGATGGCGATGCCTTCGGCGACGGTGGGTTCGGGCGTGATCGTCGCGGGCTCGTTCTGGCCGTTCCGGAAGGCGGCGGCCAGGGGTGCGCAGGGGGCGGCCTGGACGGCGACGATGCGCGGCAAGTGGTCGATCAGGCCGGCGGCGAGCAATTCGCGCGCGCCGAGGTAGGCGCCGAGGACGAGCGTGCCGTTGCCGAGCGGGAGGACCAGGGTCTCCGGGAGGCGTCCGCCGAGTTGTTCCCAGAGCTCGAAGACGTAGGTCTTGGTGCCGTGGAAGAAGAAGGGGTTGTGGACGTGGCTGGCGTAGAGGGTGCCGGGGGTGTCGGCGGCCTCGGCGGCTGCGTCGGCGGTGTCCTCGCGGGAACCGGGGACCTGGTGGACGGTGGCGCCGTAGGCCCGGAGTTGCGCGACCTTGCCGGGTGACGTCGTGGCCGGGACGTAGACCTCGCAGGCGATGCCGGCCCGGGCGGCGTACGCGGCGACGGCCGTGCCGGCGTTGCCGCTGCTGTCGGCGACCATGCGATCGACGGCCAGACCGCTCGCGAGCGAGGCGAGGAGAACGGCGCCGCGGTCCTTGAACGAGCCGGTGGGCATCAGGTAGTCGACCTTGAGCCGCACGTCCGGTCGGCCGGGCGCGGTGACCAGCGGCGTCATGCCCTCGCCGAGGGTGATGGCGGCGGGCTCGGCGAGCGGGAGGGCTTCGGCGTAGCGCCAGAGGGTGGCCGGGCGGCGGGCCAGGTCGGCCGCGGTCGGGAACGCGGGGGTGAAGCCGGCCAGGTGGAGGATGCCGTGGCACTTGGCGCAGCGCCAGGCGAGGGAAGGCAGGGGGTGGTGGGTGTCGCAGGCGGCGCAGTGGAGGGTGAGGTTCGGGCTCCACGACCGGTCCGAACGCACTGCCAGACCGGGAGCTGGCGGCAGGTCCGAAATCGGTGCCTTCGGTTCGGCCACTGTCGCCTCCGGGTCAGGGATGTGATCGCTGCCCGTCAATATCCCATGATCGGCGAGCGAACGCCGCCATGGGCCAGAAACCGCAGGTCAGGAGCGCAGGCAAGGGCGCAGGCCAGGAGCGCCGGTCAGCAGCCGCGCAGCAGCGAGGACTCGTGCCGCCGCAGCAGCCGCAGCACCAGGGCGAGGCAGGCCGCACCGAGGACGACGAGCATCCCGATGTCCGCGCTCCATTGCAGGACGGAGTGCTGCCAGAGCGGGTCGGTGGTGGTGCGGCCTTGGGGCGGGCCCATGATGGTCGGCAGGTTGATGGTCGCGGCCTCGGCGGCGACCGCCCAGCGGGAGGGGGACAGCCAGGCCAGTTGTTCCAGGGCCGGGCTGTGGAAGAGGGGGAACAGGGAGCCGCAGAAGACGACTTCGACGATCGTGATCAGGACCAGGAGGGGCATGGTCTTCTCGGTGGTGCGGACGACCGCGGAGACGACCAAGCCGAGGAGCATCGAGGTGACGCCGAGCAGGACGGCCGCCAGCATCAGTTCGGGGACCGCGGTGCCGGAGATGAGCAGGCCGTGGGCCGGCAGGCGGCGGGGCAGCAGGCAGACCGCCGACAGGACGATGGTCTGGGTCGCGGTGATCACGCCCAGAACGATCGCTTTGGACATCACGTACGCCGAGCGCGATAGCCCTGCGGCACGTTCTCGGTCGTAGACGCCGCGTTCCTTGATCAGCTCGCGGACCGCGTTGGCGGCGCCGGTCAGGCAGGCGCCGACGGCCAGGACCAGGAGCACGGTCGGGGCGTCGGTGTTCTTGTCGCCGCCGGAGGCCGCGGCCAGGCCGGAGGAGGCCGGGATGGCCAGGCTCAGGACGCCCATGATCATCGGGAGGGCGGCGAGGAGCATCAGGTGGCCGCGGTCGGCGGAGATCACCGCGAGATAGCGGCGGATGAGGGTGCGGAGCTGTGAGCCCCAGCTCTGGGAGGCGCGGGGCGAGGAGTAGCAGGAGGACGGGGCGACGGCAGCCTTGGCCGGCGCGGCGGCGGAGGAGTCGGGAGCTGCGGCGGAGGGCGCCGGAGTCGCAGTCGGGGTCGCAGTCAGGGTCGCAGTCGGGGCGGCGCCGGTCGCGGTGATGGTCGACGCAGCGTCAGAATCCCGGGACTCTCCGGGACCAAAGTCCTCGCTCGAAGACCGCGGTGAAGGAAGCGTCGTCGCGCCAGGCGACTCCGCGCAGTACGTGAGGTGGTACTCGGACGAGCGATACGCCCCGGCCCAGTCGTACCCGCGCCGGCACGAGAACGCGAGGAACACGTCCGCCCACGTCTCGCACTCGAAGAACGCCAGCGCCTCCTGCGGCGGCCCGTAGTACGCCACTCCCCCGCCGGGCGCCATCACCAGCAGCAGGTCGCAGGCCTGGAGCTCGGCGACCGAGTGCGTGACCACGAGCACCGTGCGGCCCTCGTCGGTCAGGCAGCGCAGCATGCGCATGACGTCGCGGTCCATGCCCGGGTCCAGGCCGGAGGTCGGCTCGTCGAGGAACAGGACCGAGGGCTTGGTCAGCAGCTCCAGCGCCACGGACACCCGCTTGCGCTGGCCGCCGGACAGGGTGGCGACCTTGTTGCCCTCGAACTCGGTCAGGCGCAGGTCGGTCAGGACCTCGTCGATGCGGCGCTCGCGCTGCTCGGCGGTGGTGCCCTGGGGGAAGCGGAGGGCGGCGGCGTAGCGGAGCGCGGCCTTCACCGTGAGCTGGGCGTGCAGGACGTCGTCCTGCGGGACCAGGCCTATTCGGTGGCGGAGCACGGAGTACTCGGCGCACAGTTCGTGGCCGGCGTAGCGGACCGAGCCGGAGTCGGCGGGACGGGAGCCGGTCAGCGCGCGCAGCAGGGTCGACTTGCCGGAGCCGGAGGGGCCGATGACGGCGACCAGGGCCTGCTCGGGGACGTCGAAGCCGACGTCGTCGAGCAGGGTCTTCACCACGCCGCGGTGCTTGACGGTGACGGTCAGGCCGCGGGTGGACAGGGCGGCGGGAGTGCCCGGGGCGACAGGAGCGATCGGGGGGCGCACCGCAACCGGTGCGGGTGTGGGAGCCGGCGCCGCGGCCACCGGAACCGCCGTGGCGGTCTCCGTAGCCGCGGCCATCGACGCCGCCAAGGCCACCCCGGCGGGCAGCGCCATCGTCGTCCCGACCTCCACCGCTACCTCCGTAGCGGTCAGGGTCAGCGCCGGAACGGGGGTCACGGCCGTGCTGGTGGTCCTTGCCGCCTCGGGGCGGTCTTCGAGCTCAACCTGCATCTTCCCTGCCTTGCCGGATCGGCTGTCGCCTTCGCTGTCCGACATAGGTGGACTGCGCGTGGATTCCCAGTGTGTAGCACATGGACGCCGTTTCACGCATCGATCTTGTGATTCTTACTCTTTTGCAAGTCCTCGGCCGCAATCTGGGCCTCTGCGTAGTTGCGCTGACACTTTCCGCAGCCGTGCAAAGAGGTTTACGCGCCCCCGGTTCGCCCGAACAGGCCAACCCGAGCAGAATCCCGCCGGCCTCGGGCACAGAGTTCTGACCAGGCACGACACCCGAATCACGGTGATCGCACCAGCCCCGCCGGGCACGCGCGGCGAGCCGTTCGCGACCACCCTGGTGCGGTGGGAGTCACACAAGTTGTTTCCCGCGCCGCGATGGTAGGCGAGTGTTAGGAGTCCCTATGCGGACGACCGCCAAGTCTTCGTCGTCGTCTTCGGCACCTCGGCGGCGGAGCGCCGGCCCGGTGTTGGAGCGGGTATTGGGTCCGGAGGACTTGGCGGGGTTGGACTCCGTCGAGCTCGCCGCGCTGGCCGAGGAGATCCGCGGCTTCTTAATTGAGAAGGTGTGCGCGGTCGGCGGTCACCTCGGGGTGAACCTCGGCGTGGTGGAGCTCACCATCGCGCTGCACCGGGCGTTCCGCTCGCCGCACGACGTGCTGCTGTTCGACACGGGGCACCAGAGCTACGTCCACAAGATCCTCACCGGCCGCGCGCCCGGATTCGACACCCTGCGCCGGCGCGGCGGCCTGTCCGGCTACCCCTCGCGGACCGAGTCGGCGCACGACTGGATCGAGAACTCGCACGCCTCGACCGCGCTGAGCTACGCCGACGGCATCGCCAAGGCGTTCCAGCTGCGCGGCGAGCTGGCCGACGGCTCCGGTGACCCGGCCCGGCGGCACGTCGTGCCGGTGATCGGCGACGGCGCGATGACCGGCGGGCTGGCCTGGGAGGGGCTGAACAACCTGGCCGGGGCGAGTGACCGGCCGGTGGTGATCGTGCTGAACGACAACGGCCGCGCCTACGCGCCGACGGTCGGCGGCATCGCGACCCACCTGGGCGGCCTGCGCGCGGAGCAGGGAGAGCACGGAGAGCGCCGAGACCGCGGAGAGCACCGAGACCACGACGAGGCCGCAGAGCACGCAGAACACGCAGAACACCGCGCCCGGCACCTGTTCGGCGACCTCGGCCTGGCCTACGTCGGCCCGGTCGACGGCCACGACATCACCGCCACCGAGCAGGCGCTGCGCGAGGCGGCGGCGCTCGGCCGGCCGTCGCTGGTGCACGTGATCACGACCAAGGGCCGCGGCTTCGCCCCCGCGGAGTGCGACGAGGCGGACCGCATGCACGCGGTCGGCGTCGTGGACCCGCACACCGGGACGCCGACCAAGGCCCCGAAGAAGAGCTGGACCGAGGTGTTCGGCGAGCAGATGGGCGCGATCGGAGCCGAGCGGCCCGACGTCGTGTGCGTCAGCGCGGCGATGGTGCTGCCGGTCGGCCTCGGCGAGTTCGCCGGCCGGTTCCCGGAGCGGATCTTCGACGTCGGCATCGCCGAGCAGCATGCGGTGTGCTCCTCGGCAGGGCTGGCCGCCGCCGGGCTGCACCCGGTGGTGTGCGTGTACTCGACGTTCCTGAACCGGGCCTTCGACCAGGTGGTCATGGACGTGGCCCTGCACAAGGCGGGCGTCACGTTCGTCCTGGACCGGGCCGGGGTCACCGGGCCGGACGGGGCCTCGCACCACGGGATGTGGGACAGCGCGATCCTCGGCGTGGTCCCGGGCCTGCGGCTGGCGGCGCCCCGCGACCCGGCGCGGCTGGCGGAACTGCTGCGGGAGGCGGTGGCCGTCGACGACGCGCCGACCGTGGTCCGCTTCCCGAAGGCCGAAGCGGGGCCGGATATCGAGGCGCACGCTCGGATGAACGGCGTCGACATCCTGTACCGCGCGGCGGGACGGCCGTTGGACGTGCTGATCGTCGCGGCCGGCGTGACCGCGCGAACCTGCCTGGCCGCCGCCGAGGAACTGGACCGGCTGGGCATCGGGGCGACGGTGGTCGACCCGCGGTGGATCCTGCCGATCAACCCGCATCTGGCACATCTGGCCGACCGGCACCGGCTGGTGGTGACCGTCGAGGACAGTGTGCGCAGCGGCGGGATGGGGACGGCGTTGGCGCAGGCGTGCGCGGACGCGGAGTCGACGACGCCGGTCCGGGTGATGGGACTCCCGCAGGAGTTCCTGGCGGCCGGCGGGCGCGAGGAGATTCTGGAGAGCGCGGGGATGGCGGTGCGGGACATCGTCGCGACGGTGGTCGACGGGCTGCGGGCCGGGCCTCGGGTCGGGCCTCGGATCAGCGTGCCGGACAGCCTGGAGCTGATGGAGATCCCTGAGATTCCACGGGTTCCACAGATTCCCCAGGTTCCGCGCGGTTGACGCCGCTCCGGCCGCCGCTTTTCCGATGTGGAGAACGAGGAGAACACTGTGAACGCCATCGACCTCGGACTGCCTGCCTTCCCGAGCGCGGGAACCCGCGAGCGACGAAGGATCAGTCGGCAGCTCGACGTCGGCGGCGTGCCGGTGGGCGGCGGCGCGCCGGTGTCCGTGCAGTCGATGACCACGACGCTCACCGCCGACGTGAACGCCACGCTGCAGCAGATCGCGCAGCTGACGGCGGCCGGCTGCCAGATCGTGCGGGTCGCGGTGCCGTCGCAGGACGACGCCGACGCGCTGCCGGCGATCGCGAAGAAGTCGCAGATCCCTGTCATCGCCGACATCCACTTCCAGCCGAAGTACGTGTTCGCGGCGATCGACGCCGGCTGCGCGGCGGTCCGCGTGAATCCGGGCAATATCAAGGCTTTCGACGACAAGGTCGGCGAGATCGCGCGCGCCGCCGAGGATGCCGGGATCCCGATTCGGATCGGAGTGAACGCCGGATCCCTGGACAAGCGCCTCTATGAGAAGTACGGCAAGGCGACGCCCGAGGCGCTGGTCGAATCAGCACTCTGGGAATGCTCGCTGTTCGAGGAGCACGGGTTCCGGGACATCAAGATCTCGGTGAAGCACCACGATCCGTTGGTGATGGTGGCCGCGTACCGGTTGTTGTCGGAGCAGTGCGACTACCCGCTGCACCTCGGCGTCACCGAGGCCGGGCCGCTGATGCAGGGGACGGTGAAGTCGGCGGTGGCGTTCGGGATCCTGCTGTCGGAGGGGATCGGGGACACGATCCGGGTGTCGCTGTCCGCGCCGCCGGTCGAAGAGGTCAAGGTCGGTATCAGCATTCTGGAATCGCTGGGGTTGCGGCGGCGGCATCTGGAGATCGTGTCGTGTCCGTCGTGCGGGCGCGCGCAGGTGGACGTGTACAAGCTGGCCGAGCGGGTGCAGGCGGCGTTCGAGGGGTTCCCGCATCCGATGCGGGTCGCGGTGATGGGGTGCGTGGTGAACGGGCCCGGGGAGGCGCGCGAGGCGGACATCGGGGTGTCGTCGGGCAACGGCAAGGGCCAGATCTTCGTGCGCGGCGAGGTGGTGCGGACGGTGCCCGAGGGGCAGATCGTCGAGGCGCTGGTGGAGGAGGCGCTGGCGCTGTCCGAGGGGTCATGAGCGGGGGGCACGCGCACCGGGGGGTCGCGCTCGTGACCGGTTCGTCGTCGGGCATCGGCGCGGTGACGGCTGCGGCGTTGGCCGAGCGCGGCTACCGCGTGGTGGTGCACGGCCGCGATGAGCAGGCGACGGCTGCGGTGGCGATGGCGGTCGACGGCGTGCCGGTGTGCGCGGACCTGGCACGCGAGGGCGAGGCCGAACGACTCGCGGAGCGGGCTCTGCAGGTCGGGGCGGGGCGGGTCGAGGTGCTGGTGAACAACGCGGGGTTCGGGTGGGAGGGAAGCTTCGGGGCGATGCCGGCGGGGACGGCGGAGCGGCTGCTGGCGGTGAATCTGGCGGCGCCGATCGCGTTGACGCGTGCGCTGCTGCCGGGGATGCGGGAGCGGGACGCCGGGCGGCTGGTGTTCGTCAGCTCGATCGCGGGGCGGGTCGGCGTGGGGGGCGAGGCGGTGTACGCGGCGAGCAAGGCGGGGCTCGGCTGTTTCGCGGACAGCTTGCGTGCGGAATTGCGCGGCACGCGGGTCGACGTCGGGGTGGTCGTGGCGGGGGTGATCGCGACGCCGTTCTTCGAGCGGCGCGGGGCGCCCTACGCGCGGCGGTGGCCGAAGCCGATTCCCGTGGAGACGGCGGCTGATGCGGTCGTGCGGTGCGTGGAGCGGGGGGCGGCGGAGGTGTTCGTGCCACGGTGGTTGCGGGTGCCGGTGGCGGTGCAGGGCGTGGCGCCGGGGGTCTATCGGTGGTTGGAAGGCCGGTTCGGGCAGGGGTGAGCAATGCCCCGCCCGAACCGGTTCGCGCGCCTGCAGGACACTCAGATCCAGGTGGGGAGCGAAGCTTCCTGATAGCGCGCGCCGAACCCGCCGTGCGGCAGGATCTCGTCGACGGCGGCGAGGTCGGCCTCGGACAGGACGACGTCCGCGGCGCCGATGTTCTCCTCCATCCGCGCGCGGCTGCGGGTACCGGGGATCGGCACGATGTGCTCGCCGCGCGTCAGCAGCCAGGCCAGGGCGAGTTGCGCCACGGTGCTGCCCTTGCCCGCGGCGAGCCGGGTGAGCCGGTCGACGGCCTCGACGTTCTTCTCGAAGTTGCCGGGCTGCCAGCGCGGGTCGATGTTGCGGATGTCGGTCTCGTCGTACTGGTCGGCGGGCTTGGCGGCGCCGGTGATGAAGCCGCGGCCGAGCGGGGAGTAGGCGACGAAGCCGATGCCGAGTTCGTCCAGGGTCGGGAAGAGCTGCTCGGCGTCCCGCTCGAACAGGGAGTACTCGGTCTGCAGGACGGAGACCGGCTGCACGGCGTGCGCCCTGCGGATCGTCTCGGGTCCGGCCTCGCTCAGGCCGAAGTACTTGACCTTGCCGGCGTCGATGAGTTCCTTGACGGTGCCGGCGACGTCCTCGATCGGCACGCCGGGGTCGACGCGGTGCTGGTAGAGGACGTCGATGTGGTCGGTGCCGAGGTGGCGCAGGCTCGCGTCGGCGACCCGGCGGATGTTGTCGGGCCGGCTGTTCAGGCCGATCGGGGTGCCCGGCGCGGGCCGGGTCGAGAGGTCGAAGCCGAACTTGGTGGCCAGGACCACCTCGTCGCGGAAGCCCTTGACCGCCGCGCCGACCAGGATCTCGTTGGACCCGGTGCCGTAGCCGTAGAGCTCGGCGGTGTCGAAGAAGGTGACGCCCAGGTCGTGGGCGCGCTGGAGGGCGGCGACGCCTTCCGGCTCGTCGCCCGGGCCGTAGGCCATGGTCAGGCCCATCGCGCCGTAGCCGAGCTCGGAGACCGCCAGTCCCTGGGTACCGAGTGTCCGCTGTCGCATACCGTGCTCCTTAGTCCAAACCAAACGGTTCGGTTTGGACTCTATCCGGAACCCGGCCGCCGGCCAAACCGAACGGTTCGGCCCGGCTAGACTTGGCGGATGCCCCCTCAGGCCGGCGCACAGACTGGCGCACAGACCGGCGCAGACGCCACCGACCCCGGCGGCGACTCCACCCGCGACCGCATCGTCGCGGCGGCCACGGCCGAGTTCGCGCAGCACGGGATCGCCGGCGCCCGCATCGAACGGATCGCGAAGGCGGCGAAGACGAGCAAGGAACGCGTCTACGCGCACTTCCGGAGCAAGGAAGCGCTCTACCGGTACGTCGCCGACCGGGAACTGGCCGCGGTGGCCGAGGCGGCCCGCATGGACCCGGCCGACCTGCCCGAGTACGCCGGACGGATCCACGACTACTTCGTCCGACACCCCGACCGGCACCGGCTGATGGACTGGGGCCGGCTGGAGTTCCCCGGAACCCCCGATCTGGACAGCCCCATGCACAAGACCATCCGGTTCAAGGTGGAGCAGCTGCGCCGGGCCCAGGAGGCCGGGCAGCTGGATCCCGCCTGGGAGCCCCTCGACATCCTGATCTTCGTGCACCAGATCGCCACCGCCTGGGCCGGGCAGCTCGGCCTCGCTTCGGCGGAGGCCGGGCTGGTGCGCGAACCTTCGCCGGCGGCCCGGCGCGCGGCGATCATCGCCGCGGTGCAGCGCATGTTCCCGGCCGCCGAGGTCTAGTTCCGGCAGTGCGGTGCGTGTCCGCCGCCACCGGGGCCTGGCATCCTGCGGTGCAATGCGGTGCGGTGCGGCGCGTGCTCGCCGCCGCCGACACCCGGCATTTCACACGGCGCGCCGCAGCTCCCGGCCGCCGCGCCTAACCCTCCCGCAGCGCCCGCACCGACTCGCGCAGTGAGCCGAGCGTGGCGAACACGGCGGTCGGCTCGTACCCGCAGTGCGCCATGCAGTTCGCGCAGCGCGGGTCGTTGCCGCGGCCGTAGCTGTCCCAGTCGGTCTCCTCCAGCAGCTCCTTGTACGTCGCCGCGTAGCCGTCCGACATCAGGTAGCAGGGCTTCTGCCAGCCGTACAGCGAGTAGCTCGGGATGGCCCAGGCCGTGCAGGGGAAGTCGGTCTTGCCCTCCAGGAAGTCCAGGAACAGCGGGCTGTGGTTCAGGCGCCAGCGCTGGCGGTTGCCGTCGGCGAACGCCTTGCGGAACAGCTCGCGGGTCTGCTTCACCGGCAGGAAGTGCTCCTGGTCCGGGGCCTTCTCGTAGGCGTAGCCGGGGCTGATCATCATCTGGTCGACGCGCAGGTCGTCGTTCAGGTAGTCCAGGATGTCGATCACGTCCTGGGGCGAGTCCGTGTCGAAGATGGTCGTGTTCGTCGTCACGCGGAAGCCGCGGCGGCGCAGTTCGCGGACGGCGGCCACGGCCTCGTCGAAGACGCCTTCCTTGCAGACCGACTCGTCGTGCCGTTCGCGCAGGCCGTCCAGGTGGACCACCCACGTGAAGTAGCGCGAGGGCTTGAAGCGGTCCAGCTTCTTCGGGATCAGGAGCGCGTTCGTGCACAGGAACACGTAGCGCTTCATCTTCACCAGTTCGTCGACGAGTTCGCCGATCTGCGGGTGCATCAGCGGCTCGCCGCCGGCGATGGAGACCATCGGCGCCCCGCATTCGCGCATCGCGGCGAGCGCCTGCTCGATCGGCATGCGCTTCTTCAGCTCCGCCGCGGGGTGCTGGATCTTGCCGCAGCCGGCGCAGGCCAGGTTGCAGGCGAACAGCGGTTCCAGCTCCACCAGGAGGGGGAACTTCTCGCGGCGGCGCAGTTTGTTGCCCAGGATGTAGCTTCCGATGCGGACGCTCTGGCGGACCGGCATTCCCATGTTCCGCGCCTCCTTGCTGGTTGTGCGGATGTTCTTCTCAGACGTGTTCGAGAGCTGTGGCCCAGTGCCGCAGCACGGTGCCGATGGCTTGGAGTCTTTTGCGGGCGATCAGGCCCGCGCGGAGGGTCGAGGGACGGACCAGTGGGTGGTCCGGAGTGTCGACCACGACCCGGATGACGGCGAAGGGCCGGCCGCGGGCGGTCGCGACGAGGGGGAACGACTCCATGTCCACCGTGGTCACGCCCTGTCCGGCCAGCCGGGTCAGGTCCTCGGAGTTCGCGACGTGGTCGACGGTGGCGATCGGGCCGGTGACGACCGCGGGCGTCTTCCGCCCGGCGGTGATCAGAGCGTGCGCGGTGTGCGGCTCCGGCGCCTCGTCGAGTTCGGGCTCCAGTATCAGGTGCTGTTCCAGCGCGAACGCGATCGAGTCCGCCCACGGGCACTCGATCACCCGCTCCCCGCGCCGCACCTCGTCGGCGACGACCACGTCCCCCGGCTTCAGGCAGCCGTCGGTGGCGCCGCCGAACCCCGCGACGGCCAGCACGTCGAAGGCCGGGTCCCGCTGCGCGAACTCCTCGGCGCGCCGGATGCCCATGCCGACGCGCTCGACCCGCAGGCCGTCGGTCTTCAGGGCCCGGGCTTCGATGCCGAGTGCCGCGCAGACAAGGAGATCAGTCATGACAGGGCCTTCACATAGCGGCCCAGCGCGCTGATCGGGAACACCAGCCGGTACAGGTGGTAGTTCAGGTAGAAGTCGCCGGGGAAGCCGGTGCCGGTGAAGTGGTCCTCGTCCCAGGTCCCGTCCGCGCGCTGCGTGCGAGTCAGGAACCGGACTCCGGCCTCGACCGCCATCCCTCGCTCCTCCCCCGCCGCCAGCAACGCCAGCAGCGCCCACGCGGTCTGCGACGCGGTCGACACCCCGCGCCCGACCCACCGCTTGTCGCGGTAGGAACGCAGGTCCTCGCCCCAGCCGCCGTCGTCGTTCTGGTGCTCCTCCAGCCAGCGGACGGCCCGGCGGATCATCTCGTCCTCCGGATCGACGCCAGCTGCGACCAGTGCCGGGACCACGGCGCCGGTGCCGTAGACGTGGTTGGCGCCCCAGCGCCCGAACCACGACCCGTCGCTCTCCTGCTCCCTGACCAGCCAGTCCAGCGCGCGCCGCGAGGCGGTCGAGCCGCCGCGTCCCAGCGCCGCGTACGCTTCCAGCGTGTGCGCGGTGACGTCGGCGGTCGGCGGGTCGATGACCGCGCCGAAGTCGCAGAACGGCAGCTTGAGCGCCAGGGTGCGGGTGTTGTCGGCGTCGAAGGCGCCGTAGCCGCCGTCCTTGCAGGCCATGCCCTCCAGCCATTCGACGCCCCGGCGGATCGCGGGGGCCGCGTCCGGGTGCGCGACGCGGTTCAGCGCGAGCAGCACCTCGGCGGTGTCATCGGTGTCGGGGTAGCCGTCGTTGTCGAACTCGAAGGCCCAGCCGCCGGGGGCGACCTTGGGGCGCCGCACCGACCAGTCGCCGGGGTTGGTGATCTCCTCGCCGAGCACCCAGTCGGCGGCCTTGACCAGGGCCGGGTGGTCCTCGGGCAGGTCGGCGTCGCGCAGCGCGGTCATCGCCAGGACGGTGTCCCACACCGGGGACTGGCACGCCTCCAGGCGGCGTCCGCGCTCGTCGCGGATGATGAACCCGTTCAGGCCCTCGATGCCCTTGCGCATCACCGGGTGGTCGACGCCGTAGCCGAGCAGGTTCAGCGCCATCAGCGAGTACACCCACGGCGGCTGGATCCCGCCCCAGGACCCGTCGGCCTCCTGCCGCGCGATGATCCACTCGGCGGAACGGCGCAGGGCGGCGTCGCGGACGGAGCGCAGCGGGCGCCGTTCGTAGACGTGCAGCGCGCGGTCCAGCGTGGTGAAGAAGCCGCGCTTGGCCGGGGTGCGGCGGCCGGTCCGCAGCTCGCTGAGGTCGAAGCCGAGCTCGCGCACCGGACGCAGGGCGTTGACGATGGTCAGCGGCACCACGGTCTGCCGGGCCCAGCAGGCCCAGTCGTAGACGTTCAGCGGGAACCATTTCGGCAGGTAGATGAGCTCCGGCGGCATGACCGGCAGGTCCGACCACGGCCATTCGCCGAACAGCGCCAGCCAGATCCGGGTGAAGACCCGGCTGGCCTCGATGCCGCCGGACTCCAGGATGAAAGTGCGTGCGGCGGCCATGTGCGCGGCATCCTGCGGATCGCCGGCCATCCGCAGCGCGGCGTAGGCCTCGATGGTCGTCGACAGGTCGGCCGGGCCGTCGAAGAAGTTGGCCCAGGTGCCGTCGGCGCGCTGCTGGGAGCGGATCCAGGCGGCGGCCTCGGCGGTCTCCTCGGCGGTGCGGATCCCGAGGAACTGGCGCAACAGCAGGTCCTCGGCGTCCATCGTGACGTTCGTCTCGAGTTCGCCCTTCCACCAGCCGGCGGCGTTCTGCAGGCCGAGCAGGTGGTCGGCGGCGGCCTTGAGCGTCGCGGCGGCCTCGGAGGCTCCGGGGGAACCGGAGGAGTCGGAGGACCCGCTCGCGCTCACGGCCTTGTCGATGACGTCTGTCACAGGTATCCCTACCTAGTTGTCCCGATGGGTGACGAAGCGCGCGACGGCGAGGAACTCGTCCCGCACGTCGTCGGGGATGTCGGCGGTGGCCAGCCGGTCCTGGGCGGCGGCGATCCGGGCGTCGGCGGCGTTCTCGGCCCAGGCCCGGCCTCCGGCCTCCTCGATCAGCGAAGCCGCCTCGACCAGCTGCGGCTCGGTGAGCGGTTCGGACTGCGTGTACAGCAGCGCCAGCCGCCCGGCGGCCGGGGTGCCGGACCCGAGGGCCGCGGTCACCGGCAGCGACTTCTTGCGCGAGCGCAGGTCGTTCAGCACCGGCTTGCCGGTCACCTCCGGCTCGCCCCAGATGCCGAGCAGGTCGTCGACGAGCTGGAAGGCCAGGCCCAGGTCCTCGCCGAACCCGGACAGCGCCAGCGCCAGCCGGTTCGGGGCCTCGGCCAGCACCGCGCCGATCGAGCAGGAGCAGGCGAACAGCGCCGCGGTCTTGTCCATCGACATCACGGTGCACTCGTCGAGGGTGACGTCGGTCCGGGTCTCGAAGCCCAGGTCGAGGGCCTGGCCGGCGATCAGCTTGCGGGTGGTGGCGGCTATGTGGCGGGCGGCGCGGTGCGCGCCGGCGGTGCCGCGGTCCAGCAGCACCTCCTCGGCCAGCGCCAGCAGCGCGTCGCCGGCCAGGATCGCGGCCGGGACGCCGAAGACGGTCCAGGCGGCCGGGCGGTGCCGGCGCATGCGGTCGTTGTCCATGACGTCGTCGTGCAGCAGCGAGAAGGCGTGCACGAACTCGACCGCGACCGCGGCCGGCACCACGCGCGCCATGTCGGCGCCGGCGGCGCGGCCGGACAGCAGCGCCATCGCCGGTCGCAGGGCCTTGCCGCCGGTCGGGCCCTGCGGCGCCGAGCCGTCGGCCTCGACCCACCCGAAGTGGTAGGCGGCGACCCGGCGCATCCGGGGGTCCAGCCGTTCGACGGCGGCGCGCATCGCCGCCTCCACCATTTCGCGGCCGGCGGTCACGGCGTGCGGGACGACTGTCATCGGTCGGTGCCTTTCTGCAGGTGGCGACGGCACAGGGCGGCGGCCGTCAGCCCGCTGCGCACCGCGCCCTCCATGGTGTCGGGCCAGCCCGTGGCGGTCCACGCGCCGGCGAGGAAAAGCCCTGGTACGCCGGTCGCGGCCGGCGGGCGCAGGGCCGCGGAGCCCGGGGCCTGGCGGAACGTCGCGTGCCGCTCCCGGGTGACGAAGAACTCGGTGACCTCCGCGCGCCGGGTGCGCGGCAGCACCTCGGCGAGCGCCGGCAGGAACGTCTCGCGGATCTGCGCGACCGGCGCGTCGATCCACTGCCCGGCGGCCGAGACGACGCTGCTGACGTACTGGCCGTGGGTTTGGCCGAGTCCGGCGGCGGCGGTGCGGTCGAAGACCCACTGCACCGGCGAGTCGACGACCGCGGCGAAGGAGGTGTCCATCACCGGCCGGTCGTAGAGCACGTGCACGTCGACGATCGGCGAGGACGCCAGCCCGGCCCAGCGCTCCCGGTCCGGGCACGCGGCCTGCGGCACCAGCGCGGCGGCGGCCGGGTGCGGCACCGCGACGATCACCGCCTCGGCGTCCACCGGGAAGCCGTCGACGACCAGCCGGGTCCCGGAGACGACCTGCTCGACCTTGGTCTTCAGGTGCACGCCGCGCAGCTTCTTCTCGGCGGCGCGGCCGTGCAGCTCCCCGAGGGGGATGCGGGGGACGCCGATGTCGGCGGCGGTGGAGCTGCCGAGCAGCGCGGTCTGGATCACCATCGCCGACAGCCCGAGCGAGGCCTCGTCGACACCGCAGTTCAGGGCGGCGGTGACGAACAGCTCCCACAGGTAGCGGCGGGTGCGGTCGTCCTGGCCGTGCTGGTCGAGCCAGTCGCCGAGGCTGATCGCGTCCAGGGCCGGGTCGGCGGGGTCCAGTTTGCCCATCGCCAGCGAGGCCGAGGCGGCGCGCAGCCGCTCGGCCGGGGTGAGCAGGGAGTACTTGGCCAGGGCCGGGAGCAGGTGCAGAGGGCCGGGCAGACCGGTGCGGCGCAGCCGGGCCGCGGGCCGCTCGTCCGGGGTCAGGACCCGCAGATCGAAGCGGTCCTGGATGTCGATGCCGTCGCCGGTGCCGAGGCGGTCGAGCAGGCCCCGGTAGGCGGTGAAGGCGCGCAGCATGACGTGCTGGCCGTTGTCGACCGTCAGGTCCGGGCCGCCGTCGGAGCCGGCCCGCTGGAAGGAGTGCGTGGCGCCGCCGAGGCGCGGGCGCGCCTCGTACAGCTCCACGTCGATCCCGGCTTCCTGCAGGGCGACGGCCGCCGAGATCCCGGCCAGGCCGCCGCCGACGATCGCGACGCTCACGGGGTGACCCCCGCCAGCGCGCGGGCCGCGACGACACCCTTCTCCCAGGCCGGGAGCGACATCCGGGAGTTCAGGGCGCTGATCGGCTGCTCGGCGATGCGGATGAGCAGGCGCCGGTAGATGCCGGCCATCGCGGCCGTGCAGGCGGCGCTGCGGCGGTCCAGCAGCGGCAGCAGCTTCAGGCCGGCGTCGTACCAGCCGCGGGCGGCCGCGGCCTGGTCGCGGACCAGGGCGGCGAGGTCGGTGTCGGCGTCGACGAAGCGGCCGTGCTCGTCGATCTTGAGCGTGCAGCCGTGCCGGACCAGTTCGTCGGCCGGCAGGTAGACGCGGCCCATCAGGCCGTCCTCGCGCACGTCGCGCAGGATGTTGGTGAGCTGGAGCGCGACGCCGAGGGAGTCGGCGTAGCCGGAGGCCTCCTCCTGGCGCGCGGGGTCGACGCCGTAGACGCCGAGCGAGAGCCGGCCGATGGAGCCGGCGACGCAGCGGCAGTAGAACGTCAGCTCGTCGGGGGTGGCGTAGTCGGTGCCGCGGACGTCGGCCTCGCAGCCGTCGATGAGCTCGTCGAAGGCGGCCAGCGGGATCGGGTGCTGCTGCGCGGCGTCGGCCAGCGCCACCAGCACCGGGTCCTCGGGGCGCTCGGTGAGGTGGTGCAGGTCGTCGCGGGCCACCGCCAGCCGCGCCAGGCGCTCGCCGCGGGTCTCCGAGCCGTCGCCGATGTCGTCGACGCGCCGGGCGAAGGCGTAGACCGCGGACAGGGCCTGGCGTTTGGTGGTGGGCAGCAGGCGGATCCCGTAGGCGAAGTTCCGGGCCCGGGCGCGGACCACCCGTTCGCAGTATTCGTAGGCCTCCTGCGGCCCGGCATTCAACGGGGTCACTCGGGTCACTTGGCCACGTCCCTTCCGAGGATCAGCAGAGCTTCGCCGAGCGTCCGGGCGCGGCTCGGGCGCAGGCGGGCGGCGTGCACGTCGTAGGCGCCGCCGCGCAGCGCCGCCAGGGTGGCGCGGCCGCCGGCCAGGTAGCCGGCGACCGCGACCCGGGCCCAGCCGTCGAGCTTGCCGATCAGCGGGGCGCCCGCGTCCAGCAGCTCGGCGGCCCGGTCGGCGTTGCGGGCCACCACGCCGCGCAGCCTGGTCGGGGTGGTCGCGGCGCCCAGGTCGGCGTCGGTGCAGCCGAAGAGCTTGAGGTCGGTGGCCGGCAGGTAGACCCGGCCGTCGGCGAAGTCCTCGGCGACGTCCTGGCAGTGCTCGATGACCTGCAGCGCGGTGCAGATGTGGTCGGACAGCGCGAGCCGTTCGGGGGACGCGGCGTCGAAGACGTGCAGCACCAGGTGCCCGACCGGGTCGGCGGACAGCGCGCAGTACTCGACGAGCTGGTCCCAGGTGGCGTAGCGGTGGATCTCCTGGTCCTGGCGGTTGGCCTGGACCAGCTTGCGCAGCGGCGCCTCCGGGATGCCGTGCTCGCGCGCCACCAGCCCGATGGCGCGCAGCGCCGGCAGCTCCGGGGCGGTGCCGGCGAAGATCCGGTCGATGTCCCGGTCCACCAGGTCGAACAGCCGCCCGCGCTCGGCCGGCGGCGCCTCGTCGCCGATGTCGTCGATCAGGCGGGCGTACCGGTAGACGGCGCCGAGCGCGACCCGGTGCCGGGCCGGGAGGATGCGCAGCGCCACCGGGAAGTTCTCCCGGATGGTCCGCTCGGGCGGCATGGCCGGGTCGCCGGTACCGGGACGCGTGGCACCAGGACGCGTGGCACCCGCCGCCCGCGGACCGGGGCCGCCAGGGGTGTCGAGCCGGCTGGCCTTCAGCATCAGTGGAATCCCTTCGCCTCTCCAGCAACGCAATCAGCACTCGGCCCTCCCGTCCCCTTTTCCTGATCCATTCGAGGGTCCTCAACCGCCCGGTAGGCGGAAAGGTGTTGATTCGGGGGTCGTTCGGGGGTGTTCGGGGATCATTCGGGGGTCCGCGCCGGGGTGTGATCGGCGACCGGGGTGTGATCGGCCCCGGCCCGGGAAAGTCCCCGGCATGCGTTCGGCGGCTGTCGCGACAACGGGCGCGGCGATCGGCGTGGCCGGGCTGGCCCTGGCGCACATCGGCCCCGCCGCGAGCTGGCTGCCGCCGGTCCGCGACCGGCTGATGCCGGGCCTGGCGGCCCGAGGCCGCAGCGACCACGTGGCCCTGACCTTCGACGACGGCCCCGACCCGATCAGCACCCCGCACTTCCTGGACCTGCTGGACGAGCTGGAGGTACGCGCGACGTTCTTCGTCCTCGGCTCGCGCGTGGCACGGCACCCGGATGTCGTCGCCGAGACCGCGGCAAGGGGACACGAGGTGGCGGTCCACGGATGGACGCACGACCCGCAGTGGCTGCCGCGCTTCGGCCGGGACGTGACGGAACTGCGACTGGCCAGGGACGTGGTGGAGCAGGCGAGCGGGACCCGGCCGGTATGGTTCCGGCCCCCGTTCGGCGTGCTGACCACGGGACTTTGGCGCGCAGCCCGCCGCGCGGAGCTGCGACCGGTGCTGTGGGGCGCGTGGGGGAAGGACTGGGAGGAGCAGCGCACGGCCGCCGAGGTGCAGCGCACGGTGCTCGGCACGCTCGGCGGCGGCACGACGGTACTGCTGCACGACACCACGCCGGACGGCCGCGGCGAGGCGTGGCGGACGACGCTGGAGGCGGTACCGGGGATCGTGGAGAGCTGCCGGCGCGCGGGGTGGGATGTGGGTGCTTTGGCGGAGCACTTCTGAGAGCGGCTCCGGCGGGATTAACTCTTTTGGAGTAGCCGCGACGCTGAACGACATGCGGCCCGCGCACGCACAGGCAACAGCGCACCGAGCATCGCTGTCGCGCGGCAGTAACTCTTTCGGAGCAGCGGCGGTGCCCGGGCACATGTGCAGCAGTGCGGCGAGAGCCAGTGCATCGCGAGGCGCGAACTCCGCCGGAACAGCCGCGCCCCGGTGGCTAGCGGCAACACGCGTGTGCGCGGACCACGGCACGGCGAGAGCCGGTGCATCGCGAGGCACAAACTCCCCCGACACAGCGGCACAGCGGCACCGCAGCAGCAAGCGGCAACACACGCGTGCGCGGACAGCAGCGCATCGCGAAGGACTAACTCCTTCGGCGCAGCGGCGGTGCCCGGGCCCTGCAGCAGCGCGGCGAGCGCCATTGCATCGCGAGGCGCTAACTCCCACAGAGCAACCGCCGCGCCCCGCATCAGCTCAGCCCCACGCCGCTCAGCGCCGCGCCGAAAGCCGCCTCCCACGGCCCGCGCTCGGCGCCGATCGAGGGTGGCGGCGTGGGTCTTTCCAATGCGGCCAGTGCCGCGCGTGCCAGGGCGCGGGGGGCTGCGCTCGTGACGTCCGCGTGGCCGAGTTCCAGTTCGTGTTGCAGGTTGTCGCGGCCGTGGCCGGGCACCACGTCCAGCAGGAGGAGGCGGCGGCCGATGGCTCGTGCCTCGCTGCAGGTGTCCCCCGAGCTGGTGACCACGAGGTCCGCCGCCGCCATCAGTGCGGGCACTCGATCGGAGTAGCCGAGTGCGTGCACGCGAGGCTCCCACCGCTCCACGGCCCGCAGTCGTGCCTCCAGCTCGCGGTTGCGTCCGGCGACCGCCAGCACGTGCACCCCCGCCTCGCCCAAAGCGGCCGCCGCGGAGGCGACCGGCCCCAGCCCCCAGGCCCCCGACATCAGCAGCACGCATCGCGCGTCGGCCGGGACCCCGAACTCCTTGCGCGCCTCCTCCTTGGTCGGCGGCGCGTAAAACGCCGGCCGCAGCGGCGCCGGGACCACCGCGATCCTCGCGTCCGGCCGGTAGCGCCGCACGCCGGCTGCCGCAGCCTCCGACGTCACCAGGAACAGGTCGGTGCTGTCGTGCACCCACAGCCGGTGCGGCGTGACGTCCGTGCAGAACACCATGTGCGGCGGGACGTTGCCGCCCTCGCGGTGCACGGCGTCGACCGCGCCGGCGGCGGTGGCGAACACCGACACCACCAGGTCCGCCGGCGACCCTTCCAGCAGCTCTCGCACCCGTGGCGCCAGCCGCGATACCGCCGCCTTCTCGGTGTAGCGGGCCAGGCGGTTGCCCGGGCGCAGTGCCGAGAAGTGGAACGCGTCGTACACCCCGGGTACCGCCAGCAGCCGGCGGAACACCGCCTCGCCTGCCGCGCCGGAGCGGCGGCCGAGCAGCGCCATCGCGTCCACGGTGGCCGTGGTCCAGCCCCGGTCGTGCAGCGAATCCGCGCAGGCTGCCGCCATCACGTCGTGTCCCTGGCCCAGGGACCCGCTCAGAAGCAGCGCGTGCGGCATGGTCGCGAGCCTCCGCCTCAGCCGACGCGATGTTCTTGGCCGGCCCGCAACCATTCGACGTAGCGCCGCACGCCCTCGGTGAACCCGGTCGTCGGCGACCAGCCCAGCAGCCGCTTGGCCTTGGCGTTGGAGATGCGCGTGCCGTCGTAGTCCGCGGCGCGGGCCGGGACCTGCTGCACGGTGATCGGGCCGAGCAGGCCGTCCACGGTGTCGGCGATCTGCCGGACCGAGATCGGCGTGGTGCCCTCCAGTGCGATGGTCTCGTCCTCGGCGGTCGGGGACAGTGCGAGCACGTGCGCGGCGGCCAGGTCCCGGACGTAGACGTAGTTGCGGGTCTGGCGGCCTTCGCCGGCGATGGTGATCGGCTGTCCGGCGAGCGCGGCCTGCACGAACTTCGCCACGACCAGGGCGTCGCGCATGCGCGGGCCGTAGGGGATGCCGTAGCGCAGGATCGTGAAGTGCTGTCCGTACAGCTCGCGGTAGCTCTGCACCGCCATCTCCGCGGCGAGCTTCGTCGCGACGTACAGGTGCCCGCTGCGCCGCAGGTCGAACGGCACGTCCTCGGTGAGCTCGGCGTCGCCGCCCTCGCCGTCGGCGTGCGCCGCCCCGTACACCCACACCGTGCTGGCCAGCACGAACCGGTTCATCCCGGTGCGCCGCGCGGCCTCCAGCGCGTTGCCGGTGCCCTCGACGTTCAGCCGCAGCGCCCGCACCGGATCGGCGGCGACCTCGTTGACGTCCGCGGCGGCGGCCAGGTGGAACACCGCCTCGCCGCCGTCCAGCGCGCCGGTGAGCTGCGCCAGGTCCAGGATGTCGGCCTGGCGGTACTCGGCGGACGGGTTGAGCTTGGTGATCACGTTGTCCACGACCACGACGTCGTGGCCGGCCTCGACCAGCGCGTCCACGACGTGCGAGCCGATGAAACCGCAGCCCCCGGTGACGACCGTGCGCATCAGCGGACTCCTTTCAGCCGAACATCTCGCGGGACACCGTGGTCACCGCGGTGAGGACCTGGTCGACCTCGTCGTCGCGCATGTCGGAGTGCACCGGCAGGCAGACGTGCCGCGCGCAGACGTCCTCGGCGACCGGCAGCGAGCCGTTGGCGTACTTCATCAGCACCGGCTGCTGGTGCAGCGGCAGGTCGTAGACCTCGCCGGAGAGCCGCACGTCGAACCGGTCGGCGACCTCGGCCTTGAACCGGGCGCGGTCGGCGCCGGCCGGCAGCAGCAGGATGTACTTGTAGAAGTTGCTGACGCAGCCGGCCGGTTCGGTGAGCGGCGTGAGCGCGTCGATGCCGGCCAGCGCCTCGGTGTAGCGCGCGGCGACGCCGCGGCGGTGCTTCACGAACTCGCCCAGGTGCTGGACGTGCACCGCGCCAGCCGCCGCGTTCAGCTCCGAGAGCCGCCACGACGCGCCGTCGCGCACGTGGTGGTTGGCGGTGAACGCGCCCTTGCCCTGGTCCCGGTAGATCCGGGCCTCGTCGCGCACCTGGGTGTCGGCGGTGAGGATCATGCCGCCCTCGGCGCTGGTGGTGACCTTGGTCGGATAGAACGAGAAGGCCCCGGCGAGCCCGAAGGTTCCGGCCATCCGGCCGTCCAGGCTGCACCCGTGCGCGTGCGCCGCGTCCTCGACGAGCGCCACGCCGCGCCGGTCGCACAGCGCGCGGATCGCGTCCACCTCCGGCGTGATCAGCCCGCCGATGTGCACCAGCACCACGGCCTTGGTCGAGGGCGTGAGCACCGCCTCGACGGTCTCCGGGGTGAGCGCGAAGGTCGAGGCCTCGACGTCGGCGAACACCGGCCGGCCGCCCGCGTGCACGACGGCGGCGGCCGTGGCGTAGAAGGTGTTCGACGGCAGCACCACGTCGTGGTTGGCGACGCCGACCACCCTCAGCGCGATCTCCAGCGCCGCGGTCCCGGTCGCCACCGCCACCGCGTGCTGCGCGCGGTGCGCCGCCGCGAAGGCGGTCTCGAAGCGCTCGGTCTGGGGACCGAGCGTCAGGGCGCCGGTGGCCAGGCTCTCGGCGACCGCCGCGGCGACCGCGGCGCGGTCGTCGGCGTCGAACACGATGCGAGCCGCGGGTACTGTCACTGCACACCTCCGAAGTACGGATGAAAGCCGCTTTCCCATGAAAGCTCTCGGGAGTGGTGTCAGCGACCCGAGCGGTCAAATGGGGTAAGTGGGGCTGCGGGGCCGTGGGGCTCGGCGCCGGCTCCGCGCCGCGCCGCGCCGAGCCGCGGCGGGGCGGGGCGGGGCGGGGCGGCGTCGACGAAGACGCGGGCAACAGCCGCACCTCTTGCATCAATATCGCCCACTTGATCGATTTTTGGCTGCCTATTGACCACGAGGCACCAAGAATCATGAATTCGCCCCTTGTCATCTCACGCGCGCGGTGCATGAATGAACAACGGTTCCGATCGCTGACTGACCGTCAGATTCCGCGCGCCAGGCGCGGGACTGGAGCCGGTTCCCGCGTGCGTCGGCGGCTCCCCGACGCGCGGCGCGTCCATCGCGCGGCGGCCGGCGGTCCGGCCCGCCAATCCACCGCATCCCGGAAGGGAACACTCATGCAGCTCGCCAAACTCCGCATCGGCACGGCCTCCGTCGCCGGCCTGGCCATCGCCGGTGCGCTCGCCCTGGCACCGGCCGCGAACGCGGTCACCCCGGACAGCGCGACCGTCTCGTTCAACTGCGGCTTCTTCGGCTCGGGCACGGCGACCATCACCGCCGCCCAGAACGGCACGGCCGCCACCTTCGCCCTCACCACCTCGGCCATCACCAGCCCGGTCGACGTCGCCGCCGACTCGGTCAGCTCCACGCTGACCATGACCGCCAACGGCAGCGGGACGGAAACGTTCACCGGAAGCTCGAACCCCGCCATCACCGCGGGCCAGCCGATCTCGACCGGTCCGCTGACCGGCGCGGTCAACGCCGGAGACAGCCTGGAAGGGAAGTCGCTGAACGTCGTCGTCTTCGGGATCTCGGTGACGTGCACGGCCACGTCGGCGCAGAGTCCCGGGCCGTTCCAGTTCTGATCGAGCGCCGGTTCTGATCGGATGTCACGGCTGTGCGCGGGACGTGGAGCTCCGCGTCCCGCGCACAGCGGCCACGCCACATCCATCCGACCTTCCTGCCATAGTTCTGAACCCTTCCCCGCGTCTAGGGAGGTGAAAGGGGGACGGCATGGGAGTCGTTGACCAGCGTGACCGAAACGAAAGCGAGTTCCAGGACTTCGTCCTGGCCCGCCGCAGAGCACTGATGCACACCGCCTATCTGCTCACCGGGGACGCCGGGCGGGCGGAGGACCTGGTGCAGACCGCACTGGCGAAGGCGTACGCGGCGTGGCGGCGGGTGCGGGACGTCGAGGACCCGGACGCTTACGTGGCGCGCATCCTGATCAACGCGCACGCCTCCGAGCGGCGGCGCAAGCGGGTCCGGGAGTGGTTTCCCGGGACCGTGCCGGAGTCCGCGGTGGCCGATCGGGCGGAGGCTGTGGTTGATCGCAGTGCCCTGATGGCCGCGCTGGGCTCGCTGGCGCCCGGGCAGCGCGCCGTCGTCATCCTGCGGTTCTGGGAGGACCGCAGCGAGAGCGACGTCGCGCACCTGCTCGGCTGCTCGGTCGGCACCGTGCGCAGCCAGGCCTCGCGGGGCCTGGCGAAGCTGCGCGCGAGCCCGGAGCTGTCCCGCTTGTTCGATCACTCCGAAGTGACGGAAAGGCTGGGACGATGACCAGGACCACGAACGACCCCGGGGACGCGGCGTTCCCGGACGGCGAGCGGCTGCACGAGGCCTTCGCCGAGGAGATCGACCGGCCGGGGCTGGACGGACCCTCCTACGACGCGGTGCTGCGCAGCGGCACCGCCCGGCTGCGGCGGCGCCGGGTGACGGTCGGCGCGACGTTCGCGGCGGCCAGCGTGACCGCGGTGGCCACCGCGGTCATCGCCACCGGCGGCGGCGCGTCGCAGAACGTGAACGCGAGCGCGAACCCCACGAACACCACTCCGGCGGCGGCCGGGACGACGACCGCCCCGAGCACCTCCGCGCCGAGCACTGCTTCTCCGGCGACCACAAGCAAGGCGGCCCCGACCACCTCGTCCTCGCCGGCCCATCTCCCGGACGCGGTCATCACCTCGGGCACCCTCGAGGGCCACACCTGGGAGCTCGTCCGCGAGTACAAGGTCGACCCGGGCCCGCCGCCCGGCATCACCAGCGTGCCCGGCGACCCGGCGCCGCACCCGAAGCCGCAGTGGTGCACCAGCCTGAACGTCATCGTGGACGGCGTCTGGACCAACGGCGGCGTGGGCGGCGGATCCTGCGTGCCCATCGGGCAGCAGGAGGGGGCGCCGTCGCTGACGAACCCCGGATTCACTTCCATCGTCATCCTGACCCCGCAGCACGTCCGGCTCGGCGCGGTCGTGGCCGGGAATATCAGTCCTCTGACCAAGTCCGTGACGGCGCAGTGCGGCGCGAAGTCGTTCACGGGCAAGCCGCTCCAGCCGTCCGGGGACAACGTCGCCTACTACTCCTTCACGCTCCCGAACGGCTCGGGATGCCAGACCGGGGCCCTGTCGTTCTTCGACTCCTCGGGCTCCCGCGTCGGGTCCATGTCCGGGGTGGCGTTCGAGGGCGGCAAGTAGCACGACAGGTCGCAGTCGCACCTCAAGCACGAACCTCTCCCGGCAGCGCGCTCGCGGTCCGGGAGGGGTTCTCTGCAGCATTCTCTGCACCGTTTTCTGCACCATCCCCCTTGCGCGGCGCCCGGATCGCGGCGAACACCGCGCCGACGAGCAGCACCACGATCGCCGTGACGAACGCCGCGTGCGCCGCGTCGACGAACGAGCTCTGAGCGCTGCTGAGCAAGTGCTGCCCCTTCGGCCCGTACTGCGCGAGCCGGCCGGAAGCCTGCTTCACGAAGGCGATCGACGACTGCGCACCGTCGGCGGCCGGCCGCGGCAGCCCGGTGGTCGCGGCGGCGACGTGCGAACGGTACGTGGCACTCAGGGTGCTGCCGAGCACCGCGATGCCCAGCGCGCTGCCGAGTTCGCGCGACAGGTCGTTCATCGCCGAGCCGACGCCCTGCTTGGCGGTCGGCAGCGAGGAGACGATCGCGGTCGTCGCGGGCGTCCCGGCCAGTCCCATGCCGGCGCCGAACAGCGCCAGGCCGACCGCCAGGTGCCAGTACACGAGGTGCGCGCCCAGCGTCGTCATGACCGCCAGCCCCGACGCGCTCAGCAGCAGCCCCAGCGGCAGCACGCGGTTGGCGCCGAGCCGGGCCGCGACCTTCGGCGCGTTGCGGGCCGTGGGCACCACGAACATCGGCAGCGGGATCAGGCAGATCGCGGCGCGGAACGGAGACAGGTCCGCGACGTACTGCAGGTACTGCAGGAGGATGAAGAACAGGCCGAAGCTGCCGAAGAACTGGATCGTGATCACGCCGGAGCCCGCGCCGAACCCCTTGAGCCGGAACAGCCGCACGTCCAGCAGCGGCTCGTCCCGCCGTAGCTCCCAGCCGACGAACGCGGCCAGCGCCAGCGCCCCGACCACGAACCCGGTGACGGTCAGCGCGTCGCCCCAGCCCCGGTCCGGGCCCTCGACGATGCCGAGCACGATGCCCACGGCCGCCAGCAGCGAGAACAGCCCGCCCAGCGGATCCAGCCGCGGCGCGTCGGCGTCCCGCGAGTTCGGGATGAACAGCAGCGTGCCGATCAGCGCGACGACCGCCAGCACCACATTGAGCGCGAAGAACGAGTTCCAGGCGAAGAACTCCAGCAGCGCGCCGGAGGCCAGCAGGCCCAGAACGGCCCCGCCGCCGGCCACACCGACCCACACCCCGACCGCCCGGCCGCGCTCGGCCGGCGGGAACGAGGTGGTGATGACCGACAGCGTCGTCGGCATCACCGCGGCGGCGCCCAGGCCCATCGCCCCGCGCAGCGCGATCAGCGTGCTCGGCGAGGAGACGAACAGCGCGCACGCAGCCGCGCCGCCGAAGATCGTCAGCCCGGCGACCAGCGTGCCCTTGCGGCCGTAGCGGTCTCCGATGGCGCCGGCCGGGAGCAGGAAGCCGACGAAGACCAGCGTGTACGCGTCGACGATCCAGATGATCTGGGTCTGCGAGGCACCGGTGGCGGCGGACAGGTCGGGCAGCGCGACGTTCAGACCGCTGACCGCGGACACGACCATCATCAGCGCCAGCGCGACGACGGCCAGCACCAGCGTGCGGCCTCTTTTGGTGAGCTCGGGGGTCATGACGTCCTCACAGGGGAAGGCGGAGCCGGGTGGGGCCAGGTGGAGCCGGGACGCACCGGGACAGGTATTCTGTACGTATAGAATTCTGCACCCACAGAATTCTGCACGTCAAGAATTTCGGAGGAACCCATGGTGGAAACGGGTACGGCCGGCGCCAAGCGCGGCCGCCGAACCGACGCCGGCCGGGCGAAGGAGGCCATCCAGCAGGCCGCCCGGCAGCTGTTCGCCGAGCACGGCTTCGACCGCACCTCGGTCCGCCAGGTGGCACTGGCCGCACAGGTCGACCCGATGCTGGTGACGCACTACTTCAAGTCGAAGGCGGGCCTGTTCGCCGCTGTCGTGCAGCCGCCGGTCGACCCGCAGGTGGCGATCGACTTCGTCCTCGCCGAAGGCCCCGACCACGTCGGCGAGCGCCTGGCACGCTTCGTGCTGCGCACGCTGGAGAACCCCGAGAGCCAGAAGTGGATCGTGGCCATGGTCCGCGCCGCGACGGCCGAACCGGAGGTCGCGGCGGTCGTGCGCGAACGCATGGCGGAGCCGCTGGTGATCCCGCTGGCCACCGCCGCCGGCGGCGACGACCCGGAGTACCGCGCGATGCTGGTGATCACGCAGCTGCTCGGCCTGGCGATGGGGCGGTACATCCTGCGGATCGAGCCGTTGGCTTCGCGGCCGGTGGAGGATCTGGCCGCGGATTTGGCGGAGACTTTTCAGCGGTATCTGACGGGGCCGCTCAGCCAGCCGGGCGCGGGCGAGCCGTAGCCCCGTACGGCCGTGCTCCTATGACCCCGCCCCCGACGGCCGCGCACCCGCGCGAAGGCCGTCGAGGATGAGCGCGAGCATCCGCGGCGACCGGTCCTCGGGCCCGGATGCGGCACGCCAGAGCGCCCCGGTGAGCTGGAGGAAGTCGCCGGGGTCCGCGTCCTCGCGGATGCTGCCGTCCCGCTTGCCGGCATCGAGGAACTCCTTGATCGCGGCGATGACGGGTCCGTAGGTCTGCTCGGTGATCGCCTGGTGCCCGGCGGCGCTGAGCGCGTCGCCGAGCCCGTGCTTCCGGCGCATGGCCGCCACCAGGTCCGTCGTCCAGTGCCGGAGCGCTTCGACCGGCGGCATCTGCCCGAGCAGGGCCGGGACCGTACCGGTGATGCGGTCGACCTCCTCCTGGTAGACCGCCAGGATCAGCGCCTCGCGGGTCGGGAAGTTGCGGTACAGCGTGCCCGCGCCGACGCCGGCGCGCTGAGCGATCTGGTTCATCGACGTGTCGCCGTCCGTGGCGATGGACTCGCGGGCGGCGGCGAGGATGCGCGCGCGGTTCTCGCGAGCGTCTGAACGAACCACTGGACCTCACTTCTCGGACCCTCGGGTCGCCCCGGTCAGCCCTCGGGTTGCTAAGTGGAGAGCTCTCCACTACGGTAAATGGAGAGTTCTCCACATAGCCTAGAGGTGCATCATGCAGTACATCAAGCTCGGCACGACCGGCCTGGACGTCTCCCCGATCGCCATCGGCGCGATGAGCTACGGCGAGCCCCACCGCGGGCACCCCGTGTGGTCGAAGGACGAGCAGGAGGCGCGTCCGCTCATCAAGCACGCGCTCGCGGCGGGGATCAACTTCTTCGACACCGCGAACATGTACTCGAACGGTTCCAGCGAGGAGATCCTCGGCCGCGCGCTCAAGGACTTCGCCGACCGCGACGAGGTGGTGATCGCCACGAAGCTGCGCCACCCGATGCGGCCCGGCCCGAACGGCCGCGGCCTGTCGCGCAAGGCGGTCATGACCGAGGTGGACCACTCGCTGCGCCGCCTCGGTACCGACTACATCGACCTGTACCAGATCCATCGCAACGACCACGCGACCCCGTGGGAGGAGACGCTCGAAGCGCTCAGCGACCTGGTGAAGGCGGGCAAAGTGCGCTACCTCGGCGCGTCGTCGATGGCCGCGTGGGAGTTCGCGAAGGCACTGCACCTGCAGAAGCAGCACGGCTGGGCGCGCTTCGTGTCCATGCAGGACCACTACAACCTCCTGGCCCGCGAGGAGGAGCGCGAGATGATCCCGCTGTGCCTGGACGAAGGCGTCGGCACGATCGTCTGGTCGCCGCTGGCCCGCGGCCGCCTCGCCCGCGCCTGGGACGACGGCAGGTCGACCACGCGCTCCGAGACGGACGGCGCCTTCGCGGACCTGCTCTACTCCCCCGAGCAGGAAGCGTCGAACCGTGCGATCACCGACGCGGTCGGCCAGGTCGCGGACGCGCACGGCGTCAGCCGCGCACAGATCGCCCTGGCCTGGCTGCGCCGCCAGCCGGTCGTCACGGCTCCGCTGGTCGGCGCCGGCACCATCCAGCAGATCGACGAGGCCGTGGCCTCCTTGGGCGTGGACCTCACCGATGAGGAGGCACGCGCCCTGCAGGCTCCCTACACGCCGCGGTACGACTGGCAGGGCATCTCGGACGAGGCCGAGATGGAAGCCATCCGCCGGCGCATTCCCGGGATGGCGCTGTCGTGAGGCTGCCGGAAAGGGCCCGGTGCCACCTGGCACCGGGCCCTCCCGCATCAACCGCGCTATCTCAGTGAGTTGTCAACACTCGGTCAGCACCATCAGGTTCACACTGCCTACAGCGCGGGGTAGGCGTTCTCCACCTCCTGTTGGAATTCGGCGGCGAACCACTGCCCGGCCGGCACGTCGCCACTGGCCAGCGAGCCGGTCGAGTAGGTCCCGCCGTTGCCGTCGGTGTTGGTGCCGTTCGGGTCGCAGTGCGGGTCGCCGTGCGGGTGCGTGGCGGTCACGTAGTCGCCGTCCGACTCACCCGGCGGCTTGATCCACACGAAGGCGATGATGTGGTTGGACGAGCCGTACGGCAGGACCGTCGGCCGGGCCCCGATGCCGGCGCCGGCCTGGTTGCACCAGTCGCCGCGGAACGGGCGCTGGTCGACCTTGTTGGCCGCGACGTAGGTGTCGACGGTCGTCGGGGAGGAGTTCAGCGCGGTCGGGCGGTTCGGGCCGCCCCAGCCGTTGCGCGAGGTGTCGATGAGCATCCCGATGTTCGGCGAGAAGCCCTGGCCGACCAGCTGGCTGTACATCGCCTGGTCGTAGTCGTACTCGTCGAAGTACGGGTTGTACTGGTAGAACTTCGCCGAGTCCAGCGGGTTGCCGCCGACCTGCAGGGTGGAGTTCGGCAGGAACGGCTCGGTGGTCGGGGTGTAGTTCGCGGTGTCCGAGATGAAACCGTCGATGCTGCTCAGGCCGGCGGTCGTGGCCCGGGCCACCTTCGCGAACTCCTGCGCCGCCGGGCCCATGTTGGAGGACCAGCCCAGCCACGCCGAGTGCGCGATGTCCACGTAGTTGTAGACGTTGGAGATCGCGTGCAGCTTGTTCAGCGCGTATTCGACCCCTGACTCGTAGAACGGCGTCGCGGTCGCGCACGCGGGCTTGCTCTGGTTGGTGACCGCGTTCGGCAGCGAGTCCGGCTCGATGACCGCCACGATCCGGATGCCGGCGTACTTCGGGTTCGCCAGGATCGTGGAGATCGGGTCGATGTACTGCGACTCGTACTCCGTCAGGCCGGCCGCGGTCGCCGGGATCTCGCCGTTGGACGCGATCGCGGCACAGTCCCGGCCCGGCAGGTCGTAGATGACGACCTCGAAGGTGATCGGGGTCCCCGCCTTCTGCTGGCTCAGCGCCTGGTCCAGGTGCCACTGCAGGCCGTGGTGCACGCTGCCCGGGTCGCCGGCGATCGCGCCGATGTGGTCCATCCACACCGCGGTCGAGTAGCCGGCCATCTTCGCCTCGGAGGCCGCCAGCGTCGGGTTCGACGACTGGTCGGCGGCCACCTGGGCGTTGACCTCGCCGGTGTAGTCAGGGCTCAGATACTGCGAGGCGCCGACGAACGGGTTGGCGACGTGGCCGCCCCCGCCGCCGCCGGTGCTGGGCGTCGTGGACGGCGTCGTGGAGGGGGTGGTCGACGGCGTCGTGGACGGCGTCGTCGAGGGGGTGGTGGACGGCGTGGTCGACGGGGTCGTCGACGGCGTCGTGGTCGGCGGCGTCGTCCCGCCGCAGGTGATCCCGTTGACCGCGAACGACGTCGGCGCCGCGTTGGTCCCGGAGTACGTGAAGTTCCCCGCCGGGGTCACGGACCCGCCGGAGGCCACCGCGCCGTTGTAGGAGGCGTTGGCGACGGTGACGTTGCTCCCCGACTGCGACCAGGTCCCGTTCCAGCCGTTCTGCAGCGTCTGGTTCCCGGCGTAGGAATAGGTGAGCGTCCAGTTCGTCCACGCGGGGCCGTTGTTCGTGATGACCACCTGCGCTCCGAAGCCGCTCCCGGAGTCCCACGTCGTCGAGTACACGGCGGTGCACCCGGGCGTCGTCGCGGCGTTCGAACTCGCCGTCGTGAGCGCGGCGAGCCCGCCCGCGACCCCGAGCGTCACGGTCGCGGCCACGAACGCGCTGGTGAGCCGTCGAGCCTTGCGGTCATTGCGATCATTGCCATGTTCCATGAACTTCTCCTCTCTGTGTGTTGTGTCAGGCCCCGAAGAGCTGTCCGTGGACGCAGGGCGAGATGGCCGTCCCGCGACGCGGGACGGAGGTTCGTGGGGCGCCGCTCAGCCGGAGTCGCGTGTCACCAGCTCGGTGCGGAACACCGTCGCCGGAGGCATGTCGACCTCCCCGATGAGCCGCCTGGTGAGGTGCCGCGCCATCGCCTCGCCCATGTCCTCCACGGGCTGCCGGACGGTGGTCAGGCGGGGATCGGTGTGCAGGGCCAGCGGGGCGTCGTCGAAGCCGACGACCGCGACGTCGTCCGGGATCCGCCGGCCGGCCCGCCGCAGGGCGCGCAGGGCGCCCAGGGCCATCAGGTCGGAGGCGGCGAACACCGCGTCGAGGTCGGGGTGGTGCTCCAGCAGCCGCTGCATCGCGTGCTCGCCGGAGGTCGGGGTGAAGTCGCCGTAGACGATGTTGCCGACGGCGCCGGCCTCGGAGATCGCGTCCCGGTAGCCGGCGCGGCGGTCGGCGCCCACCGCCATGTCGGGCGGCCCGGCGATGGAGACCACCTTGTGGCGCCCGGAGTTCAGCAGGTGCCGGACGGCCTCGTGCGCGCCCGAGCGGTTGTCGGCGTCGACGTAGGGCATCTCCCCCGGCGTCATCGGCCGGCCGGCGGCGATCGTCGGCACGCGCATCGCCCGCAGCATCGGGACCAGCGGGTCCCGGTCGTGGGCGCTGATCAGCAGGACGCCGTCGGCGAGCCCCTTGGACAGGTAGCGCTCGACCGAGCCGTGGTCGGCCGGTCCGCGCACCACCAGCAGCACCAGCTGGATGTCCCCGGAGCGCAGCGCCTGGCCGGCGCCGAGCAGGATCCGGGAGAAGAACGTGTCCGCGAACAGGCGTACGCCGTCCTCGCAGACCACCGCGGCGATCGAGCTGACCTTGAAGCGGCGCGAGGCACGGGCCCGCTGCCGGACGTAGGACAGCCGCGACACGGCGTTGTGCACCTCGGTGCGGGCGGTGCCGCTGACGCCCGCGGTGCCGTTGAGCACACGCGAGGCGGTGGCCGGGGACACGCCGGCCATCGCGGCCACGTCGGCCAGGGTGGGGCGCGGACCCGGGGTGGCGGAACGGGTCATCTCTAAGTTCTCCGACTCGTGGGGGGGCGGGTGAACACCGGATGTCGGACAGCTCACGTCTGGTTCATGAGAGCGCTCTCATGCAAAGTCGTCTCAGTGCCCGGAGTTGTCAAGGGCACGGCTGTCGGATCCGCGCGGGGCCCGGTACGACGAGGGTCGATAACGATTTCGTCGTGAAAGTTTCATCGCGGACCCCGCGCCTTCCTGGGGTTTCGAAAACCCGTCCTTGCGTTGCGGTGGAAAGGCTTCCTACGTTCCGCGGCGATGTGTCAAAGCGATGGAGGAGGCTTATGTCCCCGCGACTGAGGGCGGCGCTCGGCGCCGTGGCCGGGGTGGCGCTGGCGGCGGGTTCGGCGACCGCCGCGGTGCTCGTGCCCGGAACCGCGAGCGCCGCCACGGCGGTCCAGTGTCAGGTCACGTATTCGATCAGCAGCGATTGGGGGACGGGTTTCACCGCGAACGTCACGATCGCGAACGTCGGCGCCAGCGCGTGGTCGTCCTGGACGCTGGGGTACTCCTACGGGGGGAACCAGACGTTGCAGAACGGCTGGAACGGCACGTGGTCGCAGTCCGGCCACGCCGTGACGGTCGCCAACGCCTCCTACAACGGCTCGGTGGCGGCCGGCGCGAACACCAGCATCGGCGCCAACTTCACCTACACCGGCAGCAACGCCGCGCCGACCGTGTTCAGCGTCGACGGCACCGCGTGCAACGGCGTGGGCTCGCCGTCCTCGACGCCGAGCACCACACCCAGCACGACGCCGAGTACGACCCCCAGTACGACGCCGAGCACGACCCCGAGCACGACGCCCAGCACAACCCCGAGCTCCACTCCCCCGTCGTCCGGCGCCCCGGCGCTGCACGTCTCGGGCAACCAGCTCGTGGACGGCACCGGGAAGGTCTTCGTCCCGCACGGGGTGAACCGCTCGGGCGCGGAGTTCGCGTGCGTCCAGGGCAAGAGCATCTTCGACGGTCCGGTCGACGACGCCTCGGTGGCCGCGATCGCGTCCTGGAAGGCGAACATCGTCCGGGTGCCGCTGAACGAGGACTGCTGGCTCGGGGAGTCGAACGTGCTGCCGCAGTACGGCGGCGCGACGTACCAGGCCGCGATCGAGGGCTTCGTCAGCCTGCTGCACCAGCACGGCCTGGCGGTCATCCTCGACCTGCACTGGACCGACGGCGTCTACACCGGCCAGTCCTCGGCCTGTTCGGTGGCCACCGCGACCTGCCAGAAGCCGATGCCGGACGCGGCCAAAGCCCCGGCGTTCTGGGCCTCGGTGGCCGGCGCGTTCAAGAACGACCAGTCGACGGTCTTCGACCTCTTCAACGAGCCGTACCCGGACTTCGCCGCCGGCTTCAACTCCGCGGCCGGCTGGTCGTGCTGGCAGAACGGCGGCACCTGCACCGGCATCACATACCAGGTCGCCGGGATGCAGTCGCTCGTGAACGCGGTGCGGGGCGCCGGGGCGAACAATGTCCTGATGCTCGGCGGGGTGGCCTACTCGAACGACCTGAGCCAGTGGCTGGCGCACGAGCCGACGGACCCGCTGCACAACCTCGCGGCCTCGTGGCACTCGTACAACTTCAACTCGTGCTCGTCCTCGTCGTGCTGGGACTCCCAGGTCGCGCCGGTCATCGCGCAGGTGCCGGTGATCCCCGGGGAGATCGGGGAGAACGACTGCGGGCACTCCTACATCGACACGCTGATGGCGTGGCTGGACAGCCACCACACCGGGTACTCGGCGTGGACGTGGAACACCTGGGACTGTTCTCAGGGTCCTTCGTTGATCAGCGCCTACGACGGGACGCCGACGGCTTACGGCGCCGGGTACAAGGCGCACCTGGCCACGTTCTGAGCCGCTGCTGAGCCACTGCTGAACCGGTCGATCCGCGGTCGGCTCAGCGGTCGGCTCAGCGGTCGGCTCAGCGGTCGGCTCAGCGGTCGGTGACGCGAGCGCTCAATGCCCGGTGCCGCCGACCCTCACCGGCGGCACCGGGCTGTTCCTCCGCGTCCTCGCCGGTCAGGCGGCGCGATCGCGGAACTCGTGGTAGCGCTCCCGGATCTCCGGGAGCGGCTTGCCGTCGTACGTTTCAGTGCCCTGCGTCACGCGCCGGGGCGGGTCGTCGGAGCCGGCCAGGGCCCAGGCCGCTTGCGCCGCCGCGCCGTCGGCCACGTACTCGCCCGGGGGCGGCACGGTCACCGGATAGCCGAGGATCGACGGGGCGACGGCCCGGACGGCCTCCGAGCGCGCACCGCCGCCGATGAGCAGGACCCGCCCGACCGGGACGCCGAGCTCGGTCAGCGCGTCCAGACCGTCGGCCAGGCCGCAGAGCATGCCCTCCACCGCCGCGCGCGCCAGGTGCGCGGCGGTCGCGTTGGCCAGCCGCAGGCCGTGGATCGAGCCGGCGGCGTCGGGCAGGTTCGGGGTGCGCTCGCCTTCGAGGTACGGGATCAGCGTGAGGCCGTCGGCCCCGGGCGGTGCGGACAGCGCCAACCGGGAGAGCTCGTCGAGGTCGACGCCGGCCATCGCCGAGGCGGCGTCCAGGACGCGCGCGGCGTTGAGCGTGCAGACCAGCGGGAGGTGGCGGCCGGTCGCGTCGGCGAAGCCCGCGACGGTGCCGGTGGCCTCGGCGGTCGCCAGGTCGCTGACCGCGAACACGGTTCCCGAGGTGCCGATCGACACGACGACGTCGCCGACGCGCGCGCCGAGGCCGAGCGCCGCGGCGGCGTTGTCGCCGGCGCCGGGGGCCAGCGCGATGTCGCCGTAGTGCCCGACGACCTCGCGGACCCCGGCGACGCGCGGCACGGCGACCTCCCGGCCGAGCGCCCTGGCGAGCAGGTCGGGGCGGTACTCGCCGGTGTTCGGCGACCAGTAGCCGGTGCCGGAGGCGTCGCTGCGGTCGGTGGTCAGCTCACTGATGTCGGTGCTGCCGCGCAGCCGCCAGGTGAGCCAGTCGTGCGGAAGACAGACCGCTGCGACGCGCGCCGCGTTCTCGGGCTCGTGCTCGGCGAGCCAGCGGAGCTTGGTCACGGTGAACGAGGCCACCGGGACCGAGCCGACGGCCTGGGCCCAGGCCTCGGCGCCGAGTTCGCGCACGAGTTCGTCGGCGGCATGCGCGGAGCGGGTGTCGTTCCACAGCAGCGCCGGCCGGATCACCTGGCCGTGCTCGTCGAGGCACACCATGCCATGCTGCTGGCCGCCGACCGCGAGCGCTTCGACGCCGTCCAGGCCGCCGGCCTCCTCGATGGCGGCGTGCAGCGCCTGCCACCACGCCTCGGGGTCGACCGCGGTGCCTGGCGGGTGCGGAGCGGAGCCCTGGCGCACCAGGGCTCCGCTGTCCACGTCGCGGATCACGACCTTGCACGACTGCGTCGAGGAGTCGACGCCGGCGACCAGGCTCACCGGGACCTCACCGCGCCGAGTCCTCGGTGCTCGTTCGCGGGGTGCGTCACCGGGCGCCCATCAGGTGCTCGACGGCGAGCTGGGTCAGGCGGACCGCGCCCAGACCGCGCTCGGCGGCCTCGTCGGGGTCGAACTCCTCGTAGGCGGTGCGGTCGGCGAGCAGGTCGGCGTAGGTCTCGCCGGCGGCCAGGGTCGGCGTGGCCAGCTCGTCCACGCGGGCCGCCGCGCGCGCCTCGGCGACCTCGGGGTCGGCGCGGAACGCCGCGGCGCGCTCCTTGAGCAGCAGGTAGGTGCTCATGTTCGCGGCGGCGGACTGCCAGACCCCGGTGATGTCCTCGGTGCGGGCCGGCTTGTAGTCGAAGTGCCGGGGGCCCTCGTAGCCGCCGGTCTCCAGCAGGTCCACCAGGAAGAAGGCGTTGAGCAGGTCGCCGTGGCCGAAGACCAGGTCCTGGTCGAACTTGATGCCGCGCTGGCCGTTGAGGTCGATGTGGAAGAGCTTGCCCTGCCACAGCGCCTGCGCGATGCCGTGCGCGAAGTTCAGGCCGGCCATCTGCTCGTGGCCGACCTCGGGGTTCAGGCCGACCATCTCGTGGTGTTCCAGGGTGCTGATGAAGCCCAGCGCGTGGCCGATCGTGGGCAGCAGGATGTCGCCGCGCGGCTCGTTCGGCTTGGGCTCCAGGGCGAAGCGGATGCCGTAGCCGCGGTCGATGACGTACTCGGCCAGCAGGTCCAGGCCCTCGCGGTAGCGGTCCAGCGCGGCGCGCACGTCCTTGGCCGCGTCCGACTCCGAGCCCTCGCGGCCGCCCCAGAAGACGTAGGTGTGGGCGCCGAGCTCGGCCGCCAGGTCCAGGTTGCGCATGACCTTGCGCAGCGCGTAGCGCCGGACGTCGCGGTCGTTGCTGGTGAACGCGCCGTCCTTGAACACCGGGTGCTTGAACAGGTTGGTGGTGGCCATCGGCACCTTCAGGCCGGTGGCGTCCAGGGCCTCGCGGAAGCGGGCGATGTGCTTGGCGCGCTCGTCGTCGACGGACCCGAAGGGGATCAGGTCGTCGTCGTGGAAGGTGACGCCGTACGCGCCGAGCTCGGCCAGCCGGTGCACGGTCTCGACCGGGTCCAGCGCGGGCCGGGTCGGGTCGCCGAACGGGTCCTGGGCCTGCCAGCCGACGGTCCACAGGCCGAAGGTGAATTTGTCCGCGGGTGACGGTGCGACGGTCATGGCCGGCTCCTGGCACGATCGAGGGGAATTGTTTAATGGATGAACTTATGGTCCGGCTGTGGCATTGTCAAGACATGCCCGCGCCCACCAGCCCCGCCGACGCCGCTGATTCCGCCGACTCAGCCGCTGACTCAGCCGCTGCCTCCGCTGCCTCCGACGACCGGGATGGCCGCGCCGGCCACGCCGGCCGGACGGCCGCCGAACCGGTTCGCCCGGCCGGCCCCGCCGACCGCGCGATCCCCAACCCGGCGCGCCAGGCCAGCATCCGCAACGCCAACCTGGCGCTGGTCTACCGCCTGATCCTGGACGCTCCGGCCCCACTGTCCCGCGCCGCGCTGGCGGCGGCCACCGGGGTGACCCGGGCGACCGCGTCGGCGCTGGCCGACGCGCTGTTGGAGGCCGGGCTGATCGTGGAAGTTTCACCGCCGCCGGCCACCGGCGCGGGCCGGCCGGCCGCCGGGCTGGTGCCGTCGGCGGACGGACCGGCGGGGCTGGGGCTGGAGATCAACGTCGACTACCTGGCGGCCTGCGTGGTGGACCTGACCGGCGCGGTGCACGCGACCGTCATCCGGCACGGCGACCAGCGCGGGCGCGCGGTGGCCGAGGTGCTGGCCGATCTGGCGGGGGCGGCCGGCGAGGCGGCGGCGCAGGCCCGGCTGACCGTCGCCGGCGCGGCGCTGGCGGTGCCGGGTCTGGTCGAGGCGCCGCACGGCCGGATCCGGCGGGCGCCGAACCTGGTGTGGCAGGACGTGGAGATCGGGGCGGCGTTGGGGCGGGCGCTGCCGGACCTGCCGTTCGAGCCGGTGATCGGGAACGAGGCCGACTTCGCGGCGTTGGCCGAGGCTCATGGGGCACCTGACGTGGGGGGCTTGCCCCTGACGGATTTTCTCTACGTCTCCGGCGAGATCGGCGTCGGCGCCGGCGTGATCCTGGACCGCGAGCTCTTCCGGGGCGCGCGCGGCTGGGCCGGCGAGATCGGGCACGTCACGGTCGTGCCCGACGGCGTTCGGTGCCGGTGCGGTGCCCGGGGATGTCTGGAGACCGTCGCCGGCCTGGAGGCACTGCGCCGGGACGGACCCGAGGTCGCCGCGTCCGCACTCGGCCGCGCGGCGGCGGCCGCCGTCAACCTGCTCGACCTGCCCGCGGTGGTGCTCGGCGGGGCGTACGCCCGGCCGGAGTTCGCCGCTTTAGTGCCCGGCGTGGAGAAGGCGCTGGCCGAGCACGTGGTCTCCGCGGCCTGGGCCCCGGTCGCGGTGCGCGTGTCCCGGCGCGGCACGGCGGCGGCGGTGACCGGCGCGGCGACGGCCGTCATCCGGCGCGTGCACGGCGATCCGGCCGCGTGGATGGCAGCCTGCTGATCCGGCGCCGGCGCCTGCTTCTGCCTCACCCCTGGCCGACGAGCCGGGCCAGCGCGCGGTCCAGGTCCAGGTGCCGGGGCTCGGAGCCGGCCGGGACGATCGCGTAGGCGTGGCACAGGAACATCCGCACCGCGACCTGCGGCGTGATGACCAGGGCGGTCGAGGCGCCGCTGCGCAGCTCGATCATCAGGTCGCTGGGTCCGAACGGCCAGACGTGCACGTCGCCCTCGCCGGTCGGGGTGTGCAGGCCGTCGGTCAGCAGATCGCGGGCGAAGACCCATTCGATGCCGTCGACGACCCGGCCGTCCCCGCCGTCCCCGTCCCGGTCGGGGTCGACGTCCAGGAACGCCAGCCGGACCGCGAACGGATCGTCGGAACGGAAGCGGAGCACCGCGGGCACTCCGGCCATCCGCGTGTCGGAGGTCACCACGTGGGTCTTGAGCGGCTGTTCGTGGGTGGCGAGCATCGCTGTCACTCCTTGCTGTCGGCCGGCCTGACAGGCGTCACCGTCAGGCCGCTGTACTGGCGTTATCACAACAAGGACTTGTGAAGGGAGCCTGACCTTACGCCGTTTTCGCCCGGAATCTCTGTGATCTACGCCACACCGGGAGCAAAACGGATCTTCGGTACCATCGGTACGCACAGCGACGACTTGGGGTGCGATCGTGACCGAAGCGGCCGTAGACGACCAAAAGCCCGGCGACGACGCGGAGCCGGAACCGGGTGCGCCCGGCGCACCGGACGTGCCGGGCGCCGACCTCGCCGCGTACACCCGCGTCTACGAGGAACACAACGCCCGCCTGACGGCCTACGCCCGCACCCTGACCGGCAACCCCTCCACCGCCGAGGACCTGGTCGCCGAGGCCCACTTCCGCGTCTGGCGCCGCATCGCGGCCGGCCACGCGGTGGAGAACGTCCCGGCGTACCTGGCGACGACGATCCGCAACCTCGCGAACACCCTCCACCGCGCCACGACCGAGATCCCGCTGCCGACGGAATCCGCCGAGGCGGCCGCGGCATTCGGCAGCTCGCACGCGAGCGCTGCTACTACGGAGGACCTGTCGCAGCGGATCGCCCACGTAGACTTCATCACGCGGCTCCTGAAGGACCTGCCGGAGCGCTGGGTCCAGGCGCTGTGGCTGTCGGAGGTCGAGGACCTCCCGCTGGAGACGGTGGGACGGCACATCGGCGCGAACAGCAACGCGACAGCAGTGCTGCTGAACCGCGCGCGGGAAGGGCTGCGCCAGGCATTCCTGCGCGGCTACCCGGGAGCGCCGGCGGCGGAGGCGTGCGCGAAGCACTGGCAGAAGATGCCGTCGCTGGTACGTGGCGGCCTGTCGGCGCGGCAGACGGACTCACTGCGCGCGCACGCGGAGCAGTGCGACGACTGCCGGGCGCGGATGGCCGCGCTGCAGCAGGTGAACCTGCGGCTGCCGGTGCTGCTCGGACCGGCGCTGCTGCTGCTCGGGCTGGGCGGCGGGGCGCGGTGGCTGGTTGCGGTGGGGGCGGGCGCTGGCGTTGGGGCTGGCGCGGTTGGCGGGGCGGCTGGCGCAAATGCAGGCGGAGCTGCGGCTGGGACGAACGGCGCGATGGCTGGCAGCACTGCTACCGGCGCAAAAGCTGCCGGCGCTGCTGGCGCGAAGGCTGCTGGCGGGGCTGGCGGCGCGGTCGGCGCGAAGGGCGCGGTGGCTGGCGGAAAAGCTGCCGGCGCTGCTGACGCGAAGGCTGCTGGTGTGGTCGGCGGGGCGAAGGCTGGCGGGGCTGGTGGCGCGGTCGGCGCGAAAGGCACGGTGGCTGGCGGCGCTGCTGCTGGCGGAAAAGCAGCTGGTGCAGTTGGCGGGGCGAAAGCCGGCGGGGCTGCTGGCGCGGTCGGCGCAACGCGCCACCTTCGCCACGTCGGCGGCAAGCTGCGGCATGGGGTTTCGAGCGGCGCCGGCAAGGCGGCCGTGGTGTCGGCGGGCGTGATGGGTTCGGCGGCGATTGCTGTCGCGGCGGTGGCCTTGACCGGCGGTGCCGCACATTCGAGCGCCACCCCGCAACCTCCCGTCGACACGCAGCCCGCCAAGTCCACGGCACCCGTGGCCAAGACCACGCCCTCGACTCCAGCACCTGCCCCGTCGACCGCGCCTCCGCAACAGCCCGTGGCACCGGTCCAATACACGCCTCGCCACGCTGCTCCCAAGACCGTCGTCCCGGCGCCGGCTCAGACACCAGCTCCGGTGCAAGCTCCCGCCGCTCAGGCCCCTGCGACACCGCAGCCCACGCCGGTCGCAACACAGTCCTCTGCGACACCGCCGCCGAGCACACCTCCGGTCGCGCCGCCTTCCAGCACGCCCACCACGCCCGCGCCGTCGACACCGCCCCCGACGCCCACACCGACGCCGCCGCCCTCAAGCACGCCCACCACGCCCACTACCCCGCCGCCTTCGACCTCGCCGAGCAAGCCGGACCACGACATCGACGTGACCGTCACTGTGAGCCCCCAGCTCCAGGTCACAGTCACCGTGCACCTCGACCACGACCCGCACCGCTCCCCCGCTGCCGGCGGCACGGCGGCCGCGCCGCACGATCCGTCCTCGAAATCACCCGGATGACCGCGACCGACAGGACACGCCGCCGCCTCCGATGAGTTGCTGGGGTGGGGGTCCGGTCGACCGAAGGAGGTCCGAGGCGATGTCCAAGTCCGGCAAGAAGAACGAAGGGAGCGGTGACCACGTCGCGAAGTCCGACGTGCGCCACCGCTACAAGGTGACGGAGTTCGCCGACTTCACCCGGCGCGAGATGAAGCCCGACGGCTCGGAGAAGCTCATGCCCCGAGTCGCGGTCCTGACCCCGATGAACGGGGGTAAACAGGTCCGAGCCTACGTCCCGGGCAACCTCGACGAACCGCTGGAAGTCGGCTCCGTCGTGATGTGCCGCGCCCACGACAAGCCCAACAAGGGCGACGGCCCGCCGGTGAAGTTCCGCATCACCAACGTCGTCGGCGCCGGGGCCGGCGGCGAAGGCGGCTCGGACACGCTCAGCGCCGCGCAGAACGCGCAGCTCGCAGGCCGTGCGCCGGCCGGGGCCGCGCCGATGGAGCAGCGCGAAGCCGCACGCCAGTAACGAAAAGTACGGCGAAGGCCGGTTCTGACAACCAGGCCTGACGGCTGATTCCGCAAGCCGATCCGGGGCGTTCCCAGCAGGGGGCGCCCCGGATTCACGCCTCGGATTCATGCCTCTGATATTCAGAGGGCTTCCACGTCGGCGGCCTCGTGCTGACCCAGCAACCGAAGCACCAGGAACCCCCCGATGCCGGGCAGCAGCGCTGCCAGCTTGGCGGCAAGCACAGCGCGATCGTTACGCCACGTCGCAACAACGATGACGAGGTATGCGCAGCCGTGCGTAGGACCGATCAGCGACGTCACCGGCTTCGCGTGGAACGTCGCGAGGTTCCCCAGCAGCACGATCAGCGTGACGAGCTCGACGAACGCGGCGATACGGAAGAAGCGAGCAGGCACCGTCACGCTCCCGTCGTCGAACCGGGACGCACGATCATCAGAACCGTGACAGTCGCCCACAGCAGGTTGAAGACGCCGGTCGCGGCGCCGAGCCGGGCGGCGACCTTGGCAACGCCGACGCCAACGCCACCACCGTCAGCACCGTCCAAACCTTCAAGAGCCGCCTGCTGCGCCGGCAGAATCCACAGCGCAAGAACACCGGCCGCCACAGCCGTCAGGCCGATGGCCGTGATCAGCCACGCGCTCCCCAGAACCCCCATGTTGCTCGCCGTGGCGAACCCGAAGACGGGAACAGCGATACCGACCCCCGCGTACACACGGCAAACCCGATACAGCAGCCGAGGCCAAGCCGCAGCCTCGGCATCCTCATGAGCCCGTCGCAGAGCCTTGGGAAACATACTCGCGGCGACGGCCACCGGCCCCACCGCGATGATCGCCGCCAGAACATGCAGCGACAGCAAGAATTTGGTCACCTCGCGACGCTATCCAGCCGCCGACCCGATCCCCAGTGGCAATAGTGCCAGGTTTCAACGGAAAAACGCCATCGCGATGAAAAGGGTGCTGAGCAGCAACAACTCCCCATAACCAAGCGAGAAACCGCCACCGAACCCGCCCCGCCAAGGTATGTTCTCGCCATGCACACCGTCGCCATCATCGCCCTGGACGGCGTGATCCCCTTCGACCTCGCCACCCCGATCGAAGTCTTCAACCGGGCCCGCCTCCCCGACGGCCGCCCCGGCTACCAGGTCCGCGTCTGCGCCGAGCGTCCCGAGCTCGACGCCGGAAGCTTCGCCCTGCGCGCGCCCTACGGCCTGGAAGCCCTCCGCGACGCGGACACGATCATCGTCCCCGGTGTCGAGAAGCCGCTCACGCCGCTCCCCGCCGCCGTCCGCGACGCCCTGCGCTCCGCCGCGGCGAACGGCACGCGCATCGCCTCGATCTGCGTCGGCACCTTCGCCCTGGCCGCGACCGGCCTGCTCGACGGCCTGCGCGCCACCACGCACTGGATCGCCGCCGAGCAGCTCGCCGCCGCCCATCCCGCGATCGAGGTCGACGCGCGCGTCCTGTACGTCGACAACGGCCAGTTCCTCACCTCCGCCGGCGCCGCCGCGGGCCTGGACCTGTGCCTGCACATGATCCGCAAGGACTACGGCTCCGCCGTCGCCGCCCACTGCGCGCGCCTGTCGGTGATGCCGCTGGAGCGCGAGGGCGGCCAGGCGCAGTTCATCGTCCAGGACCACACCCCGGCCCCGCAGGGCGGAACCCTGGAGCCGCTGCTCACCTGGCTCGACGCCAACCTCGGCCGCGACCTCGCCCTCCCCGACATCGCCGCCGAGGCCGGCCTGAGCACCCGCACCCTCATCCGCCGCTTCCGCGACCAGACCGGCACCACCCCGCTCCAGTGGCTGCACCGAGCCCGCATCCGCCGCGCGCAGCACCTGCTGGAGACCACGCAGCACTCGGTGGAGCGGATCGCGGCGCAGGTGGGGTTCGGGTCGGCGACGGCTTTCCGGGACCGGTTCAAGCGGACGACGGGGATCAGCCCGAACGCTTACCGGCGGACGTTCAGTTGAGGGGGGCTACAGCACCTCGGCCGCAGCCCACTCGCGGTGAAATATCCGCAGCGCCGACTCGAAGTACTCGTCGTACAGCACGATGCCTCCGCGCTCCTCCTCGTGGCGGATGGAAACGTAGGCGAACACCCCGTCGACGATCCCGTCGTCGTTGAAACGCTCCCACAACACGGGCTCGCGGCGTTCGAGCAAGCTGATATCCAGATCATGGATGACGATGCAGACGGGCAGCTCTGTGCCGACGACGCGGAACTCGACACGTTCGCCGACCATGTCCGACGGAAGGTCCGCCCCGGTGAGCAGGTCACGATAGCCGCGGACGTAGGGTTCGAACCTGGCGCGAGTCCCGTGGAAGAGGTATTGGTAGGTGCGGCCGGCCAGGATGTTGCTGACGAAGACATCGAAGAAAGTGCCGCGACGGACTTCTCCCTCGGGGCCGAAGGCGAGGTCGGCGGGCGGCCTGCTGGTAGTCACCCGGGTGCGGTTCGCACACGCCTCGATCGGGAGCGCGTCCGCGTCGCTGAAGAACTCCGGCGGACTGGCGGTCCGGGGGTCGTCCAACAACTCACGCGCGACCCGCTCGACCTGCTCGGAAAGCCGACGGTTGACTCGCACAATAAGGTCGCGCTGGCGCCCCTGGTAGGCATTGGACTCAGCCAGGGCCCGCATGACGTCGGCCCGCAGGTTGCCCGGGTCGGCTGTCGACGGCAGGTGCACTCGTTCGCCGAACACCAGGTAGTCCAGGGTGACGTTGAAGAACGCAGCGATACTGACGAGGGCATGGAAGCTAGGGCGAATACGACCAGTCACGTAGTGCGAGACCGTCGTACCGCTCACTCCAAGCGCCTTGGCGAGTTTTTTCTGAGTGACAGTCGTCTTCTCGCGGTCCAGCAACGTCCGCAGAATCTCCTCAAACTTTACCTCACGCTCAGTCACAACCATTTCCGCTGCCTCCCGGCGCCGCTAGAGCCCTGACACTCGGATTGTCGATGATCCTGAATAGTGTGGATCTTATTGCTGAGACGAGCACTGGTTACCCGCTTTCTGATACCGGGCAAAACCACTACAGCCGACAGTAAACCTCTGTCGGGCACAAGGCGGAAGAACGTCGCTTGAGACTCTTCGACCATCCTGGGAAGAGCAGAGTCTTGATTTCAAATACACCTGGGAGCAGACACGTCGCCGTCACGGCGGGAGAAGGGACATTCATGCGAAACCACAACGCGCGGGAGATCCCATCGGCACCGGGCACTCAGCACGATCCGGTAGTGCGGGGCGCCAACGCGATCGACCGCTACTCACTGGCGCTCCAGCTGATCCAGGTGTATCCGATCGTCCTGGCCGGGGTCGCGACCGTGTTGCCGCTCGAATGGCTCCGGATCCTGATCGCCGCGTTCGGCCTGATGGTCTGGACGGCCTTGGCAACCATCCGCGAACGGAGCACCGAGTCCGCCAAACGGAACGACGCCGTACCCCTTCGGGCACCGGCGAAACAGGCGCCCACCGCGACGACGGCCGTGGAGACGGTTCAGGGAATTTGCGTCGACATCCGGCTGCATCCATACAGCGGTTGCGGGCACAAACCTGTGGGACGCAGGTCCGGGCACCGCATGAGCCCGTCCCGCGTACACTGTGCTCTTCCCCGCGAAACGCCATCCACATCATCAGAGTTCTGCCAACGATCCGGAGCCTGAGGACCGGCTCCGAACCCCACCCGCCTCAGCCTCGCGCGCAGGTGCGGGGCTGAGGCGTGCTCTGTGCACTGTCACAGGGAGAACGAATGGGCAACCAGGCCCTCATCGATCTGGTGAGCTCGTTCATGAAGATGGACCGGGCCAAAGTGGAGGCCATCGACCAGCAAGTCGGCGGACTGTTCGTCTCGCACTTCCTCCAACAGCGGATGAGAGAGAGCCTTGACGGTCGCGATTCGTTGACACGCGAAGCGCTCTCGCAGTTCGTGTTCGCGGGGCTCTACGCGAACGTCGACCCCACCAACGAGCGCTCGCACATCGTCAGCGGCTTCCCCGCCATCAATCACAGCTATCCGAACTCGGTCACCCTGTCGGTGACCAGAACGTGTCACGTCAAGTGCACCTACTGCTTCCGCGGCGACCTCATCACCCCGACGCAGACCTACGACGCCGAGGCGACCGCCGCCGGCATCGACTGGATCTCCGCACACGAGAACATCGCGACCGTCGTCGTGACCGGCGGAGACCCCTTCACCCTCCCGCCCCGCGAACTCGCCGGTGTCGTGCGGTCCCTGGCCGCGATCCCCACGGTCAACGAGATCCGCCTGGACACCAGAGTGCTGACGGTCAAGCCGTCGTCAGTGACGAACAGCCCAGAAGTCCTCGACGCCATGAGCGCGGCCGACGGCAAAGTCTGGCTCTACAGTCAGATCAACTCCGCCGCCGAGTTCCACCCCGTCGTGGACCAGGCCGTCGCCGCGGTCCGTCGGACCGGCGTCCCGATCGTCAACCAGGCCGTGATCCTCAAGAACGTCAACCACACCCCCGCCCTCATGCGGGACATGGTCTACGCCTGCGTCAAGCGGGGCATCCGTACCGACTACCTGTACCTCCTGGACGGCGGAAGCGAGATCGACTCCCCCTTCAACGTCACCGATGACGAGATCCGCGCCGTGTTCCGGGAGTTGTGGAGTCCCGCGACCTCGGGGCTGGCCAAGCCGCGTGCCGTCTACGTCGATCCGCTGACCAACACCAAGGCGCAGCTGCTGGTCGCGCCCTGGGACGGTAACGAGAAATTCCTCGACGACTTCCTCCAGGCCCGCCGCGACAAGTTTGCGCGCGCAGCCGCCTCGACGAGGCCGTGACGAGGCCCTGACGAGGCCGTGAACAAAGCCCGTGCCGAAGCCCTGACGAGGCCGCAACGAACCCCATGACCAGCCCCTGACCTCGCCCGACCTCCCCAAAACCGCACCCGACGCCGGCCGCACTCGCGGCCGGCGTCGCCGCGTTCCAGGAGCGCCGCCCGCCGCTCCGCCCGCCCCGCAACCACCCACCCGCCTCCCGCGCCGCGCGTACAACCCTTATGGCCCTCTCCAACTGGCGCCCCACGCCTAGTGGATCTCTAGTGGGGAAGCAGTAGGCCGCCGAGCCCGGGGGCCGCGAGAGGAATGAGCGCACCATGCAGCACCTGCGTCCGGCCCGCGCCGCCGGGATATTCTTCGCCGCGGCCGTGCTGGCCGCGACCGCCGCCGGCTGCGGCAGCGCCAAGAGCAGCAAGTCCAGTTCGTCCAGCGGCAGCGGGGGTGCGACCGGCTCGAACTCGAGCACGCGGATCGGCATCCTGCTGCCGGAGTCGAAGACGACCCGGTACGAGGCGTTCGACAAGCCGCTGCTGGAGGCCGAGCTGAACGCCAAGATGCCCGGCGTGCAGATCGACTACTACAACGCCGGCCAGGACGCCACGGTCCAGCAGACCCAGGTCGACACCGCCCTGACCAAGGGTGACAAGGTCCTCATCCTGGACGCCGTGGACTCCAAGTCCATCCAGGCCTCCGTGCAGAAGGCGCATGACGCCGGGGTGAAGGTCGTCGCCTACGACCGGCTCGCGCAGGGCCCGGTCGACGCCTACGTCTCCTTCGACAACATGAAGGTCGGCGAGCTGCAGGGCACCGCCCTGCTGACCGCGCTGGGGTCGGACGCCGCGAGCAAGCAGATCGTCATGATCAACGGCTCCCCCACCGACCCGAACGCCGCGCAGTTCAAGGCCGGCGCGCAGTCGGTGCTGAACGGCAAGGTGAAGATCGGCAAGGAGTACGACACGCCGAACTGGGACCCGAACACCGCCAACCAGGAGATGTCCGGCGCGATCACGGCGCTCGGGGCCGCCAGCATCAACGGCGTCTACTCCGCCAACGACGGGATGGCCGCCGGTATCGCCACCGCGCTGAGCGCGAGCGGCCTGCACGTGCCGCTGACCGGCCAGGACGCCCAGCTCGACGCCATCCAGCGGATCGAGGCCGGCACCCAGACCATGACCATCTACAAGCCGTACAAGCCGGAAGCCACCACCGCGGCCGACGTGGCCGTGGAGTTCGCGCAGGGCAAGACCCCCGGCACGGACCTGCTGCCGGACAAGCAGACGTCGGGCTCCGGACAGTCGGTGCCCTCGAAGCTGATCACGCCGACCGTGGTCGACAAGAGCAACGTCTGCACCACCGTCGTCAAGGACGGCCTGTACACCGCCGCGCAGATCGGCATCACCTGCTGATCCTGCTGATCCCCCTGATCCCTTCCGGGTCCGCCGGAGGGAGGGCGCACTCGCCGGGTGCGCCCTCCCCGAGGCCCGCCTGAGAACACAGAGCAGCAGAAGAAGCCGAAGCCCCGAGTCCTCGCGGAGGTACCCCCATGCCCGACACGACCTCGCAACCCGTGCTGGAACTGCGCGGTGTCTCCAAACGGTTCGGCGCCGTGCAGGCCCTCACCGGCGTCGATCTGGCGGTGCACGCCGGTGAGGTCGTCGCGTTGGTCGGCGACAACGGCGCCGGCAAGTCCACCCTGGTGAAGGCCATCGCCGGGGTGAACCAGCCGGACGACGGCGAGATCGTCTGGGAGGGCAGCCCGGTCGGCATCAAGGGCCCGCACGACGCCCAGAAGCTCGGCATCGCGACCGTCTACCAGGACCTCGCGCTGGCCGACAACCTGGACGTGGTCGGCAACCTGTTCCTGGGCAGCGAGATCCGCAGGGCCGGGATCCTGGACGAGATCGCCATGGAGGGCCGCTCCCGGGAACTGCTCCAGACGCTGTCGATCCGCATCCCCAGCGTCCGCATCCCGGTCGCCTCGCTGTCCGGTGGCCAGCGGCAGACCGTGGCCATCGCGCGCTCGCTGATCGGCGACCCCAAGGTGGTGCTGCTCGACGAACCCACCGCCGCCCTCGGCGTCGAGCAGACGGCGCAGGTGCTGGACCTGGTCGAGCGGCTGCGCGACCGGAACCTCGGGGTGATCCTGATCAGCCACAACATGGTCGACGTGATGGCCGTCGCCGACACCGTGGCGGTGCTGCGGCTGGGCCGCAACAACGGGTTCTTCGACGGCCACCACACCAACGAGCAGGAGATCATCTCGGCGATCACCGGCGCCACCGACAACGCCGTCACCCGGCGGGCGGCCCGGCACCCGGAGGGACAGGAATGAGCCAGGACCCGAACAGCGGCGGCATGCGCGGGGACCGCGAGGACGAGGGCGGTCGGATCCAGCCGCCGATCCCCACCGGCGCCGGCGACTACAGCGGCGAGGACCGGCCGGCGCCGGCCGGCGGCGGCTCGGTCAGTGACAAGGTCGAGGAGCTGCTGGCCGCCGGCGCCACCCCGGCCGAGGCCACGGCCCAGGCCGCGAAGGCGACCGGCGAGTCCAAGGACGTGGTCCGGGAGATCGTCGAGACCATGGTCCCGGCGGCCGGCTCGGCCGCCGACCCGCGGCTGTTGCAGCGCCAGAGCGGCGTGGGCGGCTACTGGAACGAGTTCATGCGCCGGGTGAAGGGCGGTGAGCTGGGCTCGCTGCCGGTGATCGTGGCCCTGGCGATCATCTGGATCGTGTTCTGGAGCCTGAACAGCACGTTCCTGTCGGCGCAGAACCTGTCGAACCTCTCGCAGCAGATCGTCGGCACCGGCATGATCGCCCTCGGCGTGGTGTTCGTGCTGCTGCTCGGCGAGATCGACCTGTCGGTCGGCTCGGTGTCCGGACTGGCCGCGGCGGTGTTCGCGGTGACGTCGGTGAACCATGGCGTGAACCAGTGGCTGGCGCTGATCCTCGCGCTGGCCACCGGCACGGCCACCGGGTTCGTGCACGGCTTCTTCTTCGCCCGGATCGGCGTGCCGGCGTTCGTCGTCACCCTGGCGGGCAACCTGGCGTGGAACGGTCTGATGCTGAAGGTGCTGGGCGCCACCGGCACCGTCAACCTGCCGAACAACGGCATCGTCTCCAAGCTCTACACCACGATCTACGGCCAGCAGATCGCCGGCTACGGCGCCGCGGCGATCGCGGTCGTGCTCTACGCGCTGGTCGCGCTCTACGGCCGGCTGCGGCGGCAGCGGGCCGGGGTGCCGGCGCAGCCGATCGGCGAGATCGCGGCGCGGGTGATCCTGCTGGCGATCGTGGCCTTCGTGGTGGCGTACGTGTTCAACCAGTACAAGGGCCTGCCGCTGGCACCGCTGATCTTCCTGATCTTCATCGTGGTCGGCGACTTCATCCTGCGGCGCACGGTCTACGGCCGCCGCATCTTCGCCGTCGGCGGCAGCATCGAGGCGGCGCGCCGGGCCGGTATCAGCGTGCCGTTCATCCGGATCACGGTGTTCATGATCTGCGGCCTGATGTCGGCGGTCGGCGGCATGTTCCTGGCCGGCCAGATCGAGTCCGCCTCGCAGACCTCCGGCAGCGGCAACCTGCTGATGAACGCGATCGCGGCCGCGGTCATCGGCGGCACCAGCCTGTTCGGCGGACGCGGCAAGACCTGGTCGGCACTGCTCGGTGCGCTGGTCATCGGCTCGATCCAGTCCGGCATGAACATCCAGGGCCTGGCGAACAGCATCCAGTTCATGGTCACCGGCGCGGTGCTGCTGGCCGCGGTGGTCATCGACTCGGTGGCGCGGCGGACGCAGAAGGCCAGCGGCCGGGTTTAGCGCTGGGCGGTGCGCTCCAGCTCGGCCAGGACCGGCGGCAGACCGACGGTCAGCATCCGGCGCCGGACGCGTCCGAGCAGCCGGGCCATGAAGAAGCCGCTGGGCCCGGTGAAGCCGGTGTGGTCGTAGTACAGACGGGTCCCCTCGGCGGTGGCCGACAGGCGGTAGGCGACCTCGGACTGGTCGCCGCCGCCGCTGTCGGCCCAGGAGAAGCGCAGCAGCCTGGGGGCGTCCGCCTCCAGCACGACGCAGTCGACGATGCCGTCCCACCCGGGCTTGGGCTTGGCGACGAACTGGAAGCGCGTCCCGACCACGGTGTCGAACCCGACGGGACGGCCGCCGGCCCCGGTCGCGGTCCAGCGGGGTATCAGCTCCGGATCGGTGAGGGCACGCCAGACCTGGTCGGCCGGGTGCGGGTAGTCGTTGACGAGATGGATGGCGCTCATGCGGGCCTCCGGAAGTTGTTTACCGTCACTGAAAAATTACTGTAACAGAAACTTTTCCGTGACGGCACTAGACTGGCCGCCATGAGCCCGACCGAGAGCCTGCGCGAGCGCAAGAAGCGCCAGACCCGGCAGCTCCTCGCCGACACCGCCACGCAGATGTTCCTGGCCAGAGGCTTCGACGGGGTGCGGGTGAGCGAGATCGCCGAGGCGTGCGGGGTCTCGGAGAAGACGGTGTTCAACTACTTCCCCACCAAGGAAGCCCTGGTCATGGACCGCCTCGACGGCGCGTCCGACGCGCTCCTGGCGGCGCTGGCCGATCCGGACGTGGCGCCGGTGCAGGCGGCGGTGGACGTGTTGGGCGACGAGCTGGCGATGATGATGGGGCAGCTGGCCGGACAGAGGAGCTTCCGGGAGGGTGCGGAGCTGTATCGGCGATTCAGCACACTGCTGTGGTCGACGCCGGCGCTGCGGGCGCATCAGAACGCTGTCACCGAGCGGGTGACCGCCGAGGCGGCGAAGGTGCTGGCCGAGCGGGACGGGCAGGATCCGGCGGATCCCGAGCCGCAGATCACGGCGGCGGCGCTGCTGGCGCTGTGGCGGGTGCAGTTCCGCAGTCTGGAGCGACGGCTGGACGGGGCGGAGTCGGTGGATCAGCTCGCTGCGGCGGTGACCGAGGATGTGCGGCGCGCCGCCGCTGTCTTGGAGCAGGGATTAGCCCGCTAGGCAGCTGGCTGCCCCGCCGCCAGCCCCGCGCCGCCTACCCAGCCGCCGCGTCAGCCACCTTCGCCCGAGCCCCGGAATCGATCTCGTACGCCAGAATCAGCTCCGCGATGGCCCGCGGGTTCGACAGCGAGCGCCCCGTCTGCTTCTCCAGCCGCCGCAGGCGGTTGCGCACCGTGTTCGGGTGCACGAACAGGCGCGCGCCGGCCTCGCCGGCCGAGCCGTCGGCGTCCAACCAGGCGCCGAAGGTGTCCAGGAGCAGTGTGCGGTCCTGGACTGTCAGTTCGTCGAGGCCTGCGAGGATGCCGCGGGCCACGCGCGTCATGATGTCCGGGGCGCTGCCCGCCACGGCGGACAGGGGGTCGCTGCCGAAGACCACCACGCGGCGGCGGTCGGCGGCGCCGTGCAGGGCGATGCGGGCCAGGCGCAGGGCCAGGGAGGTCGAGCGGAGGTCGTCGTAGGGCGGGGAGACGCCGACGCGGGCGCCCTCACCCGCACGCAGGGCCGTCACCAGGCGGTCGAGTTGGGCGTTCGGGCCCGGGAGGGCCGCCACGCCGATCTCGACGTCGTGCATCAGCCGCCAGGCGGAGTCGATGCCGAGGACGCCGAGGCCTTGCTCGATGTGCGGCAGTGCGTGCCGCCCTATCTCCGGGACGCGTGCGGCGATCACCACGAACGGTCCGCTGGCCGGCAGCCGGAGGAGTTCGGCGGCCTCCCACACGTTCGTGTCCGCCAGCCGTCCCTCCAGCAGCGCCTGCACCACCGCCGCGCGGCGCTGTTCCTCGCTGCGGATCTGGCGGCTCAGCTCCTCGCGGTAGCCGGTGGACATCTCGCGGGTGAAGGCCTCCAGGGACGCTATCAAGATGGTCGCGGCGTCCAGGCAGGCGTCGGCCGACATGCCCATGCCGCGCGCCGTCTCGACGATCGCCGACCACACCACACGGAAGGCGACCCGGTAGCCGTCCATCACCACGGTCAGCGGGATGCCGTCGGCGGCCCCTATCCGGCCGGTGGGCCCGGCCGCGCGCAGGTCGGCCTTCTGGCTGCGGGCCATCGGGTCGAACGCCGAGACCACGTGGTCGTGGACTGATTCGCGCAGCAGGTCGCGGCGGACCATGCCGGCGTAGACGGGGAACTGCTCGTAGACGCGGGTCACCACCGTGTCGGTGATCTCGTCGGCCCGCTCCAGCATCAGCGCGGCGAGCCTCGTCAGCTCGGCCATCTTCTGGTCGGCGAGTTCACGCCGCGGACTTCCGATCTCCACACGGCGCACCTTAGTGCTGTAGCGGTCTGGTCACAGGACGAATCGCCGATTGATCACTCTTATGTGGGGAGTTATGACCTCTGGCGGCCTAGCCGAGCCGATCCGAGTCGGCGGGATCGGACAGCTCTTCAGAGCCCTGCCAAGGGAACGGCCAGTCCAGCAGCTCCTCCCGCCGCAACGCGGCCACCGAACTGACAGCGTCCTGATGCATCCCCCGATACGGATCGGCCACCGCCGCCTCCAGCAGCGGCAGAGCCGATCCCGCCGCCATCGACGCCCGCACCGCCGGATGCATCGCCTCCAGGCTGCCGGCCCGGCCCATCTCCAGCATCCAGGCCGCTTCGGGCCCTGACATCCGCGCCAGCTGCGCGTAGGCGAACAGCCGGGCCTGGAACGGCAGCTCCGGACCGGCGTCCCGAAGCAGGGCGTGCACCAGGTCCGCCTCGTCGGCGGAGGCCGTCGCGATCCGCTGGATCCGGCGAACCACGTCGACGTCGCGCCGCAGCCTCTCGCGCGCCTCCGTCAGGACCGCAGAGTCCCGGACCTTCCGGAACGCGGCGAGCCGCACGGCCGGCGGAGCGCACTCGTGCAGGCTGATCGCCGCGGCGACCCCCGGCTCGGCGTCCGCGACCGCGTCCGTCAACAGTCTGGTGAGCGTGGCGTTCGGCGTGAGCGGGTTCGAGGCCAGCGCGATCCGCACCCGCGCGCTGGCCTGCCCGGTCAGCGCGTAGTCGACGAACGTCCGCGACAGCGGCGCGTGGCTGGCGAGGCGTAACAGCGTCCTGGCATATCGGACGGCCTGCGCCTCACCGACGATGCGGCCGGTGACGCCCATCGGCGCCGCCTCCGACGCGATGCGCGCCAGCGTCCCCGGCGGCGCCAGCGCGAGCAGGATGTTCCCGCCCCGCCACAGGTGGTCGTCCATGCCCAGCAGGGTGTGCGGCGGGCAGCCGTCCTCGTCCTGCGGCTCCTGTCGCAGCAGGCTGTGAAGGCTCCCGGGCCAGTGGTCGACCGCGACGATCGCCTCGACCCACCGCCCGAGACCCCGCCCGGCGCCCCGCCGGATCCGCCGGGCCAACGCCGGCGCCGTCGCCCCAGGCCCAGCCCCAGCCCCGGACCCCGGATCCAGCAGCACGGTCAACGCGACCGTCGCCGGACGCACCCGCAGATAGACGTCCTCGACACTGATCGTGCCGACCCGGATCCCGATCAGCACCAGATCCCGCAAGTGCCCGAAGGCGTCCAGCCCCGGACGCCGCACGCGCGCCAGATCGCGGTCGTAGTCGTCGATGGTGGGACGGGCCCGCAAGGTCGGCGGCGGATCGAGATGCGCCCGCTCCAGCAGTTCCGGCGCCACCTCGCTCATGGCGAACAGGAGCTCTTCGTCGACTTGCCGCAATGCGTGCCGGAATTCCGCTTCCAGCGCTTCGATGTCGTCGGCCACGCGACCTCCGTCGGATACGTACAACACGCAACCTGGCAACAAAGCAGTCTCAGACCTCTTTCACAAGCTCAACGATGGCTATGGTGGAAACGTGTCCGAGTTCGGGATCGAGATGCGCCGCCTGCGCATGCGCCGCGAGAAGTCGCTGGCCGCGCTGGCTGAGAGCGTGCACTACGACAAGGGCTACCTGAGCAAGATCGAGACGGGGCGGCTGCCGGCCAACCGGAGGCTGGCCACCCTGATCGATGTGGAGCTGGGTGCCGACGGAGACCTGGTCGCGTTGGTGCCCGAAGAGCCGCGGCGTCGGGGCGGATCCGGCGCCGCGGCCGGTCCGGACGGGGAACCGGACTGGGGACGCGAGCTGGTCGCGTTCGGCGACGCGCTGTCCGTGCCGCTCGCGCTGCGTTCGTCGGCGGCCCGCGCCGAGGCCGACGAGCTGCGGCTGCTGGCGCACTACCGCGAGGAGTTCGACCGGCACCGCAAGCTCAGCCAGCAGCTGCCGCCGGAGCTGGTGCTGCGCCGGCTGATCGTCGATTTCAACACCCTGATGGAGTTGGAGCAGACCTCGCCGACGGCCGCGCCGCAGCTGTGCCTGCTGGCCGCCCGCTACGCCGAGTTCATCGGCTGGATGTGCCAGGAGGCCGGACGCCTGGACCACGCGCTGGCCTGGACCCGCCGCACCGCGGACCTGGCGACCCGCGCCGAGGCCGAGGACCTGGCCGTGTACACGCTGGTCCGGGAGGCGGAACTGGCGCTGTACGACGGGGATCCGACGACCGCCATGGAGCTGGCCGGCCGGGTCCTGGAGGACCCCCGGGCCCGGGCCCGCAGCCGCGGCCTGGCCGCACACCGGCAGGCGCAGGCGTTCGCGGTCCGCGGCGACCACGCACGCTGTCTCAGCTCCCTGGACCACGCCCGCGACCTGCTGCACCCCGAACGCGTCGCGCAGGACGAGCCGGTCGTCGGCTCGGTCACCGTCGGCGGGCTGGACAACGCGATAGCCGGCTGGTGCCACTACGACCTGGGACGCCCGCAGCGCGCCAGCGAGTTCCTGGCCGACGCGCTGGACCGGACGCCCACCGAGGCGCACCGCTCCCGGGCGCTGTTCGGAGCCAGGCTGGCGCTCGCCTACGAGGCCGCGGGCGAGCTGGACGAGATGCAGGTCGTGACGCTCCAGGTCCTGGAGGACGTCGGCCTGGTCCGCTCCGCGGGCGCCAACGCCGAACTGCGCGGCCTGTCCCGGGCGTTGATGCGCCACCACAATGTCCGTGCCTTGCGAGAGTTGCGAAACTGCCTCGACGAAGCGCTCGTCGACACCCGACGTGCCTGATGAGCACTGACAGCGCGGGCGCGAGCGGAACCGGCGCCGCCGAGGAACGAGAAGTACGAGTCACAAGAGCTGCAGGACCCGCACAAGCCACGGAAACCGTGGAAACCACCGGGAAAACCGAAACCACCGACTGGCGCCGCCTGGACAGCGTCGTCGTCCTGGCCACGCCCTGGTTCGACGTCCGCCAGGACGCCGTGATCCGCCCCGACGGCGCGGCCGACGTCTACCACCACGTGGCCACCCCCGGCTCGGTGACCGTGCTGCCGGTCGCGGACGACGGCCGGGTCCTGCTGACCCGCCAGTGGATCTACACGCACGGCGGCGTCCAGTGGCGGCTGCCCGCCGGCACCATCGAACCCTACGACGAGCACCCGGTCGCCGCCGCCCGCCGCGAACTGGCCGAGGAGACCGGCCTGCGCGCCACCCGCTGGTCCGCGATCGGCGCGGTCAACGGCGCCGACAGCCTCACCAACCACGTCGACCACGTCTTCGCCGCGCAGGGGCTGACGCAGGGCGAGGCGGCGCGCGAAGGCGGCGAGGCCGACATGGCGCTGTGCTGGCTGAGCTACGAACAGGCCCTGGAACTGGTGTGGTCCGGGCAGATCCGGCACGCCGGCAGCGCCTACGCGCTGCTCTCGTTCGGACACCTCAGCGAGCGTTTATCGGCTTGAACGCCGCTGCGCGGCCGCCGTAACGTGCCCCGGACAGTGACGTGGCAGAACCGCAGCACCGAAATCAGGGACCGAATTGACAGTAGTAACCCGCCTCGCCGACATCGCCGACGCGAACCCGCTGGGCCCACGCACCCCTTTCATCGCCGAAGCCGACGGCGTCCAGGTCGCCGAGGGCGACCTCATGGCGAAGTCCTGGATGGGGGACGAGACCGGCCGCCTGGTCAATCTCCGCTGGCGGCCCGGCCACCGGGACGCCGCGCGGCTCGTGATCGAGGCGGTGATCGCCGCGGCCCGCCCCGGCGACGTGCTGAACGCCTCGACCAACGTGGCCGTGCACCGGGCCCCGGCCGAGCGCGTCGCGTTGCTGGAGTCCTTCGGCTTCGAGCTGTGGCAGGAGAAGGAGGGGTTCTGGTGGACCGACGAGGGCCAGGACCTGCCGCTGCCCGAAGGCATCACCGTGCGGCGCCGGGCAGAGGTCGGCACCGACCGGTTCGTCCAGCTGATCGCCGCGTGCTCGGCCGAGACGCTGGACCGCGTCGACACCGACGCGGCGGTCGCGATGGGTCCGGCGAACTGGGCCAAGGCGTTCCTGGACAGCACGACCGAATCGACCTGGCTGGTGGCCGAGGACATCGCGAGCGGCCAGGCCGTGGGCTTCGTCTCCGTCGGCGAGTTCGATCCGGGCGTGGGAACCATCACCTACATCGGCGTCGCACCGGGACATCGCGGCCGGGGCCACGTGGACGCGCTGCTCAAGCTGGCCAATCACACGGCGCGGGAGCTCGGCTTCCACGCCATGCTCTCGGACACCGACACCCTGAACGTCCCGATGCGGCAGGCCTTCCGCCGCAACGGCCACAGCTCGGAGGCGACTGAGTGGCACAAGTGGCTGCACCGGCGAACAGTGTGAGTGCGAGGGCTGCTCAGAACTCGTCAGTGTCCTGATCAGTGTCCGGATCCTCCGCGAGCAGATGCTCGATCGCCTTCTGACACAGCTCCCTGATCATCTCCGGCGGGATCGCGTAGTCGCGCTCCGGCAGGAACGACACCGGATCGGCCAGCGCGCCATCCGGGCCGAACGGCTCCACGACCACCTCGATGTCCACGACGTCGCCCTCGGCGAGCGCCAGCGGGGCGTCGGAGTCGGGCGCCGCCGCGAGCGCTTCGCCGCCGAGCTGGTACCGGTAGCTGAAGCGGACGCCCACCGCGCCGCCGTACTCCGACGCCTCGGTCGGCAGCGCCAGCTGCTCGGCCAGCGCCCCGACCAGCTCCTGTGCGGTGGCACCGGCGTGGATCCTGACCTCGTGCGAGACGTTCAGCGACTGGTTGCGCGCGTACAGGTGCAGCAGCGCCGCGTCGGCCGACGCGGGCTCGGCCACCGGCGCCGGCGCGGGCAGCACCTTCGTCCCGACCGCGCGGTCGCGCGTCCACACCGCCGCCAGCTGGTCCGCGGCCGCCGCGCGCCGTCCGCCGAACGCGTCCAGGTACCGGCGGGGCGCCAGCACCGGCGGCAGCTCGCTGTCGTCCAGGCGCACGATGAACACGAACGGCCGCGCGCGCCGCTGCTCCAGCACCATCGCCGCGGAGATCTCGCTGTTCACCCAGTACCGGTCGCGTGCCGCCGCGGACCACACCAGCACGTAGAAGTCCGACCGCTCCAGCGCGCCGTTGATGCTCATCACCACGTCGTCGCCGGGCAGGATGTCCATGATGTCCAGGAACGGGTCGATCCCCCGCTCCAGCAGGTCCTGGTGGAACTTCAGCACCTCGGTGCGGTCGGCCGTCGCGTAGGAGATGAAGACGGCGGGACCGCGCCCCTCACGATGATGCGGCATGTTGTCTCATTCGGTCTCAGGGTGTGCGGAACAGGCGGCGGAAAAGCAGCGCCGGCCGACAAGCCGACGCACGCAATATAGGCGCCCTGACCTGATGCCCCGAATCCCCGTACAAAGTCCAGCAGGCCCACCAAGCCGGATGCTCCGGCTCCGGCACGGCCGCGGCCGGCGCCACCCGCCCGGCGCGGACGTCGAGCTGCGCGCGTTGCAGCGCGACGTCGCGGGGCAGAAATCGCAGGTAGTGCTCGAACCGGTCCAGCAGAGCAGTGGTGACGGAGACCTCTGCGATCCACCGGGCGGCCACCACCGAGGCGGCGCCGGCGTGCAGTCCGGCCCGGACGAAACCGGTCCGCTCGTCACGTCCCACGCGTTGAGCCATCCCCGACTCGCACGCCCCGAGCATCAGCGTCCCGCAGGCCCTCAGATCCGCCTGCTGGAACCGTCCCGGGTGGATCCGGCCGTCCCGATCGCTCTTCTTGCCGGCGAACTGAAGCCAGGTCTGGGAGGCGTCCTCGGCGTCGGACTGGCCGTGGCCGAGGATGCGCACGCGCCGGTAGTGGACCCGTCGGAGCTCTCGTTCGAAATCCTCGGGCGTGGCTTCGAAAGCGTTGACCAGCAACGCCCGACCGCCCCGGTTCCCGACAGACCTCTGGTGGAGCAGCGGACGCGCGGACAGGCACGGCAGATCGGACACCGCGAACCGGGAAACGATGGGCACTGATGATGAGCCGGCCTTGATCGGCAACGCGGCCACCGGAATCTCGGACAGCACCCCGCCGGCGATCACCACCAACCGTTTGACCCGCCGCGGCACCAGCTCCAGCACCGTCTCGGCACCGATGGCCGCCCCGAGCCGTTCGATCAGCCGGGACACCTGCGCACGTCCCGCGGCCTGTGCCAGCCGGTACTCGTTGCACTCCTTGCGCAGTGCCTTGACGAGCTTTTCCAACTCGCCCCGGTCGGCCGGGAGATCGACGTGATGGACCAGGCCGCGTCCGACGATGCCGTGGTGCACACGGTCCGGCCGAGCGTGCATGATCCAGATCGCCTCGTCGCGCGCCGTCGCGTCGGCGATCCCCCGCAGCCACTCCCACGCCGCGGCCCCGTCGCCGGCCGGCGGCAGCCGTCGCAGCGAGCTCTCCGCGTCCGGGGCGATCCGCCCCAGGATCGCCGCACCGCGCGCCGACTCCATCGCCACGATCGCCGACGCGACACCGGTCACCGCCGCGGCGTCGCCCGGCCCGGCCACCGCGAGCTCGGCGGCGACCCGGACCCGTTCGTCGTGCTCGGTGGGGATGTCCTCCAGCAGGGTCGACCGCACCTCGTCGCTGACCTGCCGGGCGACGAGGTCCTCCTCCAGCGCGTGCGCCCGGGCCCAGCGGTCCGACGCCTGATCGGGCTCCTTGCGCAGCTCGAACGCCTCCCCGAGGAGTCGCAGAGCTCGAATGCGCACCTCGAGAAGCTGGTCGGCGACCGCGTATTCGCAGGCCGCGCCGAGATCCCACACCGCCTCGTCGAGGTCCGACTGCGTCTTCCGGCGCTTGAACACCGCGATCGAGACCTCCCCGGACGCCACGTGCCAGTGCGCCCGGTCCCGGTCGGAGACGGCCGACGCGCGGACCGCGTTCAGCTCGGTCCGGGCCCGCTCGGCCTGTCCCGCGTCGAGCAGCCGGAAGCAGCTCAACAGGACCCTGATGAAACGTACCGCCGGCGGTTCGGTCCCCTCCACCGAACCGCCGGCCCTCACCGATGTCTGTGTCATCAAGGTCTGCGTCACCAAGGTCTGCGTCACCAAAGTCTGTGGCAGTTCCGCACTGAGCGCCTTCAACGCCTTGCCGCGGCGCAGCGCCACCAGCAGGCCGACCAGCTCTTCCAGCACCGGCAGCCGCAGCGCGTCGTCAAGGTGGTCCGCGGCCAGCAGCGCCACCACGACCTGCAGTGCCTCCTCATACCGGTGCTGGTTCTTCAGGGCCAGCGCGTGAGCCAGGGCGCGCGGGGCCGACATCGCCTCGGCCTGCGCGTCCTCGGCGAGGATCGCCGCAGAGGCCTGATCGGAACCGCCGCGTGCCCGGATCAGCCGCAGATCGCGGTCGATGACGGCCACGGCGGCCGAGTCACCGAGGGACTGGAACGCGCCGCGCGCCTCGATCAGAAAGCGGTCGGCCGTGACGCCGTCTCCCCTGGCGGCCGCGGCCAGGCCTTCCACCCGCCGCAGCCGGGCCTGGTCGGCGAGGTCGAGGCCGGCGCCCGGATCGTTGTCGAGTGCCTTGCGGATCTCGGCCGCGTCGGAGGCGGCGCTCGCGTGTGCCCCGGACTCGGAGCGCACCTGCGCGCGCTCGATCAGCAGCGGCAGGCGGTGTCTCAGGACCCGGACTTCCGGCAGGTAGCGGTCGCACCGGAAGGCCGCGGTGGTCAACGCGCCGATCGCGCGGACGGCGCCGACGTGCTCGGCCGCGAGCACCGCCCACAGCCCCGCGTCGTCGGCATGGACCAGCTCCAGGACGTGGCCGTACGCGGCGTCCACCTGCTCCACCAGGCTGGCGGCGGCCCCCACACTCGCGCTCGCATCCGCCTGCCGGGCAACCGCGCGCGCCTTCCCCAGGGCTTCGGCAAGCGGCTCCCCGCCGTCGAGGACGTAGCTCTCGCTCACAATCGACCAGCCCGATCAGTCCGTTCGGTCCCTGTCCCGGTCAGCACACCGGCTGCCCCGTGCTGACCGGGGTGACGAGCAGGAGCGTGCCGGCGGTCACCGGCGATCCGGCCGGCGCACCCGCCGAGGCCGACGGCGAGGGAGTCGACGGCGCGCCGCCCCCGGGCGCGATCGCCACCGGCGTCCCGCCGAACGGCGGGCACGACGACTGTCCGACGGAGTCGATGAGCCCTGCGGTACTCACCGCCCACCAGGACACGCCCTCGAAGTCCCGGATGTCCGGCTGGGCCGTGGTGCTTTCGGCCCGCGGATCGTGGCCGGCCGTCACCGGCAGCACGGTCACCTCGGTCCTGGGCGACAACGGCTCCGGCACAATCGGGCCGGCCGCCAGGTGCAGCGCGGTACGCATACCGGGGCTGAGGTACACGGCGTCCACGCCCGGCATCCGCAGCACACTGCCCAGGTACATCGTGACCGGCGCGCCGATGGGTGTCAGAGGACTGGAGTCCTCCTGCTCGATCTCGTCCGGGATGCCGCCGTGCTCCTTCAGGACGTCGAAGACCGCCGTGCCGTCCATCTCCGGTCCAAGCGCGCGCAGCACGCGGTCGCCGACAAAGCTGTCCACCGGCGCGATCGTCACCGTGCCGTCGGCGGCGGCGAGCGCGACGCCGTCCTCGCCGTCGGCGCCGAGCGCGGCGGCCCGAAGCCGGCCGTCCTTGGCCGCCTCCGCGGTCTCGATCAGCTGCCTGATCTTCGGGAAGTCACTGAGCAACGCGGCACCTTCCACCGAACCGTCCACTCCCAGCACCGGATCGGCCGCCGAGACCACGACCCCGGATCCGGCCTCGTAGAGCGTAGCGGTCTGACCCGTCAGGGTTCTGATGGTCACGGTGGGATCCGTCCGGTCCGGCGGGCCCGTGAACGTGGCCACCGCGGGGTTTCCGCCCGAGGGCGGCAGAACACTGAGATATTGGTCGCTGTTGCCGTTGCCGTTGCCGCCGCCGTTGCCGGTCGGCGGTCCGGGCCCGGCGGTGAAGCTCCCGGACATGAACGACGGGGCGCCGGTGGACGGGTCCGGGCCGCCGATCCGGAAGGTCAGGGAGTCCCCGGCGGCGGGCACCGTGCCGGCCAGGGCCAGCCACGGCTGTCCAGGGCCGCCGAGCCGGTCCCTGACCGTCCCGTCGGCGTTCTTCATCTCGTACAGGACGCCGTCCGTCGCCGCCGGGACCGAACCGGAGACGCCGCGGGACAGCTTGGCCTGCACCGAGGACAGCGCCTGCCGCAGCTTGTCCACTACGCCGGAGCGCCACTGGACCGTGACGATGTTCGCCGTGTCCGTGGTGTCCAGCGAGCCGAAATCCTTGCCCTGGTACGTCAGGTCCTCGTGCACGCTGTGCCCTGTGGCGTCGACGCCGTAGGTCAGCTCGCGGTCCGCGTCCGACGAGCGCCAGACCTTCAGGTCGCCCAGCGGGATGACCTTCCGGCCGGTCGCCTTGATGTCCACGGTCGCCGTGTCGCCGTTCATCGACAGCGTCCGGTCGACGCGCTCGGAGACCTTCCCCGAGTCGTCGATCGACAGCCTGCTGATCTCGCCGGTGCCGGAGGTGTCGTCGTACGTCGACTTCTGGTCGAACAGCCCGGCGCGGGTGACCGAGGTCGGCAGGTCCGGCCGGTAGTCCTGGCCGTTGGTGCGGTCGTAGAGGTCGCTGAGCGACACCCCGCCCTCGATCTCGAGGAACCCGCAGTCCTGGTAGTCCCGGCTGGGGTTGACGATCAGCGCCTCCTGCTTGGCCGAGGGCGGCGTCACGAAGTCGATCGGGGCGCGTTCCTTGAGCTCGTTGTGCGCGGCGTACCAGTCCTTGAACGAGACCGGCGCGGGGCTCTGCGCCTCCGTCGGCAGCAGCGCCGTGCCCTGGTGGGTCAGCCACTCCAGCGCGCCGCTCCAGCGCATGATCTGGTCCAGGCGCTGGTATTGCGGCTCGTAGTCCTCGATGTCCTGCTGGTGCACGTCCCACCACTGCAGGGCCCGGCCGAAGGCGTAGCTCGGCTCGACCTCGGTGCCGTTCGGGCCGTTGTCGCGGACGAACAGCCGGGCCGCCTGGGCGCCGACGTCGATGTGGTCGGACGTGGAGGCGAACGCGCCATCGTTGCGGCCGAACCAGAGCCGGCCGGACTCGCTCGTCGGGTCGTTCGGGCCGGCGCACTGGCTCCACGGCGTCACCGCCGAGGGGTCCGGCAGGAAGCCGCCGACGGCGCTGGTGGGCACGCCCTGGCCGACCCCGGCGACCCAGTTCTTGGTCACGTAGTCGACGTAGGCCAGCGAGTCGCCGACCGCGGTGCCGGCCAGGCCGCCGTCGTAGCGGGCCTGGCTCATCGTGGTCTGGCCGTCGAGCGCCGCGTCCAGCGCCCACAGCTGCGCGCGGTCGGTGGGCAGGCCGAGCGCGACCATCGCGGCGTCCTGGTCCGGACCGGGGTCGTCGAGCTCGTCGTCGACCTGGGTCTTGGCGTCGGCGGCGGAGGCGAAGGCCGAGCCGGCCCAGTTGTTGGACAGCAGGCGGGCGGCGAAGTCGGAGCTCACCGACGGGGCCATCGCCTTGATGTCGGCGACGCTCTGCGCCGACAGCGGGTCCAGCGAGAAGCCCGGCGCCAGGCCGTTGCCGGCGACGTGCGCCTCGTAGCCGTTCTGCAGGACGCTGACATCGTCCACGGTCATCGGGACCGAGGGGACGCCGGGCCAGGACCAGCCGTAGGCCCAGACCTGGCTGTTCTGGACCGACAGTTCGGACAGCGACTGGGTCTTGGACAGAAAGGACGACAGATCGCTGAGGCTGGTGATCGCCATGCCCACGTAGCCGTGCGCGGTGCGGACCTGGTCGGGGGTGCTCACCGGATCGGCGACGACGTCGGCGGTCTGCGCGTTCTGGTCGATCGCGTAGTGGTGGATCTGGACCAGCTCGGGGTCGGCGCCGTGGTCGGTGCGGTACTGGTCCAGCAGCAGCCCGACGGTGCGGTTCTCGTGCGGATCGCCGCGCGGGACCAGCAGGTGCAGCACGCCGCTGGTGTCCGCGATCTCCCGGCCCGGGCCGACCTGCTGGTCGGCGAGGTCGGTGAAGCCCTGGTCGCGCACCGGCAGGGTGTCGTAGGAGGCGTCGCGGACGGCGGCGGTGCTCATGCCCAGGTGCGCGGCCAGCGCGGTCCGGATCCAGTCGCGGACCTGGTCGGCGGTGTCGGCGGGGTTGAGGCCGGCCAGCCGGGAGGCGGCGGCGGAGTAGGAGACGAGGAAGTCGGTGCGGGACCCGACGGTCTGCGGCGCGGCGGGTCCCGCGCCGCCGCCGGCGGCCCAGCTCCACGTCCCGATCCCGACCGCGGCGGCCAGGATGGCGGCCGTCGCCGCGCCGACCAGGCGGCGCCGGCCGGTGACGACCCCGCGCAGTGTCCAAGTAGCCATGTCGTCCCACCGTTCTGCCGGTCGGGGAAGTCGGGTCGGTCGGGTCTGTCGGTTCAGTCGGTTCAGTCGGGTGGTTCGGTCGGGTGGTTCCTGAATCAGTGCTCGTCCACGATCACGGGTTCGGCGCGTCGCCGGGGTTCAGCGTGGACGACGACAGGTTGCCGTTGACCTGCGGGGTCAGCGTCAGCGACCAGTCCGAGTCGGTGAAGTCCCAGGTCTTGTCGGTCTTGCTGAACGAGCACTGCCGCGTGAACTTCTGCGCCGCGCTGTCCCAGTCGGTCCCGGAGGAGACGAAGATGTCGAAGGCCTCGCCGGGAATGCCGCTCAGCGTCGTGTCGGCGTTGGCCCGCACGTAGACCGAGGCGACCGGGGTCTTCGTACCGGTCTTGGTCAGCGTGACGATGGCGTCGGTGCCGGAGTTGTTGATGGTCAGCGAGCCCGGACCGTCGGAATGCCGGAGCACGTCGCCGTTGGGCAGCTGCCGGGTCTGGTCGGCGATCGGCGCCGGCAGGAAGGCCGCGACGTCCTTGCCGTAGGAGGCGTCGATCGCGGACAGCGCGGTCGCGGCGGACCGCATGGCCTTGGCCCCGTCCGAGCGCGTGAACTCGGCCAGCGCCGAAGCCGAGGTGCACACCCCCGACCCGACGTCGCCGGCGGTGGAGTTCGCCGAGGACGACAGGCTGCTGAGGGCCTGGGAGAGCTGCGACGTCGGCGCGGACAGCGCGTCCGGCGGGTCGGTGGGCAGCCCGTTCGACAGGCTCTGCGCGTCCGAGGAAAGCTTGCTCAACGCACTCTTCACAGCATCCTGCGACTCGGCGCTGACGACCGCCTGGAAGTCCGGCGCCAGCTGCGAGTTCACCGAGGACAGGCTCTGGCCGTAGTCCGCGGAACTCATGGTCGTGGGACTGGCCGACGTGGTGGCCGTGATCCCGCCGGAGTCCGACCCGGCGGAGGTGTCGGACGAGTTCGTGTCCGTGTACTGGTTGGAGGTGGTGGTACCGCTGCTCCCGCCCCCGCAGGCCGCCAACGACGCGACCAGAAGCACACCGGCCAGGGCGCAGGCACCCCGGCTCGGAGATCTCGATATCAGACCATTGACCATTTCCCGTACCCCATCCCCATCGCGCGGGGCTCGAAACAGCTCCCCGCTGGTCCCCGGACGCCCGTGTTGAGGAACACCAATATTCTGATGCCCGGCACTGACAGGTCGAGGGGTTATCAGCGGAGTTGCGTGTTGCGACTGCCGCCGGACCGGCACGGGATCGCCGATCGGGTGTCAACCACGGCTATACCTGAGCCTGCGGCTGCCCCGCCACCACCAGACCCGACTCGTAGGCGAGCACCACGGCCTGGGCCCGGCTCGACAGGTTCAGCTTGGCCATCGCGCGGTTCAGGTGCGTCTTCACCGTGCCCTCGCTGACCACCAGCCGCTCGGCGATCTCGCCGTTCGACAGGCCGGTCGCGACCAGGCGCAAGACGTCGGTCTCGCGCGTGGTGAGCGCGGCCAGGGCGGCGCGCTCGGCCGAGGACGGCCCTTCCGGGCGCCGCGAGCGCGGCACCAGGCCCGCCGTCGGCCAGTCCGCGGCGCCGCCGGGCACCGCGCCGGCGCCGGGGCCCGGGCCGGCCGGGGCCACGTCCTGCAGGCCGGAGGCCGTGACGTAGGCCTGGACCAGGCGGCGGGTCACCGCCGAGGAGAACAGGGTGTCGCCGTCGGCGACCGCCTTCAGCGCCGCGAGCAGTCGTTCGGGCGGTGTGTCCTTCAGCACGAAGCCGTCGGCGCCGGCGCGCAGCGCCTCGTACACATACTCGTCCATGTCGAAGGTCGTCAGGATCAGGATGCGCGGCAGGTTCTCGCGGCCGGAGCCCAGGATCGCGCGGGTCGCGGCGATCCCGTCCAGGTCCGGCATCCGGATGTCCATCAGCACCACGTCGGGCTCGGTGAGCGCGGCCATCGTGACCGCCTCGGCGCCGTTGCACGCCTCACCGACCACCTCGTAGCCGGGGGCGGCCCGCAGTATGGCCGCCATCCCGGCACGGATCAGCACCTGATCGTCGACGATCAGAACCTTGACCATACCGTCCGCCGCCTTCTGTTCCCACCGGCGACCGTCGCCGCACTCGTGTACCCCGACGCTACCGGACCATGCATACTCGGTTGTTAACAAATGGCTGAAGTTCTCAGACGTTCCCGTCCTCGGACCACAGCTGGTTCGGGCCGCCGTTGCACGCCGCCTCCACCACCGAACCGCCGGAGGCCTGAAGACACAGCAAGTCGGCGCCGTTCTGCAGCTCTGTGGCGCCGCCGGAACCGCCGGTCTTCGACCACACCTGCGATGGGTCGCCGCTGCAGGACTTCACGCTGAGCCCGCCGGGCCCGCCCGACAAGCAGTCGTTGCTGTCGCCGTTGACCAACTCCTCCTGCCCGGTGACCGCACCGAGCCCGAGGATCCCCGACGCCTTGGACTGCCAGCCCTGCGTCTTGCTGTCGGCGCAGGCCTGGAGTCCCGGGCCCCCGGCCAGGCAGCTCCCGCTGCCCGAGTTCTGGAACCGATGGTAGCTCGACGGGAGCAGGGGTCCGGTCGACGAGCTCGACGCCGACGGCGGCGGCACCACCGCGCTGGAGGACGCCGCCGTGGTGGTGACCGTGTGCGTCGGCTCCGCGGACGTGGACGTGTGGTGCGTCGCCGACGGCGAACTACTGGAGCTGGAGTGCGTCGGGGTGGCGGACGGCGTGCTCTGCGCGGCCGACGAAGCGCCGGCCGAGGCGGAGCTGGACACCCCCGGCGTCTGCCCGGCCGCCGTGGTGTCCTTGTTCTTCGAGGCAGAGCCCTGCGACGTCACCAGCGCCCACGCGCCCACGAGGACCAGGGCGACGGCCGCGACCAGCGCCAACGGCTTGCCCACGCCCCGCTTGTCACGGTCGTCCGCGACCGCCCGGGCGCCGTACCCGCCGCCGCGCGCGCCCCGCCCGCCGTCCGGCCCCCGCCGGTCATCCGGTCCTCGGCGGTCATCCGATCCCCGGCGATCCTCCGGACGGCGCCTGCCGCCGGAGGTGCGCGGAGCCGGAATCGGCGCGTCGCCGTCCACCCGGTCCGGACGGACCATCGTGTCGTCCGGACGCGCGACGTAATAGTCGTCCCCGGAGTAGGCCGGGTCGTCCAGGTGGTCCAGGTGGTCCAGGTGGTCCGGGTAGTCCGGCGCCGGGAACCCCACATCCAGCGGCATCGCGACCGTGGCCGTGGCCGTGGCCGACGCGTCCGGCATCACCAGCGCGGTCGCGGCACCATCCGGTATCAGGGCACGAAGCGCACGCCCGAACGACGCCGCGTCCGGGAACCGGTCGGCAGGCTCCTTGGCCATGGCCCGCTCGATGACCTCGGCGAAGCCCGGCAGATCAGGGCACTCCAGCCTCGGAGCCGGCTCGCTCAACGCCAGATATATGGTCCGGCGCACGTCCTGGCCAGGACCGCCGAACGGCGGGTGCCCGGCGACGAGTTCGTACAGCGTCGAACCGAGCGCGTACACATCGGAAGACGCGGTCGGCACGCCCCGCGTCATCAGCTCCGGCGCGGCGTGCTGCGGCGAGAAGACATCGAGCACCGAGCTGGAGTTGCTGGCGTCTAGCAGCCACGACACACCGAAATCGGCCAGCGCCGGCTCGCCGTACCGGGAGACCAGGATGTTGTTCGGCTTCACATCCCGGTGCAGCACCCCGAGCGCGTGCGCGGCGTGCAGCGCGTCGGCGATCTTCGCGCCGACCCCGGCGGCCTGCGCCCCGGGCAGCGGGCCGCGCCGGTTCAGCCACTGCTTCATGGAGCCGCCGTCGTACAGGTCCATGGCCAGGTACGGCCGGCCCGAGGCCGTCGTCCCGGTGTCCAGCACGGTCACCACGTGCGGATGGTCGCTGAGCCGGCCGGCCAGCCGGACCTCGCGCACGAACCGGCGCCGGGCGTCCTCGTCCGGGCCGACGATGGTCAGCAGCTTCAGGGCGACGTCGCGCTCGAACGACTCCTGCACGGCCCGGTAGACCACGCTGAAGCCGCCGTGCCCGATGCGCGTTAAGTCCCGATATCCCGGGACGTGCTCAGGGGACTCCATGACCTGAGTCCCCTGCGGCGTCGTACCCATCGAACCACCATGGCGTGTCATGACCTGCGTTCCCGTCCGTTCCACGACATCAGCGACATCCGCGATATGCCCGGCAAAGCACGACGGGGCGGTGGTGGGGCGGCACGCTCTTTCCGCGCCGCCACACCACCGCCGTCGCCGGGTGGGTGCTTGCTGTTCAGTTCAGTCCGCTCGCTCGCTCCATCCGGCGCGTCGGCCGGAAGTCCTACAGACCGCCGGTGAGGCCGTTGACCAGGCCGCCGACCACCGGCAGCTGGCCCACGACCGGCAGGCCGCTGCCGGCCTGGGTGACGTTGCCGAGCACGCCGCCGACCTGCTGCTGCAGCTCCATCAGGGTGGCGCGGACGGTGTCCAGCTGCTGCTGGGCGGCCGGCCAGATGCTGCTGCTGAACAGCGACGCCGCCGGGCCCTCCCAGACCGCGGGGTCGGTCAGGGCCAGGCCGTGCGAGGTGATCTGGGACAGCACGTCGCCCAGCGGACCCTGCAGGAGGTTCATCAGCTGACCGATGTGCAGGTGCGCTTCGGCAGTGACCTTGACGGTGCCGTCAGCCATCATGGTGCTCCATTTTCTTTGCGTTCTGCGGGTCCGTATTGGGACGGACCCGCCGAGTGGCTATTGGTGCGCCGGGGAATCCCTCGGCGGTACGACGAAAACGTTACGGTCAGCGGCTCGTCCGGTCGTCTAACGAGCGGTGTATTTCGCTACTACCGCGTTCGTTATAGAAATCGCCGGGTGTCGCCAGCACGAGTTGCACTCCCTCGATCGTCCCGTCACAGATCAGGTAGCCCCGGCCGGGCAGCGGCGCCATCGGGTTGTGCCGGGGCAGCGGGGTCCCGAGCAGGTCGTGGTCCTGGTTGTGGTCGGGGACCAGAAGCACACCACAGCGCGCCTCGCGGATCTTCTGCGTCCACTGCCCGAACTGCCGGCGGATTCCGTCGCTGCGGCCGGCGGCGATCACATGCCGGCCGGGCTTGGCGATGAACCGGTCGAGTACCCCCAGGGTGTCGGTCACCGTGTCGGCGTCGTCAACCAGGAGTAGAGACCGGTCTCCTGCGGAGTTCAGGGCACGTTCGAGATCTGCGTACTCGGTGCAGCCGATGACCGTCGGCGGCAGGTCACGCAACGGCGAGCGCCGGGGCGCGAAGGTCACCAGCGCCGGCGGCCGCGCCCCGTTCAGGACCATGTGCGCGATCGCGACCAGGGCGCTGCTGCGGCCGGATCGCGGGGGCCCGGCGACGAGGGCGTGTTCGTGGTCGTGCAGCCGGAGCACGGCGGCGGCCAGGGTGCTGTCGGTGAAGCCGACCGGGATGGACCACGGTTCGCCGCCGGTGTCGGCCAGGACCCCGGCGCGATGCATCCGGTCGATCGGTATCAGCTCGGGCAGCAGGCGCACCTTGTTGGCGGTGCGCTGCGCCCCGGTCCAGCGCTGCGCGACCCCGCTGACGGCGGCGGCGAGGTCGGCGCCGGGGTAGCCGATCTGCACGACCTGCCGCGTGGCCACGACCACGGCGCGGCCCGGGACCGCGGCGGGTACGGCACGCCGCGGGATGTCGAAGCTCCCGTAGTCGGCGGCGTCGGCCAGGCGCAGCAACAGTTTCTGCCGGCTCAGGGCGCCCCAGGCCCCGGGGATCGCGCCGAGGCGGTCGCCGGTGGCGGCGATGTAGAGCCCGACCGCGGGGCCGTCGGCGAAGACGCGTTCCAGGTCGTCCAGGACCTGCATGCCGCCGAAGTCCTTCTCCAACTCCGAGCGCAGCGAGCCGACGTTGTCGATGAGCACCAGGACGCGCGGCGGGCCGGGGTTGTAGGGGTCGCGCACGGAGCCGCCGGCCTTGCGGTTGTTGAGCTCGGTTCGCAGCATCCTGATCAGCCGGATCTGGCGGGCCCGGTCGCCGGAGCCGATGTAGGCGCCGGTGTGCGGGAGTCCCTGGAGCGGTGCGAGGTCGCCGGAGCCGAGGTCCAGCACGTACAGGTGCATGCGGTCGGGGGCCTCGGCGGACACGGCGGCCAGCGCGAGCGCGGCCAGCGCCGTGGAGGTGCCGGAGTTGACGCCGCCGTATATCAGCATGTTGCCGACGGCCGGGTCCCAGCCGACGGTGTACTGCGCCTGCCGGTCCGGGTCGTCGAGCAGCGCGTACGCCGCCAGGCCGGTGGCGTCGGTCTGCAGGCCCTTCACCGCCGGGCCGAGCTCATGCAGCGGGATGGCCGTCGGCAGCGGGTCCGGCCAGGGCCGGCGGGGCTGGGCGAATCCGGCGCCGTAGCTCGCCCGCTGCGCGGCCTCGACCAGGCGCGCCAGGTCGGTCGGCTGGCCAGCGGCGGCCTGCGGCGGCGCCACGACGGCTCCGGCACGCTCACCCGACGTCAACCTGAACGGCAGCAGGGACAGCCGGCCCGCGGCGTCGTCGATGGGGGTGACGCCGGTGGACAGCGCGGTCTGGACCGGGAGGACTTCGCCGGCGCTGACGCGGTAGAACCCGCGGCCCCACTGCCGGCTGCCGATGCCGGCGGCCGCCGGGGAGTCGATGACGTCGGCGGAGTCGGCGCTGCTTTCGAGCCGCAGCGCCAGGCGCAGTTTGACGTTGTTCTTGATGGCGTCGTTGACCGAGCCGGAGGGCCGCTGGGTGGCCATCACCAGGTGCATGCCCAGGCTGCGTCCCCGCTGGGCGATGCTGACCAGCGCGTCGACGAACTCCGGCAGCGCCTTGACCAGGGTGGCGAACTCGTCGATGACGACCACCAGGCGCGGCATCGGTTCCAGCTCGGGGCGCTGGGCGTCGCGCAGCCGCTGGTAGTCGCGGACGTGGCTCAGGCCCACACCGCGCAGCGCGTGTTCGCGGTGCCGCAGCTCGGCTTCCAGGCAGCGCAGCGCACGCTCGCCGAGTTGCTCGTCCAGGTCGGTGACCAGGCCGACGACGTGCGGCAGGCGCGCGCACTCGTCGAGGGCGCCGCCGCCCTTGTAGTCGACGAGGGCGAAGGTCAGGTGCTCGGGGTCGGCACCGACCGCGAGCGCGGCTATCAGGGTTCGCAGAAGCTCGCTCTTGCCGGAGCCGGTGGTGCCGGCTATCAGGCCGTGCGGGCCGTCGTCGTCGAGGTCGATCTCGAACTCGCCGTGGTCGGTGACGCCGAGCACGGCCCGGGCCCGCAGCGTGCCGACCGTGGTGCGCCAGCGGTCGGCCAGCGCGGCGTCCAGGGCCCCGGTCAGGTGCAGCAGCGGCAGCAGGTTCACCCGGTCCGGCAGGCCGGCGCCGGCCGCCTTGACCTCGGGGTCCTCGAACCGGGCCAGGCCGCGGGCCACGGCCCGGGCCCGGTTCCGGGTCATGCCGGCCACCAGGACGTCGTCGACGCGCTGGCCGGAGGCGACCCGGTGCAGCCGGCCGAAGCCGTCGGCCGAGACCGACAGGACCTCGGTGCACACCGCCGGCAGCCGCCGGGTGAGCACGATCCCGGCGACCGGTCCGGCCTGGCCGCCGAGCAGGTCGCGCAGCGCGCAGGGCCGGCCCTCCAGCAGGGTGGCGCCGTCGACGACGAGCAGCAGGGTCGGCATGCCGGTGACGGAGGGGTCGGCGGGGCGTCCGCCGCCGAAGCCGCCGGGACCGGCGTTCGCCTCGGCGAGTTCGGCGAGCAGGCTGCGAGCCAGGGTCTCGCAGTGTTCGGCGCCGACGGCGACGTAGCGGGAGGCGCCGGACCGGGGGTCGGCGCCGTGCGGCAGCCACTTGGTCCAGTCCCAGTCGGCGATGCGGTCGCCGTCGGCGAAGACCACGACCGCGACGTCCGCCGGCCCGCTCTCGGCGACGGCCTGGCACAGCAGCGATCGGGCGGCGGCGAGGGCTGCGGGGCGGTCGCCCTCCAAGCCGAGCACGCCGCCGTCGGCCAGGTTCACCGCGACCGGGACCTGGCTGAGCCAGGAGGCGTCGGCGATGGCGTCGGAGATCGCCGGATCAGGCTCCTGATCCGTTCCCGTGCGGCGGCCGTGATCGACCGGCGGGGTCCAGCTCTGGTTGGCCAGACCTGCGGAAAGCTTGAGGAAGTCGGCCGCGCCGTGGCGGCGTTCCCACAGCCGCAGGCCCGGAACCGAGGCGCGGTAAAGGACTTCGGCCGGGTCGGGGTACTCCTCGCGCAGCCGGTCCTCCTGGTCCTCGCGGCGCTCCTGGAGCTCGTCGTGGACCTCGGCCAGGCTCGCGGCGTAGGCCCGCTTGCCCCGGCGGAAGCCGGACCGGCCGCGGGTCCGGTCCTCCAGCTGGGTGCCGATCATCATGACCGGGCTGAACAGCGCGAACAGCGCGAAAGCCGCGTTCTTGAGCATGATGACCATGACCGCGGCCAGGATGATCGGGGCGACGATGCTGGTGATCCGCAGCGGCTGGGAGCCGGAGCGCTTGGGCGGCTGCGGCAGCTTGACCGGCCCGGCGTCGGCGGAGGCGGCCAGGCGCGGGGCGCGGTTGAACGGCAGGGTGCCGCCGGAGCCGGCCTCGTGGGCCGGGTTGACGTACTGCACCGGGCCCAGGTCGGCGACCGGCAGTACACGGAAGGGGACACGGCCGGCGGCCGAGACGATGTCCTGCGGCCCGACCCGCGCCGGCCCGGTCAGCCGCTGGCCGTTCAGGTCGGTGCCGTTGCGCGAGCCGAGGTCGCGGACCCGCACCAGGCCGTCGCGGGTGACGTCGATCTCGCAGTGCAGCCGCGACAGGTCCGGGCTGTCCACCCGGACGTCGGCCTGCTCGCCGCGGCCGAGCTTGTAGCGGCCGGGCATCAACGGCACCGACAGCCCGGCGTCCAGGCCGCCGACGACGCGCAGCACGAAGCCGCGGTCGGACATCGTGCCGGTGTCGGCCTCGGGGGTCACGGTGAGCGAGACCTCGGAGCCCATGACGAGCCCCGATCCGGTCAAAGGCGTGGCCGGCGCGGCCATCCGGCCGTCGATCATCAGGGCGCCGCCATAGCCGCCCAGCGAGGTGGAAAGGTCTCCCACCACGGCGTCCCGGCGGCCGAGCCGCAGCTCCATGTCGCGTTCGACGCCAGCGTCCCGATGGACGAACCTCATCGCCTGCCACCCAGTTTTGTTCCGAACGCTTACAAGGCGCGACGCCGCGAGGCGCGCACAGACCGCGCAAAAGTCTAGGGTTCCAGGCGGGGTCGGTCCGCCGCGTTACCCACAGGTTGACAATCAAGATCTGATCTCTACCTACAGCAGCAGGCACGCATACCGCAAAGGTTTACCCTCGTTAGGCTGAAACCGGGCTCCAACTGAGGACAAAGCCCGGATGTGCTCCCTAGTTTGGCTGGATGCTCCGCATGCACGACGCCGCCAAACCCCTGGCGTCGATACCCCCGCTCGTCCTCGACCTCGCCATCGCCGCCGGCGCCACCTGGCTCGCCGTGGCGGCCGCGGTCCGGCCGCACGCCTCGCTCGTCGCGCACGCCGGCCGGCACATCGACGCCGTCGCCGTCACCCTGATCGTCGCGATGGGCGTCGCCCTGGTGCTCCGCCGCCGCTTCCCCTTATCGGTGCTGGGAATCAGCGCGGCACTGGTCGCCGTGTTCGAGGCGTGCGGCTACCGCCTGGGACTGGCGCAGGCCGGACTGCTGCTCGCGATGTTCACGGTGGGGGCACTGCGGGGGCGGCCCTGGGCGGCACTGGCGGCCGGGGTGACCTACGCGGAGCTCCTGTTCGACCACCTCTATTCGTGGTCGGGCTCGAACACCTGGATCTCCATCGGCACCGCGATGTGGGTCGGAGCCGTCGCGATCATCGCCGACGGCGCGCGGCGGCTGGCGGACAGCCGGGCGCTGATGACCGCGTACAAGGAGCAGGAGCAGCGCAAGCACCGCGACCGCGAGCAGCGCGCGGTGCTGCTGGAGCGGATCCGCATCGCGCGGGAGCTGCACGACGTGACGGCGCACCACCTGTCGGTGATCGCGGTACAGGCCGGCGTCGCGCGCTTCGTCCTGGACAAGGAGCCGGACACCGCCGACCAGGCACTGCGCGCGATATCAGAGGTCGGCAGCGAGGGACTGGCGGAACTGCGACGCCTCATCAGCCTCCTGCGACCCGACGACGACGAAGGCGCCCGCGCCCAGACCTCCGACCCGCCGGCCCCGGGCATCGCGCAGCTCCCGGTGCTGATCGAGCGCGTCGGCCTGTCCGGCACACCGTCGCGGTACACGGTGGCCGGACGGCAGCGTTCCCTGCCGGCGGGGAAGGAGCTGTGCGTCTACCGCGTGGTGCAGGAGTCGCTGACGAACGTGCTGAAGCACGCGCCGGGCTCGTCGGTCGAGGTCCGGTTGGAGTACGACGTGGACTCGGTGCGCGTCACCATCAACGACACGGGAACCCACCCCGTCTCCACCCGCCGAGCCGGCATCCCGGCCGCGGCGATCACGCAGGCGGCGCGCCACAGCGGCTCCGGCGTGGGCCTGACCGGCATGCGCGAGCGCGCGGCGCTGTACGGCGGTGAGTTGTCGGCCGGGCGGACGCCGGACGGCGGGTTCGAGGTGGCGCTGACGCTGCCGGTGGATGTGGAGATGGTGGAGGTCGAGGAGGACGCCGCGGTCGCTGCGGGAGCTGAGGTCGGGGTAGGCGCTGTGGCCGGCTGATCGCGTTCCGACGCGCGGTCTTGCACAGCCATACCGCCAGCCGCCAGCCGCCAGCCGAACCTGCGGGGCACAAATGAACTACGCCACCGCAGGCCAACGGGACCGCGCATAAAGCTAGGGCCTTGGTGCCTCTCCATCAGGCCACCGGCCGTCGACTCGCGCCGCGTCGATCGCCGCGAGCCCGGCGGGGGTCATCCGCGCATCGGCGATCAGGCGCTCAGCCATCGTCGCGTTGATCCGGGACCAGGGGCTGCGCTTCGTGCGCGGTGAGTAGCGTTGCAGGAAGGACGCTTCGTCCAGTGACCGGCGGAGTCCGTCGATCCAGCCGTGGCAGAGCACCACTTCCAGCGCGTCCTCGATGCTGATCAGCTCCAGGCCGGAGCGCCGCTTGCCGATGCGGAGCCAGGCCTCGGGGGCGTCGGCGCCGTGCGCGGTCAGCCAGGTGTCCCACTCGGTCGCGTCGCGGAATTCGAGGACGTCCATGCTCAAGGCTACGAATTCAGGCGCGTGGCTGCCAGGTCCCACGCCCGGCGATCGCCCGCGGGTTCGTAGCGGGTGAGCTTTTGGGTGCGTGCCAGCAGCGCGCGCATCTCGGCGAGGTCGCCGACCAGGCCGAGCGCACGCGCCTGGACCAGCACGTTCCCCAGCGCCGCCGCCTCGGCCGGGCCTGCAACGACCGGGAGGCCGCAGGCGTCGGCGGTGAGCTGGCACAGCAGGGTGTTGTGGACGCCGCCGCCGACGATGTGCACGACGTCGACGGGGTGGTCAGCGAGGCGCTGCGCGTCCTCGATCGCGCGGCGGTGGGCCAGGGCGAGGGAGTCGAGGATGCATCGGGTGATCTCCGGGGGCGTAGACGGGATGGGCTGGCCGGTAGCGCGGCAGGCTTCGCGGATGCGGTCGGGCATGTGGCCCGGGGCGAGGAAGGCGGGATCGGCGGCGTCGATCACCGAGCGCAGGGGCGGGAGGTCGGCGGCGGCTGCGAGGAGAGACGGCAGGTCGACTTCCCACTCCCGCAGGCACTCCTGCAGCAGCCACAGCCCCATGATGTTGCGCAGGTACCGAACCGTGCCGTCGATCCCCGCCTCGTTCGTGAAGTTCGCGAGCCGGCTCGCCTCGCTCAGCACCGGCCGCTCCAGCTCCAGTCCGGCCAGCGACCATGTTCCGGTACTGATGTATGCGAAGCGTTCCCCCGCCGCCGGCACCGCGACCACCGCCGAGGCCGTGTCGTGCGAGGCCACCGCCGTCACCGGGATCGGGCCGCGCAGTCCGGCCTCCTCCAGTACCGCGGGCAGCAGGTCGCCGATTCGCGAGCCCGGCTTCCGCAGCGCCGGGAAGAGCGCGACGTCCACCCCGAGCCGTTCGGCCAGCTCGGCCGACCACGTCCTGCTCGCCGCGTCGAGCAGCTGCGTGGTGGAGGCGTTGGTGAGCTCCGTGCCCGCGACGCCGGTCAGCCAGTACCCCATCAGGTCCGGGATCAGCAGCGCCTGCCGAGCCGCGGCCAGCGCGGCCGAACCCTGTGCCGCGATGAGCTGATACAGCGTGTTGAACGGCGCGTACTGGATCCCGGTCACCGCGTACAGCGTCTCGGGCGGCACCGTCTGCCACACCCGATGCGCGATCCCCTCTGTCCGCGCATCGCGATAGTGCACCGGGTTCCCGAGCAGCGCACCGTCGGCGTCGAGGAGCCCGTAGTCCACGGCCCAGCTGTCGACGCCCACCGAGGCGACCTGACCGGCGGAGCGCAGCCCGTCGACAATCCCCTGATACAGCGCCAGAACGTCCCAGTGCAGCGTCCCCCCGACGCGCACCGGACGATTCGCGAACCGGTGCGCCTCGTCCAGGGTCAGAGTGTCCCGGCCGACGCGGCCGACCATGACGCGTCCGCTCGACGCGCCCAAGTCGACCGCCGCGACCGCCGCGACCGCCTTCATCGCCTCGCTCATCGCAGAAAAGCCGCCGCCACCCCGGCGTCCACCGGCACCAGCAGCCCCGTGGTGTGCGTCAGATCCCTGCCGACGATCGCGAACACCGCGTTCGCGACATGCTCCGGCAGCACCTCCCGCTTGAGAATCGTGCGCTGCGCATAGAACTCACCCAGCTTCTCCTCCGGAATCCCGTACGTCGCCGCACGCTGCGCGCCCCACCCGCCGGCGAAGATCCCCGACCCGCGCACCACGCCGTCGGGGTTCACGCCGTTCACCCGGATCCCGTGCTCCCCCAGCTCTGCCGCCAGCAGCCGCACCTGGTGCGCCTGGTCGGCCTTCGCCGCGGAGTACGCGATGTTGTTCGGCCCGGCGAACACAGCGTTCTTCGACACCACGTACACGATGTCCCCGCCCCGCCCCTGCGCCGCCATCACCCGCGCCGCCTCCCGCGACACCAAGAACGACCCGCGGGCCATGATGTCGTGCTGCCGGTCCCAGTCCGCGCTCGTGGTCTCCAGCAACGGCTTGGAGATGGAGATGCCGGCGTTGTTGACCACCAGGTCCACGCCCCCGAACGCGAGCACCGCCGCGTCGAACGCGGCCGCGATCTGCTCCTCGGACGTCACGTCCACGGTCACCGCGACCGCCCGGTCCGCGCCGCCGAGCTCCGCGGCCACGGACTCGGCCGCCGCGCCGTCCCGGTCGGCGACCACAACGCACGCGCCCTCGGCGACCAGCCGGTGCGCGATCGCCCTGCCGATCCCGGACCCCGCGCCGGTCACCACCGCCACCCGCGTGGCCAGCGGCTTGGGCTTCGGCATCCGCGCCAGCTTGGCCTCCTCCAGCGCCCAGTACTCGATCCGGAACTTCTCCGACTCCTCGATCGGCGCGTACGTCGACACCGCCTCGGCGCCGCGCATCACGTTGATCGCGTTGACGTAGAACTCCCCGGCGACCCGCGCGGTCTGCTTGTCCCGCCCGAAGGAGAACATCCCGACCCCGGGGACCAGCACGATCGCCGGATCGGCGCCGCGCATCGGCGGCGAATCAGGGCTCGCATGCCGACGGTAGTAGGCCTCGTATTCGGTCCGGTAGGCGGCGTGCAGCTCGGCCAGCCGCGCGACCGCGTCCTCGACCGGCGCGGCCGGCGGCAGGTCCAGCACCAGCGGCCGCACCTTGGTGCGCAGGAAGTGGTCCGGGCACGACGTGCCGAGGGCGGCCAGCCGCGGATGCTCGGCGCGGGCCAGGAAGTCCAGCACCACCTCGGCGTCGGTGAAGTGCCCGACCTGCGGCCGGTCCGCCGAAGCCAGGGCACTGACATACGGCGCGAGCGCGGCGGCCCGGGCCCCCCGCTCGTCCGGCGCCAGGGGCTCGAACCCGGCGACCACCGGGCCGAACGGCTCGGCGACGCCGCGCTCGGCCAGGAACGCCTCGGCGGTCCGGATGATCCGCAGCGAGTTGGCCTCGCACTCCTCGGACGTCGCGCCCCAGGCCGTGATCCCGTGCCCGCCGAGGACGCAGCCGATCGCCTGCGGATGGGCGGCCTTGATCGCCGCGATGTCCAGACCGAGCTGGAAACCGGGACGCCGCCAGGGAACCCACACCACGGCGTCGCCGAAGCATTCGGCCGTCAGCTTCTCCCCGTCGGCCGCGCACGCCAGCGCGATGCCCGAATCAGGGTGCAGATGATCGACGTGCGCGGCGTCGACGAGCCCGTGCATGGCGGTGTCGATCGAGGGTGCGGCCCCGCCCTTGCCGTGCAGGCAGAAGTCGAACGCCGCGACCATCTCGTCCTCGTGCTCGACCCCGGGGTAGACGTCGACCAGGGCGCGCAGCCGGTCCAGCCGGAGCACGGCCAGCCCGGCCGGCGTCAGCGTGCCCAGATCGCCGCCGGAACCCTTGACCCACAACAGCTCGACGTCGCCGCCGGTCACCGGATCGGTCACGCTGCCCTTCGCCGAGGTGTTGCCGCCGGCGTAGTTCGTGTTCCGGGGATCGGCGCCGAGCCGGTTCGACCGGGCGACCAGGGCGACCACTGCGTCGTCGGTGAAACTCTCGCTCATCAAGCTCCCCATCCCGCCTGCACGCCGCCGACCCGCTCGGCGGCGATCTTCTCCGCGTACCCGGTCGCCTTGTACGCGGCCACCGGATCCGGCCCGAGCCCCAGCTCCTCGCGGACTTCGCGCAGCAGCGGACGCACGTCGGTGTCGTAGGCGTCCATCAGCACCGAATGCGCGCCGAGCACGTCCCCGGCGGCCTGCGCCTCGCGCAGCGCGGGCAGGTCCACCAGCAACGCCTTGGCCGTGGCCTCCTGCACGTTCATCACCGAGCGGATCATCGCCGGGATCTTGGCCTCGATGTTGTGGCACTGGTCGAGCATGAAGGCCACGCCGGTGGCCCGGTCGAAGCCGCCGTTCTTGGCCACCTCGTGCAGGATCCGGAAGAGCTGGAAGGGATCCGCGGCGCCGACCATCAGGTCGTCGTCGGCGTAGAAGCGGGAGTTGAAGTCGAACGCGCCGAGCTTCCCCTCGCGCAGCAGGAAGGCGACGATGAACTCGATGTTGGTCCCCGGCGCGTGGTGCCCGGTGTCCACGACGACTTTCGCCTTGGGCCCCAGCTTCAGGCAGTGCGCGTAGGACGTGCCCCAGTCCGGGACGTCCGTCGTGTAGAAGGCCGGCTCGAAGAGCTTGTACTCCAGCACCATCCGCTGGTTGTCGCCGAGCCGTTCGTAGACCTGCGACAGCGCCTCGAAGAGCCGGTCCTGGCGGGCCACGATGTCGTCCTGGCCCGGGTAGTTGGTGCCGTCGGCGAACCACAGCTTGAGACTGTCCGAGCCGGTGGCGTCCATGATGTCGACGCAGTCCAGCAGGTGCTCGACGGCCTTGCGCCGCACCGCCGGTTCCGGATGCGCCACGGAGCCCAGCTTGTAGTCGTCGTCCTGGAAGGTGTTGGAGTTGATCATCCCGATCCGAACGCCCAGATCCGCGGCGTGCGCGGCCAGCGCGGCGTAGTCGTCGACGCGGTCCCAGGGGATGTGCAGCGACACCAGCGGCGCGACCCCGGTGACGGCGTGCACCTGCGCGGCGTCGGCCAGCTTCTCGAACGGGTCCCGCGGTACCCCGGCCTGCGCGAAGACCTTGAACCGGGTGCCTGAGTTCGCGAAGCCCCAGGACGGGGTCTCGATCTCCTGGGCCTGCAGAGCGGCCTTCACAGCCGACGGGTCGGGCATGGCTCCACCTCGCGGATCTGTATTGAGCATTGGGCGGATGGGTATTGAATCGATTCAATGCCTCGATGCTGCCGACCCTAGGCGGCAGTCTGGACGACGTCAAGAGCCGATCGGCGGGCGACTGACACGATCATGAACGAACACCCAGGTGAGCCTGGTGGGCGGCCCGGGTTGTAAGGTGACCCCGACCGGTGAAACCTTTCAGTCCCCGTCCCAACCAGCAGGCGGACCCAGTGGCCAAGAAGACAGTCGGGATCTCGGACGTCGCCCGCGAAGCCGGCGTGTCCGTCGGCACGGTGTCGAACAGCTTCAACCGCCCGGACTCGGTGGCGCCGGAGACCCGCGCGCGCATCCTGGCGGTGGTCGAGCGCCTGGGCTACGTCCGCAGCGAATCGGCGCGCCAGCTGCGCACCGGCACCAGCCGCATCGTCGCCCTGCTGGTCCTGGACCTGGCGAACCCGTTCTTCGTGGAGGTCGCCAACGGCGCCGAGCGCGCGGCCCGCGCCGCCGGCCTCGGCGTGATGGTGTGCACCAGCGCGCAGTCCCCGTCGGAGGAGGCGGAGTACATCGGGCTGTTCACCGAACAGCAGGTCCGCGGCGTCCTGGTGATCCCCGCCGACCCGACCGGACACTCGCTGGAACCCCTGCGCCGCCAGGGGATCCCGTACGTCGTGGTGGACCGCCTGGTCGAGGACGCCGAGGTCTGCTCGGTGTCGGTGGACGACGTGGTCGGCGGCCGCCTCGCGGTCGAGCACCTGCTGACCCAGGGCCACCGCCGCATCGCCTACATCAGCGGACCCCCGCACCTGCAACAGATCCGCGACCGCCGCACCGGCGCCCTCGACGCGATCGCCGCCGCCGGCCTCCCCCCGGAAACCCTCCACGAACTCCCGACGGCCCACATGACCATCGCCGCCGGCCGCGACGCCGCCGCCCGCCTCCTCGGCCTGGCCGACCGCCCGACCGCCGTGTTCTGCGCGAACGACCTCCTGGCCCTCGGCCTGGAGCAGGCACTGTACGCGGCGGGGGTGAAGGTGCCGGAGGAGGTGGCGATCGTCGGCTACGACGACATCGAGTTCGCCTCAGCGGTCGCGGTGCCGCTGACCTCGGTACGGCAGCCGGCCGCAGAGATGGGGCGACTGGCGGCGCGGATGCTGCTGGCCGAGGCCGACGCGCCGGGCGAGGACGGGAGCGACGGCAGCGGGGACGGCGGGGACGACGGCCGCGGCGGCAGGAGTGGGCACGAGCATCGCGCGGTGGTGTTGCAGCCGGAGCTGGTGGTGCGGACGTCGAGCTTGCATCGGGTGGGGTAGCGGAACAACCGATACCCGGCAGTGCGCCGACATCAAGCACCGTCCCACCCGGCACCAGCAAGCTGAAGGTGCCGCTAAGGCCCGCTAAGGCGTGACAGCCCCCTCATCCAGCCGCCCCCGAAACGCCTCGTAGCTCGCGGCCGCCCCGACCTCCGTGACCGAAAGACTCGCCGCCCGCACCGCGCGCTGCACCGCCGCACGCAGTTCGAAGCCCTGCGCGAGCGCGGCGGCGAGGACGCCGACCAGCGCGTCGCCCGCGCCGGTGGTGTCGACGACCCGGTCGGGCCGTGGCGCGGGGACGTGGTCGAGCGCTTCGGGAGTGATGAGGACGGCCCCCGACGCGCCAAGCGTCACCAAGACCGAGCGTGCCAGCGCGCGCAGCCGCGGCGCCGCGGCGGTGACGTCCTGCACGGTCGCCAGCTCGGCACCGATGAGCTGACCGGCCTCGATCTCGTTGACCACCAACGGATCCGCCTGCGCGAGGTCGCCGCCCAGGTCCTGAACCGGCGCGAGGTTCACCACCGCCCGCACCCCGAGCTCCGCCGCCAACCGCAGCGCGGCACGGTTCACCTCGGGCGCCACCTCGCCTTGCAGCGCCACCGCCGCCGCATCGCGCAGCACATCGCGAGTCAGGGTCCCGACATCCAAGGCCTGATTCGCTCCGCCGACCACGATGATCTCGTTCTCCCCGGCCTCACTCAGTATCACCAGCGCACGGCCGGTGGCCACGTCGTCGAGCGTCGCCACCCTCGCCGTGTCGACCCCGTACTTGGCCAGCTCCTCCAGCGCCCCCGCGCCGCGCGCGTCCGCGCCGACCGCTCCGAAAAGCGCGACCCCGGATCCGGCCCCAGCCCCAGTGCCGGCAACTGCAGCTGCCACCGCCTGATTCGCACCCTTCCCACCAAGCCCGGTCGCCCGCTCCCGCCCGAGCACCGTCTCCCCCGGCGCCGGCAACTCCGCGACCCCCAGCACCTCGTCGACGTTGATGCTGCCGACCACGACCACGCGCTGCGGCGCCGCACTCTCCACCCTCCGATCATTGCGCCCCGCGAGGCGCTTCAACCCTACGAGCGCTGCGACACGCGGGAGAGCTTTCCATTCCCCCCACTTATCGATCGCCGTAGAACATTCATTGGACGCATCGAAGCGACGGAACTTCGATGGACCCATGACGATCAGAATCGCCACCGTCCAGTTCGAGCCCCGCCCCGCCGACAAGACCTACAACCTCGCCCGCGTCGAGCACTTCGCCGCCGCCGCGGCCGAAGACGCCGTCCAGCTCATCGCCTTCCCCGAACTGTGCCTGGTCGGGAACCGGCACCTGACCAAACTGTCGGAAGAAGAACTGCGCGATATCGCAGAACCCGAAGACGGCACCTCGATCGCCGCCATCAGAAAGCTGTCACAACAGCTCGGTATCGGCATCGCGGTCGGACTGCTCACCGAGCGCGAAGGCCGGCTGTTCAACGCCTACGCGGTCTGCCTCCCGGACGGCGACGTCCACATCCACCGCAAGCTGCACACCGCCGGCTACAACGGGATCTCCGATGGGGACGGCTTCACCGTCTTCGACACCCCCTGGGGCGTCCGCCTCGGCGTCCTGATCTGCTTCGACAACAACATCGTGGAGAACGTCCGCGCCACCGCGCTGCTCGGCGCGCAGGTCCTGCTGGCGCCGCACCAGACCGGTGGGACGCACACGATCGTCCCCTTCGGCGAGAACCCGCTCCCGCTGTCGCTGTGGGAGAGCCGCGCCGCCGACCCCGACGCGGTCCGCGAGGCGTTCGCGGGCCCGACCGGACGCCACTGGCTCCAGCTCCACCTCCCCGCCCGAGCCCACGACAACGGCCTGTTCATCGTGTTCAGCAACGGCGTCGGGCGCGACGACGACGAGGTGCGCACCGGCGCCGCGATGGTCGTCGACCCCTGCGGCCGGATCATCGCCGAGAGCCGGGCGATCGGGGACGACATGGTCAGCGCCGACGTCGATCTGGATCTGGTCTCCGGCTCGGTCGGACGGTGGTGGATGAAAGCGAGGCGGCCGGAGCTCTACCAGGATGCCCTGGCCGCCCCGACCGCCCCAGCTACCCCGACCGCCGCGCGATCCAGTACGCCGGCCGACTAGCCGACCGTCACCACCCCCGCCGACGCCGCAGGTCCGAGCCCGGCAGCGTTCCGGGCCGCGACGGTCACGGCGTACGCGTCGCCATGCGCCAGCCCGCCGACGACCGCGAACGTGTCACGGCCCTTAGTCGCCCAGACCTCCGTCTTGCCGGTCTCGGTGACCGTGGTGACCGTGCCGGTCTTCTGATCGGTCAGCGTCACGTCGTAGGACAGGGTCGGCGTCGTGCCGCTCGCCACGGTTTCCGGATTCCAGTGCACGCTCACGTCCCCGACCCCGACATCGAGCGAAGCCGAAGCAGGTGCCGCCGGCAGAGCAGTCGTCGGTCCCGGGGTCACAGCACCGGTCGGCAGCGACGGCGCGCTGTGCGTGCCAGCCCAAGCGGACGTGTCGGCTGTAACAGTGAACGTATACGCCGTCCCATCCGTCAGCCCCGGAACCAGCACATAGAACGTCTTCAGATACGCCGCAGCATCCACCGTCACCTGCTTGTCCCCAGGCGAAGCGGTCACCGTGTACGAAACCACCGGCCGCCCCTGATCGAAGAACGTCGGCGTGAACGACACATACGCCGCCCCCTCCCCCGCGAACGCCGCCGCCTGCTGCGGGGCGTAGGGCACCGCACCGTGGCCGCGTCCCGGATCCACGCTCAGCAGTCCCCGGTACCGCGGCTCCAGCCCGGCCGCGTTCACGATGGCGCTCGGCGCGTCCTGCGGACCGGTGATGATCGTGTTGGCCGCGACCGTCACGTTCCGGGCGGTCGAATCCTGGTCTCCCTGCTGCCAGTAGTTGTGCTCGACGTCCAGCGGGTCGTCGGTCGCGCCGGTCGCCGGCGGCACGTAGTCGGCGTGCCGGCTGCCCCAGTCGTTCTGGTTGTCGTACTCGACGTTCGAGGTGATGGTCATGAACGTCGAGCCGTTGTCGCAGTAGATCGCGTGTCCGTGGTCGAGGATGTCGTGGATGACGTTGCCGGTGATCTGCTCGCCGTCGGCCAGCGAGGTCCCGGTGATGCCCTGCGTGTAGATCGCGCCGCCGTCGGCGAGGTACTGCATGGCGTCGAAGATCAGGTTGTCCGAGACCACGTTGCCGTGGCTGGAGTCGGCGATCGCCGGCGCCTTGATCTTGTCCGGCCAGCCGCCCCAGCCCAGCGAGATCGCGGTGTAGGGGGTGTGGTCGAGCTGGTTGTGCGAGATCAGCGAGTTCTCCGCGTAGCCCACGTCGATCCCGACGCCGCTGCGGTACTCCACCGAGGTGGAGAAGATGTGGTTGTCAGTGATCTGATTCCCGACGGTGTGGTCGCCCGCGACGGCCGGCTGCGGGTCGTCGACGCCGCCGAGTTCCAGGCCGTTGCCGGAGATGTCGGTGAACACCGAGCCCCGCACCGTGGCGTTCTGCGATCCGTCGCCGAGATCGAGGCCCGCGGCACCCAGGTGCGTGAAGACGTCGCCGGTGAACGAGATCCGCTGGTCGTGGTTGAACGAGATGTTGCCCGGCTCCTTGGTCCAGTTCCCGAACGGACAGGTGCCGCCGGCGATGAACTGGCACAGCCCCTGCGTGGCGTATCCGTCGACGCCGGTGATCGTGTAACCGGCCTGGATCTCCGAGAAGCCCTCGGGAGAGCTCGGCTGGTCCCACGTCCCGTAGGAGAACTGTAGACCGGAGAACGCGATGTCGTGGACCGGCACGTCAGCCGTGCCGGTCCCGCTGACCAGCGTCTGCGCGGTCGCGAGTTCGACGTCGGCGTGGTTCAGCCTCTCCCCCGGCAGCGGGACGTAGTCCACGCGTCCGGCCTTGGCGTCGTAGTAGAACTGGCCCGGCTGTTGCAGCAGTTCGCGCGCGTTCTCCACCGAGGTCGGCAGTTCGTGGTTGCCGACCGAGGCCGGGCCGACGAGGTTCACGGTCCGTCCGGAGCCGTCGGTCCGCATCACCCGCTGGGTCGAGTTGTTCCAGCAGGGTTCTGCCATGGTGATCGTCGTGCCGGATATGGACGCGATCGGGCAGCGCGGCTCGGTCCAGGCGCCGAGCCCGCCGGTGTGCAGCGACCAGTACCCGTCGCCGCCGCTGTACACGAACTCGATGTCAGTCGGATTCCCCCACGACGCCATCAGATCCGAGGACGCGGTGTAGCCGGTCGGCGTCGCGGTCAGCGTCACCGGCACCACCCCGGACGCGCGCTGCGCGCGGTTCCCGTCGACGTACATCTCGCGCGATGGCAGCCCGGCCGGCGCCGGAGCCGACCAGATCTGCGCGCCGCCCGACGTCCGGCCCGAGGGCCGGAACCCGCTGACCCGCGTCCCGCCGCTGATGACCGGATGCGCGCCGGGGGCGGCCGTCCAGATCACGGTGTGGCCGTTCGTCCCGGAGTCGCGGGCGTCCAGGGCCAGCGGTTGCGCCAGCTGGTAGGTGCCGTCGGCGAGTTCGACGCGGATGTCGCCGCGCATCGCGGAGTCCAGCGACCGGACGATCTGCTGTGCGCGCTGGAGCGAGTGGACGGCGCGGCCGGGGTTCGTGCCGCTGTCCCGGTCGTTGCCCCACGGGGAGACGAACACCGTGGTGACCCGGTGGTTGTCGGGGCCGCTGCCCGCACTCGACGCCGTCGACGCCGTCGACGCCGCCGCCGTGGTGCCGGCGGCGAGTGCCGCGGCCGCGCCGAGCGCCGCCGCGACGCGCCCGGCTCGTCTTCGAACCCTGATCATCCGTCACCTCCGTTAACATCCTTTACTCATCACGCGTCACCCTGATGATTCCTCGGATGTCTGTCAACCCCGGGTGCGGAAATAGCCACATTAGCTCGCGCACTGCGTCTCAGAGATCGGATGTGTGACCGATTCGGCGTCCAGCCGCTGCTGGCGCCGGGCCAGGACGATCAGCACCGCCGGGAACAGGACGTCGGCCGCCAGCACGCCGCCGGTGTTGCCGGGCTGGTGGTCGCCGTTGGCGAACCACTGGTAGACGTGGCCGAAGGCGGCGCCCCACAGGAACATGCCGGCACCGAGGCCGACGGTGATGCGCTCGCGCGGCGTGGTGCCGGGGCGGGCGACGCGGAAGGCCATGACGGCCAGGGCGAGGTTGGCGAAGGCGATCTCGAACTGGAAGGGGCTGCGGGTGAAGCCGATCGCGTCGGCCATCGTCTGCTGGCCGGCCAGGAAGCTGATCGTCATCCACAGGCTGCCGCAGCCGAGGGCGGCGACGGCCCACCAGCGCTGCCAGGTCTCCAGGGCGGCATGCCGGCCGGCGCTGTGCCGGGTGCGGAGGAAGGCGCCGATGACGGCGATCAGGATCCAGATGGCGGGGAAGGCGGTCTTCATCGCGTAGGTCGTGTGGCTCATGACATCGAGTCTTGCATGGTTAATATTAACCACGCAACTCTCTGGTAGGCTCACCCCATGGACGACGGGCTCCCCGACTTGTTGCATCGTGTGGTCTACCTGCTCGGGGAGGCCACGAAGAAGCGGACCGAAGGCCCCGACGCGTTGAGCTACAGCCAGATGCGGCTGCTCGGCACGCTGGAGGACATCGAGCCGGCGACGCAGCACCAGCTGGCGCAGGCGCTGTCGGTGTCCGATCCGGCGATCAGCCGGGCGCTGCGGCCGCTGGAGGCGGCGGGGATGGTGCAGGTGAGCGTCGATCCCGAGCACGCGCGGCGGCGGCTGGTCGAGACGACCGAAGCGGGCCGCAAGGCGTTCCACGACAGCGGGAAGCCGCTCCACGACGAGCTGCGGAACGCGCTGGTCGAGGCGGGTTTTCCGTACGAGCGGTATTTGGACGACACGCTCCGGCTGGCGAAGTTCCTTGAGGGATAGAGGCCCGGGGATAGAGGCCTCGGGGATACAGGCCCCAGGACGGGACCTCGTCGCCTTCGCCAGCTGGAGCGTTAGGAGTTTTCGGGCGCGCGCTCGTCAGTCGCGATAGCGCTGAGCGAGCTCCGGCGACTGAGCACCGAACGCCGCGAGGTCGGCGGCGAACACCGCGTCCAGCAGCTCGGCCCGCTCCACGCCGGGCGCGCACACCACCTCGCCGAGCTCCAGCCCGCGCAAGCTGGCCGTCACCACGTCGTCGGCCGACATGCGCGGCACCGCACTGAGGTCCATGCCCTGCCGCTCGTGGAACTCCGTCGCGACGACGCCGGGGCACAGCACCTGCACCCGCAGCCCCTGTGCCTTGACCTCCTCGTGCAGCACCTGGGAGAAGGCGACGCTGCCGGCCAGCGTCCCCGCGTACACCGCACGGCGTACCGGGGTCTGCTCCAGCGTGGCCGGGCCGCTGAAGGCGATCATGCCGGCGACGTTGATGATCGTGCCCTCGCCGCGGGCCAGCATGCCGGGGACGGCGGCGCGGGACAGCATGATCGGCGCGGCGACCTTCACGTGCACCAGCTCCGCGGCCTTGGCGGCCGGCAGCTCGGCGAACGGCATGTAGTGCGCCACGCCGGCGTTGTTGACCAGCAGCGTCAGCGCCTCGGCCGCGCAGACGTCGGCGACGACCGCGACGCCCTCGTCGGTCGCCAGGTCGGCGACCAGCGGACGCACCTTGACCTGCGGCAGCTCCTCGGCGAGCGCTTCCAGACGGTCGCGGCGGCGGCCGACGACGATCAGGTCGTACCCGAGGCCGCCGAGGCGCCGCGCGAAAGCCTGCCCGATCCCGGAGGAAGCGCCGGTGACCAGCGCCAACCCGGTCATGCGAGCCGTCCGGCGGCAGTGATGTGGTTCATGGGAGATCCTTCGATCGTTGCTTAACCATCCGGTTAGTCAAATCTAGGGCTTCACTAACCGGTTAGTCAACCGATAAGCTGACAGCATGGCCGCACAGGAAACCAAGGCACGCATCCTCGCCTCCGCCTTCCAAGAGTTCGCCGAGTACGGCGTGGCCGGTGCCCGCGTGGACCGCATCGCGAAGAACGCCGGCTGCAACAAGAACCTGATCTACGTCTACTTCGACAGCAAGGAAAACCTCTTCGCCACGGTCCTGGACCAGCACCTCGCCGACGCCTACGCGGGCCTGGAGTTCACCCCCGAGAACCTCCCCGACCTGTCCCGCCGCGTCTTCGACTACGCGCAGGCGAACCCGGACGTCTACCGGCTCCTGGCCTGGGCCACCCTGGAGCGCACGGCGGCGCGGCCCCCGGCGCGCGAGAAGGAGCACGACCGCAAGATCCCGCTGATCCGCGAACAGCAGAGCGCCGGAGCGGTGAACGGCGGCGTACCGCCCGAGCTGCTGCTGATGGCAGTCATGGCGCTGGCGACGGCCTGGTCGCCGGCGTTCCCGTTCGGCGTCACGGCGAATCCGAGCGCGACGTTGGAGCAGGCGGCGATACGCGAGGCGGTGGGGGCGATGGTGGAGCGGATCGTGCGGGCGGACGGCTAGAACCGGCGAGCGTCAGCCGAGCTCGCACAGGTACGTGCGGCTGGAAGGCTGGAGCCCGGCGGGCATCAGGCAAGCTCGCACAGGAACGTGCGGCTGGAAAGCTGGAACCCGGCGGGCGTCAGGCAAGCTCGCACAGGAACGTCCGGCCGGAAGGCTGGCACCCGGCAGCCGTCAGCCGAGCTCGCACAAGTACGTCACCGCGGGCTTCCCGTTGAGCATCCGCTCGCCGGTGGCCACGAATCCGTTGCGCTCCAGCACGCGGTGCGAGGCCGGGTTGTCGAGCGTCACTTTGGCGCGCAGGCTGGTGAGGCCGTAGGCGGTCACGGCGAGTTTGCGGACCTCGGCCACGGCGGCGGTAGCCAGGCCCCGGCCGGCTGCGGCTTCCGCGATGCGGTAGCCGAGCTCGGCCGAGGCGTCCTTCACCTCGACGAGGTTGACGCGGCCGACGATCTCGCCGGTGTCGGTCACCAGGACGTGGAAGTAGTCCGTGCCGGCGGCCTGCCATTCCAGGAGCTGGGCGTGGCGGGCGGCGAACTCGGCGAAGTACTGGTCGCCGCGGTCGGGGATCACGGCTGCGAAGTACGCGCGGTTCTCGCGCTCGAACGCGAGCAGGGCCTCCGCGTGGTCGGCGCGGACCAGCTCAAGGTGTGGCATCGGTGCTCCGGGATGGGAAAAGGCCGCCCAGGTTGACCGTGACAGTAGACCCCTCAGCCCAGCGCGCCGTCACCTGGGTATCGGACACCTCGACCTCGACCACATCAGCGAGTCCGATGCCGGCGCCGGAATCCAGGACATGCAGCGCGATGTGGACCGACTCCCCCGACGAAGCCCGCGCGAACAGATACGGCGCGGCACTGTACGTCCCCAACGCGTTCGCGCCTTCATAGCGCGCGACCCCGGCCGACTCGTATCCGAAGGCGCCAAGCACCATCGACCGCACCCCGTCGCCGACCGCCCAGGCGCCGGACGCGTCGGACTCGCAGTCGAGCTCGACATCCGAGGCGACCGCGTGTCCGCCCTCCCGCAACGACCACCCGGCAGGCGCCGTCACCAGATGACAGCGCAGCTCGAACGCGGCCGTCACCAGCGAAGCCGTCACGATCCGCGCCCCGGCGAGTTCCCGCCCCGAGGCCCCGAGCCGCGGCACATGCCACGACGCGACGTACCCCTCCCCCGCCGCGTTCCCCATGATCCGGCCGCGCCGCGTCGCCCGGCCCCACTCGTCGACGAGCGCCGCGTGGCCGTCCACGCCGGTCGCCCACGCGCGATCCGACCACGCGACGCCGGTACCGGGAGCGGTGCGCGTCGCGTACGCGAACTTCGCGTAGTGCGGGTCGCCGGGGTCGTCGGCGGAGGTGGCGTGGTCGCTGCCGTGGTTGACGACGCGCACGATCCCGTCGTCCCGGCCGTGCTGCACCGCCCAGCCGAGGGAGGGGAAGATCGCGACCGAGGGCCCGGTAGGCGATTCCGCCGTTTCGGTGGCAGACCACAAGGGATGGGAAGCCGGAGCCGCCAGGCCGAGGAACCCCATCCCGGCGAAGTAGGAAGAACCCGGGCCGCTGTACTCCTGCACTGCCGGAAGGCACTCCCGCGCGCGCCAGCCGAGACTCGGTGCCTCGGTGCCGTCCACGCCGAGCCGCTGGAAGTAGTCCAGCGTTCGCCCGGCGATCCCCCGGACCACTCCCGGTCCGGGGGAATCGATCCCGGCCAGCCCCGCAGTCCACAACCCGCCGAGCACCGCGTGCCGATAGGCCAGCGAACGTCCCATCTGCAACGGCCCGCCATCATCGCCGAACAGCAGCGCATACGACGCCGCGAACTCCGCCAACCGCGCTCGGAACCGCTCGACCCGCCACTGCGGCTCGGCGTTCCCGCGCAACAGATACCACTGCCATAAGAAGGGCTGGAAAACCCACGAGTTGTAGTGGTCGAGATTCCGTCCCGGCGCAGCCGGCGGTCCGTCGTTGTACCAGCCGTCGCCGAGATACCAGGATTCGATGCGTTCGACGTTCTCCGCGCCGTGCCCGCCGTCGACCGGAACCCCGACCGACTCCAGGAACGCCTCGATCACCGCCGGGAACAGCAGCCAGTTGTTGTGCTGCCACACCCGCAGCCGTGCGTGGTGCGCAAGCCACTCGGCCAGCCGTTCGCGCACCGGATCAGGAAGCTGATCCCACACCTGCTCCCGACACAACGCCAGGCCGAACGCCAGGTTCGCGGCCTCCACGGCCGGCTGCGTGATCCCGGCGTGCGGCCAGTCCTCGAACCCGACGGCCCGCGGCCAGACCCCCGGCTCGGAGGGATCCATCGCGGCGGCGAGGCCTTCGGCGTACCACTCGGCGTGCCCGAGCGGATCGCCCTCGCCCCCGCCGAGTCGAGCGCCGGCGATCAGGAAGCTGCGAGCGAAGCCTTCGATTCCGTCGCTGAGCAGGCCGCTCTGCGACGGCGGCCCCGGCGGGCAGATCAGCGCCCCGCCGTGGATCGCGTGCTTGCGAGCGGTCAGCAGCCAGCGGTCGGCTTCGGCTTCCCAGTCGGCGCGGGAGGGCACGGCGCGTGAGAACAAGGGTCGAGCCTTTCGATCCGGTTTCGATCAAGTAACAGCGGAAGCCGGCGGCGGCGCCGTCGAATCCCGGATCACCACGTGCGTCCCGACGTGCCGGGTGTCGGTCGGGCCGTCGGACTCCCCGCGCAGCGCGACCGCCAGCCGCACCGCTTCCCGTCCCATCTGCTCCAGCGGCAGGTGCACGGTGGTCAGCGTCGGCGTGACCTCGGCGGCCAGCGGGATGTCGTCGTAGCCGACGACTGACACGTCCTGCGGAACCCGCAGCCCGGCCTCGCGCAGCGCCTGCATGGCGCCGACGGCGACGCCGTCGTTCGCGCCGAAGACCGCGGTGAACTCCCCGGCCGAACCGTCACGCAGCAGCTGGGCGGTCCGCTCGTAGCCGAAGCGGCGGCTGAAGGTGCCCGGCTGGACCAGCCGCTTGTCGACCTCCAGCCCCCGGCTGGCGTGCGCGCGCCGGAATCCGGCCACGCGCGCCTGGTGGACCGACAGCTGTTCGGGCCCGCCGACGTACAGGATCCGCCGGTGCCCGAGCCCCAGCAGATACTCCGTGATCGCGTGCGCGCCGCCGGTGTTGTCGTAGTCGACCACGCCTGCCGGGGCGCCGGACTCCAGCGCAGGCCGTCCGCACAGCACCAGCCACGAGCCCTCGCGGTTCAGCGCTCGCGCGCGGTCGGCGAGCTTGCGCCGGTAGGCGGGGTCGTCGACACCGCCGCCGACCAGGATCACGGCGTCCGCGCGCTGCTCGTGCAGGGCGTCGATGAGGTCCAGCTCGCCGCCGACCACGCCGTAGGTGCTGCACACCAGGCACAGCTTCCCGTCCTCGGCGGCCTGGCGCTGCACGCCGTGCGCGATGAACGTGTAGAAGGGGTCGATGATGTCCTGGACGATGATGCCGACCGTGCGGGTCCGGGAGCCGGCCAGCGCGCGGGCGTGCGCGTTGACCACGTAGCCCAGCGTGCGCACGGCCTGCTCCACCTTGCGGCGGGTCTCGGCGGCGACCGGGTAGTTGCCGTTCAACACCCGGGAGACAGTGGCGGTGGACACCCCCGCTGCTTCGGCGACCTCCTGGACGGTGGCGCGCTTGGGGCCGGCGGTCTCCCGCGGCGTCCGTGGCGCCCGTGGTGTCCGCGACGGTTTGCCCTGCGGCGTCGGCACCCTGACCGCTCCTCTCGTCCTGCTCTTCGGCTGTGGCCTCACGCCAACCTGTCCAGCTGGTCGGGAAGCACCTCATACCGTAGTGGCAGACCGGCTACGTACCGTTCCACCTCTTCCACCGCCAGGCGCCCCAAGCGCAGCACCTCGCCGCCGAGCGCGCCGGCGATGTGCGGGGTCAGGAAGACGTTCGGCAGCGTGAACAGCACCGATTCCGGCGGCAGCGGTTCGGCTTCGGTGACGTCCAGGACGGCGTCGATCCGACCGGAAACGAGTTCGGCGGTGAGCGCCGTCTGGTCGACGATGCCGCCGCGCGCGGTGTTCACCAGGACGGCGCCGTCGGGCATCAGGGCCAGGCCGCGCGCGTCGAGCATGCGGCGGGTCTCCGGGGTCAGCGGGGCGTGCAGGCTGACCACGTCGCTGGCGGCCAGCAGCTCCTCCAGCGAGGTCAGGCGCACGCCCGGGTCGGCGGTCAGCTCGCCGGCACCGTAGGGGTCGTAGATCAGCACGTCCGCGTCGAGCACGTCGCGCACCAGGCGCACCACCTTGCGGCCGATGCGGGAGGCGCCGACGACGCCGACGGTCATCCGGTGGGTGCCGATCGGGCTGATGCCGTCCAGGTTGCGGTGGGTGCCGTCGGAGGAGCGCAGGCCGCGCCGGTAGCGGGCGGCGGCGGTGAAGGCGCGCTTGGCGCCCAGGATGATCGCGGCCAGCGTGTACTCGGCGACCGGGACGGCGTTCGCCTCGGCCGCCGAGCAGACCCGCACGCCGCGGGCGAAGGCCTCCGGCGCCATCAGGAACTTCACGGTGCCGGCGGCGTGCACCACCAGGCGCAGCCGCGGCGCGGCGGCGAGCAGGTCGGCGTCGATGCGCGGCGAGGACCACGACGTCAGCAGGACCTCGGTCCCGGCCAGCGCGGCCGCGAACGCCGGCTCGGCCAGGCTCGGGACGTCGCCGCCGGGCAGGATGCTCGCGGTCGCGGCCAGGCGCTCGCGGCTCTCGGCGTCCAGTACCAGCGCGGATTCCTCGGCGGTCACAGCCAGAAGCAGGGTCGGACGGTCCGGCGCGAGGGCCGGGGCCGGGAAGTGCGCGGCCGTGTGGGACGTGGTCAGGATGATCTCCCCCTCCGCAGTGTGTCGCTGGGGATGGTACACGCTTACTACAGTCTTGGCGCAAGACCACAACGCCGGGAACTGCGAGGAAACTACACGGATACCGGGGGGTTGACAGAGATGCAGCTCAGTCGAATACTCCTGTCCAGCTCATCACATTAGTAAGCGATTACCGGCGGGAGAGCACGTTGACCGAAATACGCGCCGCGGACCGCCCGGCTCCCAGATCCGTGCCTGACGTGCTTGACCAGGCCGCAGTCGGCGGCCGTCCCGGCGTCCGTCCCCACGTCCGTTCCTGGCGCGGCCGGCGGACCGCGAGCACCGCCGCACGCCCCTCGCTAACCCTCTGGCAGCGGATCAAGCGCGACAAAGTGCTGCTCGCCCTGATGCTCCCGGGCTTCCTGTACTTCGCGGTCTTCAGCTACGCGCCGCTGTTCGGCTATCTGGCCGCGTTCGAGGACTACCAGCCGTACACCGGCTTCGTCCACAGCACGTGGGTGGGCCTGCAGAACTTCACGGACCTGTTCGCCGACCAGGCGTTCTGGTCCGCGCTGACCAACACCTTCGTCATCAGCCTGATCCAGCTGATCCTGTTCTTCCCGGCGCCGATCGGCCTGGCGCTGCTGCTGAACTCGGTGGCCTCCGGGCGGATCCGCAAGTTCGTGCAGAGCGTGGTCTACCTGCCGCACTTCATCGGCTGGGTGGTGATCGTCTCCATCTTCCAGGAGGTGCTGGGCCCGACCGGCGCGGTGCAGCACATGATGTCGTCGGTCGGCCTGCCGCGCTTCGACTTCATGTCCGACCCCGGGTTCTTCCCGTGGCTGGTGGCGATCCAGGCGATCTGGAAGGACTGCGGTTGGGGCACGATCATCTTCCTGGCCGCGCTGCTGTCCATCGACCAGGGGCTCTACGAGGCCGCGGCGGTCGACGGCGCGGGCCGCTGGCGCCGCTTCCGCAGCGTCACGCTGCCGGGGATCATGCCGGTCGTCATCCTGCTGCTGATCCTGCGCCTGGGCACGATCCTGTCGGTCGGCTTCGAGCAGATCCTGCTGCAGCGCGACACCGTCGGCGCCAAGGCCGGCGAGGTCCTGGACACCTATGTGTACTACCACGGCGTGGCCACCCAGCAATGGGGCACGGCCGCGGCGGCCGGCCTGATCAAGGCCGTCGTGGGGCTGGTGTTGGTGCTCGGCGCCAACAAGCTCGCGCACCGCTTCGGACAGGAAGGGATCTACAGCCGTGGCGACCGTTGATGTGGACGCGAAACTGATACGCGGCACCGGCCGGCCGCCGTGGATGGAGCGGCCGAGCCGGCTGGGACGCGGTGGGAAGATCCTGGCGGTCGCGCTGATCACCGTCGTGGTGGTCTACCCGTTCCTGGCGGTGGTGGCCACCAGCCTGTCCTCGGAGTCCGACATCGCGGCCTCCGGCGGGCTGGTGATCTGGCCCTCGCACCCGACGTTCGACGCGTACCGCTACGTCTTCAGCGGCGGCATCGTCTCGCAGGCGCTGTGGATCAGCTTCCTGGTCACCGTCGTCGGCACGGCGCTGAGCATGGCGGCCACGATCGGGATGGCGTACGGGCTGTCCCGGCGCGGCGTGGTCGGCGGCCGGTTCTTCCTGGCCACCGCGCTGTTCACGATGCTGTTCACGCCCGGCGTCATCCCGATGTTCCTGACCGTGCAGAAGCTCGGGCTGTACAACACCCTGGCCTCGCTCGTGGTGCCCAGCCTGGTCAGCGCCTTCAACCTGGTGGTGCTGCGCTCGTTCTTCATGAACCTGCCGGCCGAACTGCTGGACGCGGCCCGGATCGACGGCCTCGGCGACTGGGGCATCCTGACCCGCGTGGTGCTGCCGCTGTCCAAGGCGGTGCTCGCGGTGGTGGCGCTGTTCTACGCGGTGTCCTACTGGAACGCCTTCTTCAACGCCCTGCTGTACCTGAACGACACCAGCAAGTGGCCGCTGGCCCTGGTGCTGCGCGGCCTGGTGATCGGCGGCGAGGCGACCAGCGCGGCCAACGAGGGGGTCGTGCCGCAGCAGGCGGTGCAGATGGCGGTGGTCGTGGTGAGCGTCGTGCCGATCGCCGCGGTCTACCCCTTCCTGCAGCGCTACTTCACCAAGGGCGTGCTCACCGGCGCCGTCAAGGGCTGAGCCCGTTCCGCACCACATCTGGCATCGCATCCCACGACCGCACCCATCGACCGCACCCATCGACCGCACCCATCGAAGGAGAAGCATGCACACACCCACCAGCCTCGGCCTCGGGCGCCGCGGGTTCCTGCGCGGCGTCGGCGCCGCGGCGGCCCTGACCGCGGGCGGCTCCACGCTGGCCGCGTGCGGCAGCGGCAAGGCCGCGGCCGAGAACAAGGCCGGCAGCGCGGCGCAGGTCCAGCTGCCGACCTACACGCCGCTGAGCAACGGCCCGACGCCGGACCTGCCGGGCACCGACGCCGGCGTCCCGGCCGGCTTCTACAACTACCCGGCCTCGCCGACCGCCGCCTTCACCAGCCCGCCGCTGTCCGGCGGCAAGTTCTCGGCGATGACGCCGCTGTTCACCGCGCCGCCGCCGGGCCGGGGCTCGAACCCGGCGTGGCAGGCGGTGGAGAAGAAGCTCGGCGCGAGCGTGGACATCACGATGGTGGTCGGCGACGACTTCGACACCAAGCTCTCCACGCTGATCGCCGGCGGCGGCCTGCCGGACCTGATCCAGTACGACGGCCTCGCCGGCGTGCCGACCATCAGCAACCTGCCGCAGTTCCTGGACTCGCAGATCGCCGACCTCACGCCGCTGATCGGCGGCGACAAGGTCAAGGACTACCCGCACCTGGCGGCCATCCCGAAGGTGTTCTGGGAGCAGTGCACGGTCGCCGGGAGCCTGTACTTCATCCCGATCCCGCGCGGCATCAGCGCCGGCGCCGGACTCTACCGGCAGGACCTGTTCGCCGCCGCGGGCGTCACCAGCACCAAGGACATCAAGAACGCCGACGACTTCCTGGCCCTTCTCAAGGAACTGACGAACCCGGGCAAGGACCGGTACGCGCTGGCCGGCAACGCGGGCAACGGCGGCTACTCCGGCGCGATCTTCGAGCAGATCTTCGGGGTCCCGAACAAGTGGCGGGTCGACGGCGCCGGCAAGCTGACCGCGGACATCGAGACCGACGAGTTCAAGGCCGCGCTGGAGTTCATGGTGAAGGCGGCCAAGGCCGGCTGTTTCTATCCGGGCTCGCAGGGGTGGACCAAGGCCAAGATGGAGGACGCGTTCCAGTCCGGCAAGGCCGCGCTCGTCTACGACGGCCTGCCGGCGCTGTCCACCAGCGTGTGGGCCACCGCGCAGAAGATCGACCCGAACGCCAAGCTGATGCCGTTCGTCCCGTTCGGCGCCACCGGCGGCCCCGGCGTCGCCTGGCAGGACAACGTGGTCTTCGCCGGCACCATGCTGAAGAAGGCGGACCCGGCGAAACTGGCCGAGGTGCTGAAGATCGCCGACTTCCTCGCCGCGCCGTTCGGCACCGAGGAGTACCTGCTGAAGACCTACGGCGTCGAGGGCACCGACTACACGTTGGACGCCAACCACAACCCGGTGCAGACCGCGCAGGGCAAGAACGACTCGAACGTCACCTGGAAGTACGTCGCCGCGCCGCAGCTGGTCACCTACAACCCCGGTGTCAATGCTCTGACGGACGCGGTGCACCAGGCCTACACCGAGCTCGTGCCGATCGCACTGGCGGACCCGACCGCGACGCTGTACTCGCCGACGTACGGCAAGCAGGGCGTCTCGCTGTACAAGGCGGTCTCGGACACCGTGACGCAGGTGATCGGCGGCCAGTCGAGCATGAGCGCGTTCGACAGCGCGGTGAAGACCTGGCGCGGCAACGGCGGCGACCAGATCCGCTCGGAGTTCGAGCAGGCCTACGCCGGCGCGCCGAAGAGCTGAGGACGGACCGCCTTCATGCAGCCGCTCATGCGGGAAGCGATATTCGAGGAACCGCTCGTACGCTACGAGCGGTTGCTCCGCCGACGGACCGAGGTCGCCGAGACCCGGCTGGACCTTGACGTGTCGGACGAGGCACGCACCACCTTGAGCTACGCGCGGCTGCGGACGCTGGCGTTGGCACAGGACGGCGCGGCCACCACAGTTGTAGACGCCCTGCGCTTCCTGCATGAGAAGGCCTACCGCCCCGACGCCGAGGAGACCGGCAACTGGTGGCACTGGGAGATCGGGACGCCGCGCATCCTGCTGGACATCTGTGTCCTGCTGCGCGCCGAGATTCCCGAGGCGGACCTCGCCGACTACCTCGCGACGGTGCGGCGGTTCTGCCCGGACCCCGACCGGCGGACCAAAACCGGTGCGCGGTCACCGTCTTCGCCGGTCACCGAGACCGGCGCGAACCGCACCGACAAAGCCCTGATCGTGGCGCTGGCCGGGCTGCTCGCGGGCGATTCCGAGCGGGTGGCGCTGGCGCGCGACGGCTTGTCGAGCCTGTTCCAGTACGTGACGTCCGGCGACGGCTTCTACGAGGACGGCTCGTTCATCCAACACGACACGGTCGCGTACACCGGATCGTACGGCGTGGTGTTGCTGACCTCGGTCGCCGAGATCCTGGCACTGCTGCACGGTTCGCCCTGGGAGGTCACCGGCCCCGGGGTGTCAGTGGTCTTCGACGCGGTCGAGCGGTCGTTCCTGCCGTTCCTGTTCGAGGGCCGGATGATGGACGCGGTGCGGGGCCGGGCCATCGCGCGGCAGCATTCGCGGGACCTGGACATCGGCGCGGCGACGCTCGACGCGATCCGGCTGCTGGCGGACAGCGCTCCCGCCGAGTACGCCTCGCGGTGGCGCGAGCTGCGGCGACCGGACGGGTTTCGGGTGTTCGGCGCGATGGACCGCGTGGTGCATCACCGACCGCGCTGGGCCGCCGCGCTGTCCCTGTCCTCGGAACGCGTCGCGCGCTACGAGTGCGGCAACGGCGAGAACCTGCACGGCTGGTACACCGGCGACGGCATGCTCTCCATCTACGACCTCGACGATCCGGGCCACTACACGGACGAGTACTGGCCGACGGTCGATCCGTACCGGCTGCCCGGGACGACGGTCGACACGCGGCGCCGCGAAGACGTCGGGCGCGGTTCGGGACAGGGCACCGGCGCGATCATGGCACCGAACCGGATCGCCGGCGGGAGCCCGGTCGAGGGCGGGTTCGGTACCGCGGAGCTCGACCTCTACGGCGAGGGCAGCACGCTGCGCGCGCACAAGACGTGGCACTTCCTCGACGACGCCGTGGTGGCGCTCGGGACGGACATCTCGTCCTCCGACGGCCGCCGGATCGAGACGATCGTGGAGAACCGGAATCTGCGTACGGACGCGGGCCGGCGGTTCGTCGTGGACGGCGTTCCACAGAACCCTGAGTTGGGCGTGGAGCGGCGGTACCTCGGCGTGCAGTGGGCTTATCTGGAAGGCGTCGGCGGCTACGTGTTCCCCGGCGGCGCCGATCTGGTGTCGCTGCGCGAGGAGCGCGCGGGGACCTGGCACGCGATCGACGTCGGGGCCTCCACGGCGGGCGACGAGGTCGAGGTTCGGCGGATCTTTCACACCTTGTGGCTCGATCACGGTGTCTCGCCGCGAGGGGCCGGATACATGTACGTGCTCCTGCCGGGAGCCAGCGAAGAGGGGACGGCCAGACGTGCTGCTCAGCTTTGACGATCCGGACATCGCGCAGCGTGAGGTTCGGCGACTGCTCGCGGCCGGGCAGGGACAGGATCTGGAGGTGCGGCTGAGCGGTGGAACGTATACGAGGGCTGCGCCGCTGGTCTTCACCGAGCTGGACTCCGGGCGGAACGGGCATACGGTGACGTGGACCGCGTCGCCCGGCGAACGTGTGGAGTTCTCGGGCGGTGTCACGCTCACCGGATGGCGACCGGCCGGGGACGGCCGTTGGGCCGCCACGGTCCCGGAGACGGTTCGTGCGCCGCGCCAGCTTTATGTCAATGGTCTGCGAACCGCTTGGGTGCGGAGCGACTGGTTGGAGCACGACGACTGCAAGATCGGCCCGGAGGGGATGACCGGGGCTGCGGCGCTCGGGGTGGCCGGGTTCGCGCGCCCTTCGGACGTCGAGCTGGTGTTCCGGGTGCGGTGGCGTAGTTATCACTGCCCGGTCGTGGGTGTCTCGGACGACGTGATCCGCTTCACAGAACCCTGCTGGACGAACGCGTTGCCGGGGACGGGGCGCGTGGGGCCGCACTGGGACAACACGGCGGTCGGGACCGAGATCCACGCCTGGTCGATGTTCGCGACCAACGCGCTTGAACTGCTGACCGAGCCCGGGCACTTCGTCTGGGACTCCGCTGCGCGCACGGTCACCTATCTGCCTCGCGAGGGCGAGGATATGGAGAGCGCGCAGGTCGTGGTTCCGGTCGCCGAGCAGTTGGTGGTGCTGGACGGCGCGCACAATCTCGTTTTCAGAGGCCTGAGTCTCGCGCACACCGCGTGGGAGCGAACTGCCGGCTATGTCGGAGCGCAGGCGGGATTCACGCTGACCGGCGCGTCGGGGCCGCTCGGCGAGGCAGGATCCCACTACACGAAGCCGGTCGCGGCGCTGACGGTGCGGGGTGGCCGCCAGATCACGGTCGCCGGCTGCGAGTTCGTGCACCTCGGAGGGGCTGGGGCGGTGCTGGAGGCGGGGACCAAGAACTCTACGGTCACCGGGTGCTCGTTCAGCGATCTGTCTTCCGGCGGTCTGTATGTCGGCGACATCGATCCGCATCCGGCTGTCGAACTGGCCGACGAGGGCAACTCAGCGTCCTTCAACACCTTCCGCCACACCGGTGCGGAGTTCACGGATTCGGTGGCCGTCTGGGGCGGGTACACCCGGAACCTGACCGTTGATCGCAATACCCTGGAACATCTTCCCTACTCCGGCATCAGCCTCGGCTGGGGCTGGAACCAGCCCGAGGCGCAGAATCCGTGGCTCGGGGAGAACCGGATCAGCGGCAACCGGATCGTCGACGTGCTGCGCGTGGCCGAGCGCCAGTACGACGGCGGTGCGATCTACACGCAGGGCCCGCAGCCCGGGACGGTCGTCGAGGCCAACTTCATCGACCGGTCCGAGTACGGCACCACCGCGAACGACGGCAACGGGATCTACCTGGACGAGCAGAGTTCGCACATCCTCGTCACCAGGAACGTCGTCACGCGGGTCGGGTACAAGTGGGTGTCGAACTGGGCCGAGTACGGGGTCGAGAACCGCGCGGCCGGCAACTGGACGGACAACACGATCACCCCCGCGTTCTCCGGCACGGGCAGCGTCATGGAGGACAACGCCGTGGGGCTGACCGAGTTGCCGCCCGAGGCCGTCCGCGTCGCCGAGCGGGCCGGGGCCGGGCCGTGGCCCGCTCCGGTGGAGCCGCTCGGCAGCCAAGAGCCCTGATTCCGGGGCCGACCGCACCACAGTTCCACAGTTCCTCCTTGTCCCACTGTCAGGTAAGCGCTTACTACGACGGAAAGGAACGTGAACGCATGCATCGGCACGTCAGTCGCCGCAGCCGGGCCAGAGCTCTCAGTGCCCTGCTCAGCGTGGCCGCTCTCGGGATCACGGCGTTGGCCGCGACCCCCGCGCAAGCCGCCACCCAGCTGTACCCGACCTACACCCTGGACCACACCGGGACCCTGAACTCCGGGCTGACCGGCGACATCGCGGGCTCGGCGTTCACCGACGCCGACGGCCAGTTCCACTGGCTGAGCTCGTACGCCACCTACGCCAGCACCGACACCGGCTCGGACACCAACACGTTCACCAACACCGACCTCGGCGCGCTGAACAACCAGGCGGGCTCCGGCACCACCGAGACCACGGCCGACACCTACTGGAACAAGCCCGGCGCGTTGTGCTACCAGATCGACAAGGCCGCCCAGAACGCCGCGCCCTCGCCGTACGAGGACGACCACTGCGACGTGGTCGGCGTGTGGGTCGATCCGGGCAGCGGGACGTGGTACGGCGTCGTGAACGACGAGTACGACTTCAACCCGTGGGGCAGCAGCAGCCAGACGCAGAACCAGCGGATCGGCACCGGCATCCACGGCAACCGGATCCTGACGGCGTCCTCCGGCGACCAGGGCAAGACCTGGAACTACGGCGGGGAGATCATCACCTCGCCGTATCTGGGCAACGACGCCGAGGACGCCTCCTCGCAGCCCGGCAAGACGTGGAACTACGGCGTGGCCGGCTGCCGGCTGTTCGTGGACTACGCGACCGGGTACTTCTACGTGGTCTACAACACCCAGATCAAGTTCAAGCCGAACTACACGACCTTCGCCTACTGGCCGGCCGTGGCGCGGGCGCCGATCAGCGGCAGGATGGCGCCGGGGACGTGGAACAAGTGGGACGGCGGGACGTGGACGCAGCCGGGCGTCGGCGGGTACGAGGGCGTGGCGGGCAGTGCGCTGCACCTGGATCCGTCCTACGACCCGGCGACGGACCAGGTCGACTTCGCCGGGACCGGCGCGGACGGGACGTCGGTGGACTACCGCGCGTACTACGCGAACCAGCACGGGAACACGTTCACGTTCGACGACAGGTCGGGCAACGCCTACACGGCCAACACCTCGACCGGCGCGATCACCGACGCCGCCGGGACCACCGTCACCTCGGTCACGTACCAGGACCCGGCGCTGAACAGCTCGGTGACGGTGTCCACGGCGAGCTCGAAGGTCAACGTCGCGGTCACGGACGCCACCGGCGCGACCGAGAACACGACGCTCGGCGGCGCGGTGTTCCTGGACACGAGCACGAACCGGCTGTACATCACGCCGAACGTGGTGCAGGAGACGGCGTTCACGTTCAACCCGTTCTCGCTGACCTACCAGGGCGTCGGCTACGACGCCAACGTGTACCAGACCCCTGACATGGGGAACCCGGACAGCCTGTCGATCGTCGGCACCGAGCCGTCGGGCGCGTCGAACTCGTACCTGACGAGCATCGACTACGGCAGCCTGACCAACCAGAACGTCAGCAGCCGCTCCTACCGCATGGTGTCCGCCCTGACCGGCGGCATGTGGGACGTCAGCATGACCCCGCACACCGCGGGCCAGACGCACTACTCGGCGCAGGCCACCCCGCTCGACGCCACCGGCACCCCGCTCAGCTTCGCCGCCGGCGCCTCCTACGGCCTGTCCGTCGGCGGCACGGCGCTGACGGACAGCAGCGGCGGGGGCAGCGGGGGCGGGGGCGGCAGCGGCTCGGCGTGGCACCTGGTGCCGGTGCTGGACCAGTGGTCCACGGGCTACCGCACCGGGTTCTACAAGCTGGTGAACACGAGCACCGGCGCCTACCTGCAATCCACCGGCAGCACGGTCCAGCAGACCCGCGCGATCGGCGCCCCAGTGGCGACCGGAGCCCAGCAGGCGAACTTCAACCCCACCGCCAACGGCGGCAGCGGCGCCCCCGGCGGCAGCGACCAATGGTACCTGCAGCCGATCGGCAACGACACCCCGCAGACACTGAGCACGGCATCACCCGCGGCGGACATCGCAGCGGCGACGAACACCTCGCTGTCCGGCGTGGGGCAGTACAAGCTGGTCAACCGCAACAGCGGCCTGGCGCTCGAGTACGTGAACGGCACCTGGCAACTGGCCGGACAGGCGTTCGGGGACGCGGGGCAGGCGGTGGCGATCACGAAGGTTTCGTGAGCTGATTCGGGCGTTTTGAGGACACGGTCGGCCGTCGCGCTTTGGGGCGCGGCGGCCGACCGTGGCTTTAAGGAAAGTTCGGCAACTGCTCAAGATGCAGCGCAGAAATCGCACTCTCCTGAAACTCGATCGCCCCCTCCGCAGCCCGAGCCTTGAGCCAGTCCCGCAGCGCGCGGTAGTCGCCGTCCGCCGGCACGTCCACGGCCAGCAGTGCCGAGAACTGCGCCGCCGTCTCCCATGAGCAGCCCACCTCGCGCAGGCGGTCCTGGACCTCGCGGCGGGCTCGCTTGTCCAGGAGGGTGATGCGGAGGGTCGAGTGGCCGGACTCGCCGTTGAGCCTCTCGAAGACCAACTCGTGGCGGTTCTGGTCGGGGCGGACGTGGACCAGGTCGCCGTAGGCGACGCCGCGGGCGAAGAAGGGGACGTTGAGCAGGCGCATCTCGTACTCGACCGTGGTCTTCTCGCCCCAGAGGCGTTCCACGGAGACCGGGGGCCAGTTCGGGGCTTCGGCCTTGAGGTCGAAGGCCACCTCGAAGGTGGTTCGGTCGGTGCCGGAGAGGGGCTGCCCGCTTGCCGCTGCCACTGTCGGCCTCCTTGAAGTCGCTCGGGAACGCCGCTGGATGCTCGGCGTCCCATTGTTCCAGCCTCGGCGGCGATTTCAACCGATTACGCCTGAGGGAGGTGATGCACACCTTTTGCCGAAAACGTTACCGGGGGCGTCGCCGAGGGCGTTAACCGCTCGCCCGCGCCGGACCGGCCCGCTACCGTTGGAGTCGTTCCCAGGCCGGGCGGCCGGGGGCGATCAACTCAATAGTCTTACTCCCGCCGGGTGCGCAGGAGAGGGTTACTTCCACCTGTCAAGTGGGTGACGCGGGTTCGAATCCCGCCGGTTCTGTTCGCAGGACTGTCGTCCAGCGGCCTAGGACACTTTCCGTACCTTCCCCGATTTGATCTCCGGCGGGATCTATCCCTTCACCCCGGAACTCATCTGGCTGCGGACGATCTGCCGCTGGAAGATGAAGAACAAGATCGCCACCGGGATCGTCGACAGCAGCGCCGCCCCCAGCGTGACAGGGAACTGGTTTCCCGCTCCCAGCGACCCGCCGCTGAACTTCGCCAGGCCGGTGGTCAGCGTGTCGTACTTCGGGTCGGATGTGGCCACCAGGAAGAAGCTGAACTCGTTCCACGAGCCCTGGAACGACAGGATCGTCAGCGTGATCAGTCCCGGCTTCACCAGCGGCAGCGCGATGTCCCAGTACGTGCGGAACGCGCCCGCGCCGTCGATGCGCGCCGCCTCCTCGATCGACTGCGGCACCTGCATGAAGAACCCGCGCATCAGGAAGATGCCGGCGGCGTCCATCGCGATCGGCAGGATCATGCCCGCGTAGGAGTTGTAGAGGCTCAGTTCCTTCAGCACCAGGAAGCGCGGGATCAGCAGCACCACGTTCGGCACCGCCAGGGTGCCCAGGATCAGCATGAACACGGCGCGCCGGCCCGGGAACTTCAGCCGGGCCAGCGCGTAGCCGGCCAGGCTGTCCAGGAAGACCCGCAGCAGGGTGATCGAGGTGGCGACGATGATGCTGTTGCGCAGCCAGGTTCCGAAGGGCACCGGCTGGTCGGAGCTGTAGCCGAAGATGCGCTTCCACGCCTCCAGGGTCGCCGGGTGCGGGACGATGTTCAGCGGGTGGTTGGTGGCGTCCGGGTCGGTCTTGAACGAGGTCGCGATCTGGATCACGAACGGCCCGAGGAACAGCAGCGCGAAGGCTCCGAGCGCCACGTACATCAGGACGCGGCGGGACGGGGAGCGGCGCTCGCGGACGGCGGCCATCAGTCGATCTCCTCGGGGATGAGTCGCCGCTGCAGCAGGGTCAGACCCATGATCAGGGCGAACAGCAGGAACGCGATCGCCGATCCGATGCCGAAGTGGTTGTTCTGGAAGCTCTGGTCGAAGGACATGTACGCCGGCGTCCGGGTCGCCGGGTTGTTGCCGGTCAGGTAGATCTGGTCGAACACCTGCCAGGTGCCGATCAGGCCGAGGGTGAGCACCAGCAGCAGCGTGGGCCGCAGGCTCGGCAGGGTGATGTAGCGGAAGCGCTGCCAGGAGCCGGCGCCGTCGAGCTCGCCGGCCTCGTACAGGTCCTCGTTCACGTTCTGCAGGGCCGCGAGGAACATCAGCATGAAGGTGCCGGCGGTCGTCCAGATCACCAGGATGATGATCACCATCATCGCGATCGATGGTCCGCTGAACCAGTCCCACAGCGACTGGCCCATCACCGAGTGCTGGGTCCAGCCCGGTGGCTTGGTCACCCCGACGCCGCTGAGCCAGACGTGCACGACCCCGCGCGGGTCGGCCAGCCAGTTCGGGCCCTTGACGCCGAACCAGTTCAGGATCCCGTTCACCGCGCCGCCGCCCTGGAACAGGAACAGGAAGACCAGGGTGATCGCGATGCTGGAGGTGATCGACGGGAAGTAGAACGCGGTCCGGAAGAAGCTGCGCCCGCGCAGGTACTTGTTGTTGACCAGGACGGCCAGCCACAGCGCCAGCGCGGTCTGGGTCGGCACCACGAACAGCACGAACCAGAAGTTGTTGCGCAGCGCCCCGGCGAACGTGGTCCGGGTCAGGCCGTCGTGCGTGAGCAGTTGTTGGTAGTTGTGCAGTCCAACCCACTTGACGTCGCCGCCAAGCGGGTTGGACAGGCCGTCCCAGTTCGTGAAGCTGACGTAGAGCGCCAGCACGATCGGCACCACCAGGAAGACGATCAGGCCGAGCAACGCCGGCGAGACGAAGAGCCATCCGGCGAGGGCTTGACGCCGGTCCTCCTGCGATCTGGTTCTGCTCATCTTCCTGGGGGCCTTTCGATCCGGACTATGGACGACGCTTTGAGGCCGGCCCGCGGGGAACCGGCGCCGCGCCTAGTTGTTGCTCAGCGCGTCGGTGGCGTTCTTCTGCAGGCTGGACAGCATGCTCTTGGGGTCCGAGGAGCCGTCGGACAGGCCCTGGATCTTGGAGTCGAAGTCCTTCTGCACCGCGTCGAAGCCGGGGAAGCCGACCGGGCCGAAGGCGTTGTCCGCCCCGGTCACGAAGGCCGCCTGGTCCGGGAACTGGGTGGTGAACTGGGTCTTGGCGGCCTGCCGCGAGGGCATGACGCCGAAGGCCTTGGCGAAGGTCATCTGCTGGTCCACGGTCGTCAGGTAGTCGATGAAGTCGACCGCGGCGGCCTGGTGCGAGCTCTTCTGGGCCACGCCCCAGCAGTTGGTGAAGGACAGCGTGGCGTTGCCCGCCGGACCGGCCGGCAGCGGAACGACCTTGTAGTGGACGTTCGGGTAGTCCTTCTGCATCCCGCCGACGATCCAGTTGCCCTCGATCGTCATCGCGGCCTTGCCCTTGCCCAGCGCCTCGCCGCCCCAGCCGGTGTCGACCTGCTTGGGGAACTTCAGCGCGCCCTCCTTGCCCAGCTTCTGCAGGTACTGCAGGGCGGCCAGGTTCTGCGGCGAGTCGGCGGTGACGGTCTTGCCGTCGGCGGAGACCACCGAGCCGCCGGCCTGGCGCATGAAGGCGCCGATGCGGTCCAGGGTGTCGCTCATCACCAGGCCGGTGACGCCGTTGCCGGTCAGCTTCTTGGCGACGGTCTCCAGCTGGTCCCAGGTCTTGGGGTAGTCGGCGTCCGTCAGGCCGGCCTTGGTCCACAGGTCCGTGTTGATCTCCAGCGCCAGCGTGGAGAAGTCCTTCGGGACGCAGTAGTACTGGCCGTTCTGGGTGAACGCCTTCTGCAGGTTCGGGTACATGTCCGCGGAGTCGGTGATCTTCTCGCCGACGTCGGCCAGCGCGTTGCCCTTGACCAGGCTCTGGAACTTGGAGGCGTCGACGTAGAAGATGTCCGGCGGGGTCCCGCCGGCCAGCGACTGCGTGAGTTGCTGGGTGAGGTCCTTGGCCGGGGTCACGACGACCTTGTTGCCGGTCTTGGCGGCCCAGGCGTTGCCCGCGGCCACCACCGCGTTGGTCTCGGCGTCGCCGGAGGACCCGATCAGCACCTGCAGGGTGACGCCGGAGGTGGCGCCACCGGTGCCGCTGCCGCCGGTGCCGCCGGAGGACGAGCCGGAGCTCTTGCTCGGCCCGCTGCTGCCGCACGCGGCGGCGGTCACCAGCACCGCGGCGGCACCGGCGACGCCGATGATCCGCTGGACGCGAACTGACTTCATTGTCGTTCCTTTCGTTTCGCCTTCGATCAGGCTCGGGACGCCGACCCGCTGGTGGCGGCGGGTCAGACCCCGTCAGGGGGTGAGAGGTGGGAGGGATTGCTGCTGCCGCGCGCTATGACCGTGGGCTCCACGACGGAGGTGGTCACCGCGCTGCGGGGGTCGTCGATCCGCTCCAGCACCAGGTCCACGCAGCGGCGCGCGATGGACTCCAGGGGCTGGCGGACGCTGCTCAGAGCCGGCTGGACCACGGTGGCCAGCGGGCTGTCGTCGAAGCCGATCACCGCGACGTCCCGGCCCACGGCCAGGCCGCGGTGCTCCACGGCGTGCATCACGCCGACGGCCATCGCGTCGCTGACGCAGACGAACGCGGTCGGCGGGTGGGCCTTGGCCAGCAGGCCGGCCGCGAGCTGGGTGCCGGCGCCGATGCCGTCCAGGCCGCGCACGGTCAGGCCGCGGGTGGGCAGGCCCAGCTCCGCGGCGGCGGCCAGATAGCCGGCGTAGCGGTCGTCGCCGACCTCGCTGCCTTCCGGCCAGCCGATGAAGGCGATCCGGCGGTGGCCCTCCTCGGCCAGGTGCCTGGTCGCGGCCAGGGTGCCGGCGTGGCCGTCGACGTCGAGCCAGGAGTACTCGAAGGGGGTCTGCTCCCAGGGCCGGCCGAAGCTGACGAAGGGCACGTCGCGCTCGGCGAGCCAAGCGGTGCGCGGGTCGTGGCGGTGCGAGCCGAACAGCACGAAGCCGTCCACCGCGCCCCGGCTGACCAGGTCCTCGAACATCGCGATCTCGTCCTCGTCGCCGTCGGCGGCGAACAGGATCACGCCGTAGCCGCGGTCGCGCGCGGCGGAGGTCAGCGCGTACAGGAACCGGTCCTCGATGGCGCCGATGCCGCGGCCTCCCGAGCGGGTGGACCGGAACCCGATCAGCCGCGTGGTCTGCAGCCGCAGGTTGCGCGCGGCCTGGGTGGGCCGGTAGCCGAGCTCGTCGACCGCGCGGAGCACGCGGGCCAGCGTGTCGGGGCGCAGCCGCTCCGGCGCGTTCAGCGCGTTCGATACCGTTTGGTACGACACCTGCGCGTGCTTGGCGACGGCCTTGATGGTCGGGCGGGGCGGTGAGGGCTCGCGGTCCATTGCCACGGCGTTCCTCCCTTCCGGGAGTTGAACGATCAAAGACTCTGGGGTGGAGTCTTACATATGAACGTTCAAATGGATAGAGTGCCGGAGAACCACCAGGCAACACGAGGGACACCCAATGACCGACGGCCCGGCCGAAACCCCAGCTCAGCAACCCTATCTGCACGACCTGCAAACGACCGTGCGGGCTCCCGTCTTCGGCCTGTCGGGCACCGGCGGGACGCTCTCCGGGCGCGGCGTGACGGGGGTTTTCGCCGACGACCGGCGTGTCCTGAGTGTTTCCGATCTCACACTGGCGGGCGCCCGCCTCACTCCCATCGCCACCGAGCTCGACGGCGCCGACGCGACCCACAGCGTGCTCGTGGCGCGCGGCCTCGGCGAGGACGGCGCGGACCCGGCGGTGTGGATCGAGCGGCGGCGGGTGCTGGTCGACGAGGATCGGGGCGACGGGCTCCAGACTCTGGTGCGCGAGACGATAGAGATCGTTTCGGCCTCACGCCGCAGCGTCCAGACCACGCTCACCGTCACCCTGGGCTGCGATCTCGCCGAGATCTCGGTCGTGAAGTCCGGCCACTCCCCCAGCTTGCTGCCGGCTGAAGCGGTTGACGGCGGTCTGCGCTGGACCGGGCCCCGTCCACAGAACCCTGACGTCAACCCCGACGTCGTCCTGGCGACCGCCGTACCGGCGCCCGCGGACGTCGACTCCGAGAACGGCCGGCTGCGCTGGCCGGTGGATCTGGCGCCCGGCGACGTCGCCCGCTTCGTCATCGACGTGAGCGTCACCCCCACCGGCACCTCCGTGGTCCTGGGCACCGACGGCGCGTCGGTGATCGGCGACCTCCAGGTGGACAGCGGGGACATCCGCGTCGGCCGCTTCGTCGAACGCTCGCTGGCCGACCTGCGCGGCCTGGAGCTGCGCGACCCCACCGCGCCGGAGGACCACTTCCTGGGCGCCGGCGCGCCGTGGTTCCTCACGCTGTTCGGCCGCGACTCGCTCATCGCCGCGCGCATGCTGCTGCCGCTGGGCACCCGGCTGGCCGCCGGGACGCTGCGCACGCTGGCCCGGCGCCAGGGGACGAAGACCGACCCGGAGACCGCCGAGCAGCCGGGCAAGATCCTGCACGAGATCCGCCGCGCGCCGTCCGGCCACGACGCCTTCGGCGGTACCGAACGGCCGCTGCTGCTGCCCTCGACGTACTACGGCACCGTGGACGCCACGCCGCTGTGGATCATGCTGCTGCACGACGCCTGGCGCTGGGGCATGCCGGCCGACGAGGTCGAGAAGCTGCTGGACCCGCTGGGCGCGGCGCTGATGTGGATGCGCGACCACGGGATGGACGACGCGGGATTCCTCAGCTACGTCGACGAATCAGGCCACGGCCTGGCGAACCAGGGCTGGAAGGACTCGCACGACTCGATCCAGTTCGTCGACGGCCGGATCGCGACGGCGCCGCTGGCGCTGAGCGAGGTCCAGGGCTACGCCTACGAGGCGGCGATGAGCGGCGCGGCCCTGCTGGACGCCTTCGGCCGGCCCGGCGGCGAGGAGTGGCGCACGTGGGCGACGCAGCTCGCCGCGCGCTTCCGCGCCCGCTTCTGGATCAGCGACGCCGACGGCCCGTTCCCGGCGGTCGCGCTGGACCGGGACGGCAAGCCGGTGGACAGCGTCGCCTCGAACATGGGGCACCTGCTGGGCACCGGGATCCTGAACCGCGAGGAATCAGCTCTGGTCGCGGCGCGGCTGGGGTCGCCGGCGATGTCCTCGGGCTACGGCCTGCGCACGATGGCGACCTCGGCGGGCGGATACAGCCCCCTGAGTTACCACGGCGGCTCGGTCTGGACGCACGATACGGCGATGGCCGTGCAGGGGCTGGCGCGCGCGGCAGCCGAAGGCGTCCCCGGGGCGGCCGAGGCGGCGGGCACGCTGATCGACGGCCTGCTGGAAGCCGCCGCGGGATTCGAATACCGGATGCCGGAGCTGTACGCGGGAAGCCCGGCGCGGCCCGGCGGCCGGCCGACGCCGTACCCGGCGTCGTGCCGCCCGCAGGCGTGGGCCGCGGCGGCGTCGGTGGCGGTGGTCTCGGCCCTGGTCGGGATGCGGCCGGACGCGCCGGCGGACATCGTGGCGTTCGAGCCGCTGCCGGGCGACGCCTGGGACGGGCTGACGGTGCGCGGGTTCCGGGTCGGCGCGGATGCGCTGGACATGCGGGTGAACGCGGGGGATGTGCGGCTTCTGGACGCCTGATCCGGATTGGGCCTGGGTCGGGTCTGGATCAGGCCCGGGTCGGGTCTGGAGCGGGTCTGGACCGGGTCTGGACGAGCTATTGTCAGCCACCTGTTTCAGCGCTACTTTCCGCGATGAGTT